>JBLFZR010000060.1:0-7963 GCA_047610595.1 Nitriliruptoraceae bacterium | reverse complement strand
GATGACGTGACCGCGATCGGCGTCGGCACGCCCGGCGTCGTCATCGACGGGACCGTCGGCGGCGCCGCGAACGTGCCCGGCTGGTTCGACCGCTTCTCGCTTCGCGACGGGCTGCAGGACCGGGTCCACAAGCCGGTGCGCGTCATTAACGACGTAACGGCCGCTGCGGCGGCCGAGCATCAGCACGGCGCTGGCCGGGGCTACGACAACGTCTTCGTTGTCTTCGTCGGCACCGGTGTCGGTGGCGGTCTGGTGCTCAACGGTGTCCCGTACGAGGGTTCGGTTGGGGGTGCGGGCGAGTTCGGTCACACCGTCGTCGGTATGGGCGGCGCGATGTGTCCGTGCGGCCGGCGCGGTTGCGTCGAGGCGTACGCCGGGCGTCGATCGATGGAGAACGCGGTCGAGCGCGCCATCGCTGCCGGCGAGCCAACGATCGTCCCGTCACTCGTCGAGCAGCGCGGCGTAGATCGCATCACGTCGGGCGTCATCCGCGACGCGCTGGCCAAGGGCGACCCGCTGGTCGCGAACCTCGTAGACGACTGCGTGGCTGCGCTCGGGGCTGGCATCGCGTCCGCTGTAAACCTGCTGGACGTGGAGGCGGTCGTGCTCGGCGGTGGGTTGTCGGACAAGCTCGGCCCGCAGTTCTTGCGACGCGTCGAGGCCGCGATGCGTCCGAATCTGTTCCTCGTGCCGGCGCGCGTGCGCGTGTTCGCGGCCACGCTCGGCGACGAGAGCGGTGCGCTCGGCGCCGCGCTGATCGCTCGGACGTGACCACCCCACGTCCGGCGATGCGTCGCCGGCAGCGTCACCGGTGCCGCATGGTGTAGGTGCGAGCAGCTCCGTTGGCATCCTCCGCGGTCATGATGAGGTGGTCCCCGGCGAGCGCGTGCCAGCCGGCGTAGCGCGTTGCTTGCGTGATCTCTTCGGGCGTCGACCACGCGCCAGCGAGGTCGACGGCCGCGGTGCGAACGAGGTGCCACGTGGCCTCGGTCGCCTCCTGCCACACGAGCTGGGCCCCGACACCCTGTCGCGCAAGCTGCGGGTGGGAGGACCAGCTACCGGTCGCTGCGACGCGGATTGCTTCGTTCCACATCGCGACGTTTCCGTCGGCGAACCCGGTCCGCGTCCACACGTCGGTGGTTCCCGACACGTCGGTCTGGGTGAACGCCAGCACGAGCTGCCCGTCGGTCGTCACCACCAGGTCGGCGTCCAGCGCCGGGTTGCCCTCGACGCCCTCGGGGTCGGTGTCGTCATCCTGGCGTCGCGGGTTGTCGGTCCACCGCACGTCGCCGCCGAACGTTGCGCCACCGTCGGTCGAGACGGTGCCGAAGATGGCCCAGTCGTCGGGTGCGCCGCTGCGTCCCGGTGTCGGGTCATCACGGTTGTCCTCCCACGCCACGGCGACGATGCCGTCGCGGGCGGTCACTGTGGGCTCAACGGATGCCGGGATATGCATCAGCGTCCGAGGTGGGATAGCGACGTTGGTCTGGCCGCCGTTGACAGGTCCGGCCGACGACACAGTCGTCAGCGGGCCTGACGGCGAACCGCCGTCGAACGACTGGTGGACGACGGCCCACGTGTCGTCAAGCTGCTGCTCCTGCCACACCAGATGCTGGCGACCGCCGTGCGCCGCAAGGTCGGGCCGCGCGGCGTTGCGGCCGAACGACAGATCGCTTTGCACCCAGGTGATGCCCCCATCGCTCGAGCTCGCTGTGTGGATTGACCCGCCGAAACGGGTCGGGTCGTGCGCCTCCCACGCCAGCAGCAGCAGCTCATCATCGGCCACGATTGTCGGGGTCCGGGCCCCGAGGGTGTCCGGCAGGGCGCGCGCGTCCTGCCAGCTCGCGCCATCGTCGAGCGACCGTGCGCTCCAGAGCGAGCGAGCGGTGCCTCGACGCTCGATCCAGACAGCGTGCAGCGTGCCAGCATCATCCTCGGCCAGATCGCCAAAGCCCGAGAAGTCGCCGCCGCCGAGTGGCGCGATTCCGGTGGCGACCGGATCGGTGCCGTACGTGGTGTCAGGCGTGGTCCACACCGGGGTTGATGACATGATGCGCGTGTCGATGTAGTCCAGCGGGTCGGGAAGCCCGATCTGCGTCGCAGCGACGCTGCTGACCATCGCGCGGTAGAAATCCGATCTCGCAGGCAACGTCCACGACATCGTCTGCACCGGCGAGGTGATCGCCTCCTCGGCGACGATGACTCCCTGGTCGTCGACCAGCTGCACGGTGTGTCCGAGGGCGACGCCCGCGGTGGCGCCAGTGACGCGAACCGCGACTGTCACGGTGTCGCTGGTGGGCACGGCGACGCCGCCGGTGAGCGCGTCGAACGTGCCGTCCATGTCGGCGTCCAGCAGCGTCACAAGCCGCGCGTTGCCTGCACTCCAGCCACCGAGGGTCCGGCGTGCCCGCACCGCCTCGACAAAGGCGGCCTCCGGGTCAGCGGCGCCTGCCTCGACGAGGACGTACCCCGCGGACCCGCCAGGGCCGGGGGGGCCGGCCCACACCTGCTTGAAGTGGTTGTCGCTTCCGTTCACGGCAGCCGACCGGCCACCCGCCTCAGAGAACGCCTGATACCAGGCGACGTTGGAACCGTTGCCGCCGCCGGGGGCGTCGTGCTGATGCGCAAGCTCGTTGTCGCCGCCTCGCAGCGCCTCGACGTGCGAAAGTGGGTAGCCGACGAGCTCGGACATGCACGCATCGGCGCCTTTGTCCTTCGGGTGCGCGATCCCCAGCAGGCCGTCCTGTGCCGCAACCTCAAGGGCCATCTGCGCGAGGCCGCAGCCGAGCAGGTCGGTCGATCCGTGGTCGATGCGCCGCATCGTGGCGAACGCCGTGCCGTGCCGGCCGCCCCCCCACTCCTGTCCGGTCACAAGGAACTGCTGGTCCACGAGCGGGTTGTCGGTGTCCAGCATGAACCCCGGGTCGTAGTGCTGCCCGAAGTTGCGGTGATCGGTGAACGCAACCCCGTCCATGCCCATGCGCAGCGCCTGGTCGCGCTGCTCGTCGAGGAACGTGTCCTGGTTGCGCTGATCCTTCTCTTGCTGGTGGAACAGGCCGCCGTCGCTGGAGTGGTCGGTGTGCAGGTGCATGTCCATCGCGACCCAGGTCAGGCCGTCGAGCGCCTCATCGACGGCCTGCTCTAGGCCCTGCTCTGGGCCCTGCTCTAGGCCCTGCTCTAGGCCCTGCTCTAGGCCCTGCTCTGGGCCCTGCTCCGGGCCCTGCTCTGGGGTGGGGGCCTGCGACCGGGGGCCGCCGATGGCCACCGGGACCATCGCGGCGACGCTGACGCAGGACGCGAGCAGACCAAGCTTTTTGACGTATCGGCGCATAGATCTGCTCGCTCATTGAGAGGGGGGTGCACGTACGGTGATGTGTCTGGATGATTCTCCGCCCACGGCTACGGCGCCTGCCTGCTGCTTGATCTCCGTGACCATTCACAACCAGCTGCAGGTAGACCGAGTGAGCGCCGTGCGCGGTCACAGTCGCGGCCGCGTCCGGTCCGCTGCGGTCGGTCCGGTTGGCGTCCGCGCGGGGGGCTGGGCCACACTGCGTGCGTCGCCCGCCCGCCCGCGAGGCGGTCCTCCCAGATCCACCAGGAGTCACGCGTGTCCCACCTCGACCAGGCCCGCACTCTGACGCAGGCGCTGCGCGCCGCTGTTGACCGCGCCGCTGTCCACCTCGCTGACGTCACCGAGAAAGACGGACGCACCTCGGTTCCGCTGATGGACGAGCACCAGACCGTCCTGTACGACTTTGCGTCCATCGCGTCGTCGGTCCGGGCGGCAGAGTCGCTGCTGACGTACGGCGAGGGTGGCCCGCTTGAGGCGAAGCTGGCCCTGGCGTGGGCGGCGGACGTCCACGCAGACCTCATCGCGCGGTGGCTCGGACGGGTGTCGGAGTGGGGTCTGACAGCCGCAGACCTCGGGCTCGCGGACGCGGCAGTCAGCGACGCGATCACGGTCGGCCGTGACAGCGGGTTCCTGTCGTCGCTCGGCGATGATGTCATCGCGAACCCGCACCTGCCGATGCACCTCGGCGAAGAGCTGGAGATGGTCCGTCAGGCCTTCCGTCAGTTCGCGGAGGAGAAGGTGATGCCGGTGGCCGAGCACGTCCACCGCGACGACGCGGACATCCCCGACGACATCATCACCGGCTTGGCCGAGATGGGGTGCTTCGCGCTGTCGATCGGAGAGGAGCACGGCGGCTACGCGTCCGGGGGACCCGACGACCTGCTGAACATGGTGCTGGTCACCGAAGAGCTGTCGCGCGGCTCGATCGGTGCGGCCGGCTCGCTGATCACCCGGCCCGAGATCATCGGAACCGCGATCGAGAAGGGCGGCACCGACGAGCAGAAGGGCCGCTGGCTCCCGCAGATCGCCAGCGGCGAGAAGATGTGCGGCGTCATGGTGACCGAGCCCGACTTCGGGTCCGACGTGGCCAGCGTCAAGACCTCAGCGACGCGCGACGGTGACGACTGGATCCTCAACGGCGTCAAGACGTGGTGCACGTTCGCAGGCAAGGCCGAGTACCTGCTGATCTTGGCCCGCACCGACCCGGACCGGACGCTGGGGCACAAGGGCCTGTCGCTGTTCGTCGTCGAGAAGCCGTCCTTCCCCGGTCACAAGTGGACCCACGAGCAGGATGGTGGCGGGAAGATGGACGCCAAGGCCATCCCAACGCTGGGCTACCGCGGGATGCACAGCTTTGAGGTCTCGATCGAGGGCTGGCGCGTGCCGCACTCGGACCTGATTGGGATGGACGAGGGGATGGGACGCGGGTTCTACCTGCAGATGATGGCGTTCGACAACGCGCGTCTCCAGACCGCCGCGCGGGCGCTTGGCGTGATGCAGTCGGCCATGGAAGAGGCCGTCACGTACGTCACGCAGCGCACCGTTTTCGGCACGGCGCTCGGCGACTACGAGCTGTCGAAGGTGAAGATCGCGCGTATGGCAGCGATCATCGCTGCGAACCGCTCGTTCGGGCACGAGGTCGCCCGCATGATCGCCGCGGGGGACGGGCAGCTTGAGGCGTCCGAGGTCAAGCAGCTGTCATGTCGCACCGCCGAGTGGGTCACCCGCGAGGCGCTGCAGCTGCACGGTGGCTACGGCTACGCCGAGGAGTACACGGTGTCGCGCCTGTTCGTCGATGCCCGTGTGCTGTCGATCTTCGAGGGTGCCGACGAGGTGCTAGCGCTGCGCGTGATCGCCCGCACGATCCTCGCGCACACGCTGCAGGCCACGTCGGCCTGACTCGCGCCCAACCAGCACATCGATACCGCGACCTGTCTAGATGGGGGCACGCTTAATCAGTGCTGACGGGGTGCAGCGCGGGCAGCTCACAGCGCACAGTGGTGCCACCGGTGATCGGACTGAGCAGTGACATCGAGCCGCCCTGCAGCCGTACGGTCTCGCGGACCAGCGCGAGCCCGATCCCGAGTCCGCGGCTGGTGCGGTGCAGGTAGTGCCCGCCACGCGCCATCGGTTCCACGAGCTCTGGCGGCACGCCGGATCCCTCGTCGAACACCTGCACCTCCAGCGAGCTGCTCGTCGCGCGGACATCCACGATGACCATGCCGTGCGTGTGCTCGAGGGCGTTGCGGACGAGATGGCGGATGGTGCGGCTGGTCAGCGGCTGATCGGTGGTGCAGGTCGTTCCTTCGACGCGCACGTCCAGCCGGTCCGAGGGTCCGAGGCCGTCGATGGCGGCCTCAATCAGGTCCTGCACGCGCACCTCGGTGTTGGCAACGACGACAGATCCTGCTCGAAGCGCCGCAAGGTCGAGCACGTCGAGGACCAGCAGCTGCAGCGTGCTCGCGTTCGCCGCCGCGCGCTCGACCAGCTGCCGGCGCTGCATCTCCGAGATGCTGTCCCAGCGATCGGTCACGAGCGCGAGCGCCCCGTTGACCGTCGTCAGCGGCGTCCGAAGCTCGTGGTTGATCGTCGACAGCAGGTCGTCCTTCAGCGCAGCTGTGGCCCGGTAGCTCTCGGACTGCTGCTCGGCCAGCTCGCGGAGTTGGCGCTGCTCTGTGAGGCTGCTGGCGTCCATCGCGTGACCGATGCGGCGCACGAGCCGGGGGAGCAGCGCGGTGTCGTGCAGCCCGTGCGACACAGGGTCTTGACGTGTCGCGATCGACAGCACGTCGCCGTCGCAGCCTGCACGTATCAGCCATCGTGAGCTGTCGTCGGGTGCGGTCATCCGGTCAACCTGGACAGTTGCGCCGATCGGCGCTGGTCCGTCACGCTTGTGCTGGAGCGCTTGCTGATCCCAGCTCGCTGCGTCGGTGGCGCCGGCGGTCGCGACCAGACTGTGGTCACGCATCAGATCGACGAGGTCGGCGCGGACCAGCACGCGGACGGCCTCGAGGAACGCGGCAGCGCCGGCATCGGCATCGGCCGCGGTCGCGAGCACGTGCGACTCGATGGCGTCAAGGTCTTGCTGGAGCAGCAGCGATCGCATCCACCGCGGGGGAGCGGCCCCGACGATAAGGAGGGTCACGGACACGGTCGCGAGCGTGAGCGTGAGCCACCTGAGGCGCGGCTCGAACACGCCAATCGCCAGCGCGCCACCCACCAGTGTCAGCCCGATGTTCACGGTCGCTGCTCGAACGCGGGCGTAGTTGGACGACATCCGCGGCGTTCGGCGTCGGGTGACCGCGAACGTGACCGCGTGCGCTGCGACGGCGATGACGCTCTGGGCTGCGAGCATCAGCAGCGCAGCGTCTTGGAGGCTCATCGTGGCCAGCATGGCAGGGAAGGCCGCGGCTTGCACGGCTGTCAGCGCGGCGAGCCAGCGCCACAACGGTCGAGGCAGCGGGGCGATGGCGTCGGTGTAACGCAGCAGCAGGAAGGGGTAGGCCGCGAGAGAGCCGAGCAACCAGGCGACGGTGAGCGGTGCGATATCGCCCTGGGGGGCTCCCGCTGGACTGGGTGTGCTCGCGAGCACAGCGAGCAAGAGGAAGAACGACGAGAGGCGATGCAGCGACCGCACGCCACCACGAATCGCGGGGATGCGAGTCGCAACTCCGAGGGCTGCGAACGCGAGACCGACCAGCTGTGTCACCGTGTCCATCTGTTACTCCTGCGCGATCGCGTGGGCTCCACCTGTGACGTCCAACGCCTCGTTGTCCGGGCGCGCGTCCGGTTGGCCGGTTTCGCTGCCGCATGAGCTATGCACAAGTGTACGGATGGCCAACTCGCTGGTCTTGATGCGCGTAGTTCTGTCAGCGCGCCGCGGGTCAGGCCTGCACCTGGGTCCGCGCCAGCGCGAGCTGGGCGACGAGGTGTTGTCGCTCAGCCTCGGCACCGGCTGGGACGCGCCCGTTGGCGTCGATGCGACGATGGAGCAGGGCGAGGTCGGTGGCCGCGGTCTGGAATCGTCGCGCCGCACGAATGCCTGGCGCACCGTGGCGCGCTTTCTGTGTCGAGCGGACCTGACGACGTGCACGAGTGGTTGTGAGACTTTCCAGCTCGGCCGGTCGGAGCATCCCGCTGCTCACGTACGGCGCGAGGTGTGTTCGCAGCTGGGAGACCAGCCGTCGGCGGTCGAGCAGCAGGACGACGATCAGGCCGACGAGCACGACGAACAGCGCTGCGTACGCCACGAGCAGCCCTATCAACGAATCCTCGGCGCGGCCCGTCACCTCGCCGAGCCCGACCAGCCCGTTCCACAGGCCGTGCAGCCCGATGGCGGCGACGAGGCCGAGCAACGGTGCCCACCAACGTCGACGCCGAGTTGCAGCGATCGCGACGCCGATCCCGATCATGCTGGTAAAGATCGGATGTGCCAGCGGCGACAGCAGCCCGCGGATGACAAACACCGCTCCAAGCCCCTGTGCGCCGTCGGTCACCATCGCGTCGAGGTAGTACGTGGCGTTCTCGGCTGTGGCGAACCCCAGCGCCACCATCGCTGCGTACATCAAACCGTCAGTGATGCTGTCGAGGTGGTGGCGGCGCAGCCGCAGG
>JBLFZR010000059.1:0-8725 GCA_047610595.1 Nitriliruptoraceae bacterium | reverse complement strand
CTCGGCCTTGCTGTTTGTGTCCTCCGCCTCGCTGCCGGATGACGTGACGTCGCCCGGCGCAGCGTCGGACTCACCCGCATCGTCAGACTTGGCATCGTCAGACTTGGCATCGTCAGACTTGGCATCGTCAGACTTGGCATCGCCGCCGTTCCCACCGCGACCACGCCCCCCGCGACCACGGCGCCCACGGCGGCGGCGACCGGAGCGAGAGCCGCCCGATGACTCGGAGTCATCATCCGAGTCATCATCTTTGGACTCGCCGTCTGAGGACATCGCCTCTTCCGACGTCACCTCTTCGGACGTTGCATCTTCGGACGCATCCATCGGCTCGTCCTCAGCGTCATCGCCCGAGTCAGAGTCAGAGTCAGAGTCAGAGTCATCCGAGTCAGAGTCATCCGAGTCAGACGCGTCGGAACCATCCGACTCGTCGGAGTCATCCCCGTCAGAGCCGTCAGACCCGTCGTCAGAACCCGCGCCCGATTCGTCGATGTCGACCTCGTCGTAGTCCTCGGTGTCGAGGGACTCGTCAGCCTCCGCCGGGTCGAAATCCTCAACCTCGACGCCGTCAGCGTCGAAAGTGACGTTGACGTCCGGCTCGTCGCGGGTCTTGTCGGTGGTGTTTGTCGTGTCGTTGGTGTCTGTCATGCGGTGTGGTCTCTCGTGTCAGGCGGCGCCCGCTGAGACGGGGGCGACAAGCCCGACCACCTGGCCCGTGAGGGCCTCCTTCACACCTGCGTCCACGACCGCGCCCTGGGCGACCCGACACGCATGTCGGGTCGCGGGCAGCGGTTCGGTTCCTGCAGGGGCCAACGACGCGAGCGCGCCGGCGAGGTCAATGGGTCGGACGGTCGCGCCACCGTTGCGGAGCACCGTGCGGAGGATGAGTGCGACGTGATCGGCGGCGCCGGACGTCGAGGTTTGTGTGGATGCGTGTGGCATCGCAGCGTCGCGCCAGCTGGGCGTGTCGCTGATGGAAAGCTCTGCGGCGACGATCGGCGGTCGGATGTCAACCACCTTGTCACCGGATGGACGTCGCTTGACGACGTCGTGCCCTTCGGCCGCCAACAGCGCGGCAAGCGCCGGGGCAGCGAGCTCGCGCAAGGCCTCGGCCTCTGCGATGTCGGCGACGGGCCAGGCCAGCTCCCACATCGTTGCGCCGAGCATCTTGGCCAGCTTCGAGGCCCCGTCGGGCACCTCGAGGTAGGTCGTGATCTCCATGCCCTCGGGCAGGGTCGCGGACAACCGGCCGAGGCCGGGGCCCGGCTCGATCGGCGCTGCGAACGCCAGCTCGGCGTACTCGCCGGTGGACGACAGCCCAACGGGCAGCGCGTCGGGGAACGACACCTTCGCGTGCGGCGAGAAGCCCTCCGAGTACGCGATCGGAAGATCCGCGCGGCGCAGTGAGCGCTCCCACACCGACGTGAGGTCACGGGCCGAGAGGTAGCGCGTGCGCCCGAGCTTGGTGTGACGGATGCGGATGCGCTGGTGGCTCACGACGACGCTCCGCCGGACGTAGCACCGGCGTCAGCTGTCACCTGGGCGCCACCGAAAGGCACCCCGGCGGCGTACCGCTCGGCGGATGTCGGCAGCTCTTGATCGCCACCGAGCGGGCCGGACGTCACCTGCGCGATGGGCAGCGCCTTGCGGCCCTGCGCATCAACCTCATCGCCTTCGTACGCGACGTTGTTGTAGCCGTAGCCGGTGTCATGCAAGACGTCGAGACCGGGGCAGACGCCGCAGTCGTAGCACGCAGACCAGCGGCAGTCGTCGAGCTCCTTGTCGGAGGCGGCGTCCAGCCAGTCCTTCCACAACCAGCTCTTCTCAAGACCCGAGTCGAGGTGGTCCCACGGCAGCGCCTCGTCCTCGCCGCGCTCGCGACCGATGTGCTCGTACAGATCGATACCAACCTCGGCTGCGGCCGCGTGCCACAGCTCAAGCGTCTCGATCTCCTGCCAGCCGTCCATCCGTGCGCCACGGCGCCATGCGCCCTCGACGATCGGAGCGGCCTCGCGGCCACCGCGGGCCAGCAGACCCTCGATGACACCCTCGTCCGGTGCGTTCGTGCGCAGCGTCACACCGCGGTGATCGCGTAGGTGGTCGCGGATGATCTTGAGCTTGCGGTTGATGTCGTCCGGGGTGTCCTGCGAGACCCACTGGAACGGCGTGTGGGGCTTGGGCACAAACCCACCGACGCTGACGGTCACCTTGTTGCGGCCGCGGTGGTTGCGAGCGATGGCGCCGACCTTGGCGCCCATCTCGGCGATCGCGAGGACGTCCTCGTCGGTCTCGGTGGGCAGCCCGACCATGAAGTACAGCTTCACATGGCGCCAGCCGTTGGCGAACGCGATGTCCGCGGTACGCATCATGTCCTCTTCGGACACCATCTTGTTGATGACCTGGCGCATGCGCTCGCTGCCAGCCTCCGGCGCAAACGTCAGCCCGGTGCGACGTCCGTTGCGCGCCAGCTCGTTGGACAGCGTGACGTTGAACGCGTCGACACGGGTCGACGGCAGGGACAGGCCGGTGGCCGTGCCCTCGAAGTCATCGGCCAAGGTGCGGGCGATATCGGCGATGCCGCTGTGGTCGGCCGACGACAGCGACAGCAGGCCGACCTCCTCAAAACCGGTGTCCTTGATGCCTTCGGTGACCATCTTGCGAACCGTCTCGGGCTTCCGCTCGCGGACCGGACGGGTGATCATGCCGGCCTGACAGAAGCGACAGCCGCGGGTGCAGCCACGGAAGATCTCGACGCTGAAGCGCTCGTGCACAACCTCGGTCAGCGGCACGATCTGCTTGACGGGGTACTGCCACTCCTCTAGATCCTGAATGGTGCGCTTGGGCACCCGCCGGGCCAGACCTGAGGTGGATGGAATCGTCTGACGCAGGCGACCGTCGGGTGTCAGCTGCGCCTCGAACAGGGCCGGGACGTACACGCCCTCGACCTTGGCCAGTGCGTGCAGCAGCGCGTCGCGGTCGTGGTTGCCCGCGTGCTTCCACGCACGGATGACGTCGTCGATGTCCAGCGTGACCTGCTCGCCGTCGCCCATCACGGCAGCGTCGATGAACGGCGCCAGCGGCTCGGGGTTGTAGGCCGCGTGGCCACCAACCAGCACGATCGGGTGGTCAGCGGTGCGTTCGGCGGCATGGATCGGGATGCCGGCCAGGTCGATCAGGTTCAGCAGGTTGGTGTGGCCCAGCTCGTGTGGGAGCGTGACGGCCAGCACGTCAAACGCCCATACCGGGCGGTGCTGCTCGAGCGTGAACGCAGGGATGCCTTCGCGCCGCATCACCTCTTCGAGGTCGATCCAAGGGTTGTAGGTGCGCTCGGCCAAGGTCGTGGCGCGCTCGTTGAGCACCTCGTACAAGATCTGGATGCCCTGGTTCGGCTGCCCGACCTCGTAGGTGTCGGGGTAGCTGACGGCCCAGCGGGTGTCACACGACGCCCAGTCCTTGGACACCGCGTTGTGCTCGCCACCGACGTACTGGGCCGGCTTGGTGACCTCGATCAGCCACGGCTCAAGGTCGTGCCACACGCTCGGCGGCACCGCGGCCTCCGTCGCACGACGGATAACAGTGCGATCCGTCGACGCCAAGACCAGAGGTCCAGCGGGCGTCGGGGTGGGAGGGGGCGGGGTGCTCTTAAGCATGATGGAGACCTTGTTCGACCGGGCGCCGCCAACAGCGCCGCACGGTCGGGTCGTGGCCAAGGCCACGCTCTGTTGTGGGGGGGCCGTCGTCGCAGCGCCGGGCAGATGCCCGGGCGCGGTCCGCCGGTGACGCGAAGGGTAGCGACGGGGTCGAGCGCTGTGCGGTTCACATCGAGGAGGACAACCGAACTTATGTGCTTCGGAACCGCCGCATGTGGACGTTCAGCACCAGGCCGAGCATCGTGAACGTCGCGATCAGCGAGGTCCCGCCGTACGAGATGAACGGCAGCGGGATGCCGATCACCGGCATGATCCCAACCGTCATCCCAACGTTCACAAACAGCTGGAACGCAAGCAGCCCCGCCACGCCAGACGCCATCAGCATCCCGAAGCGGTCTCGGGCCGACGCAGCGATACGCAGGCAGCGATACAGCACGATGCTGAACAGCGCCAGCACCACGGACGCCCCGACGAAGCCGAACTCCTCACCGATGACCGTGAAGATGAAGTCGGTGTGGTTCTCGGGCACGTACGCCAGATTTGTCTGCGTGCCCTGGAACAGGCCCTTGCCAGCGAACTGGCCCGAACCGATGGCGATCAGCGACTGGTCGGTGTTGTAACAGGCGCCTTGCGCGCAGGCCTCCGACTCGGGGTTGGCGAAGGATGTCAGACGCTCGATCTGGTGATCTTGCAGCAGATCCAGCTGCACGACCCCGACCAGGCCCAGCACACCCAGCAGCGCCAGCGCCACCAAGAATCGAGCACGGATGCCTGCGACGAGCAAGATCACGAAGGTGGTGAACAACAAGATCGAGCCGGTGCCCGGGTCAGGCTGCAGCACGATCAGCGAGAGCGGCAGCGCCAAGATCCCCAGCACCCACACCACCGGCATAAACCCCTCAAGCTCACGCTCGTGCAGGAACGCGGCAGCCGCGATGATGAAGCCGATCTTGGCGACCTCGGATGGCTGGAACTGAAAGCCTCCCAGGCTGATCCACGACTGCGCCCCCTTGGCCGCATCCCCGACCAACAGCACGACAACGAGCAGCAGCACGGACCCGACGTACAGCAGCGACGCGTACGCCCGGAGGTTGCGGTAATCGACAGCCGCGGCGACGGCCATCGCGATCAGGCCGATGCCGAGCGCGATCGTCTGGCGCGTGACGTACAGATCGGTCGGCAGGTCTTGGCTGGTGAGCGGGCCGAACTTGGCCGAGTAGATAGCAAGCAGGCCGATCAGCGACAGCATGATCGCGGCTGCGATCAGGATCGGGTCCACGTGACGGGTGGGTGCCGACGAGGCCTGCCAGCGCGTCTGAACCTCGGCGCGCAGCTGACGCTGGCCACGATCAGTGCGCATCGCCGGAAAGTCCACCGTCACCCTTTCACGACCGTTTCGGTCGCCGTTGCCTGCTCGCTCACTCACAGAGCGAGCCGACAGTTGTTAGTCAAGAATCCCCAGCAGAGAATCCCTAGTCGAGAATTTCTGGGCCCGCCGCGAACGGCTTCACATCCAGCCCGAACGCTGCCTCAAGGATACGACGGGCGATCGGCGCCGCCGTCTGCGATCCGCCGCCACCGCGTTCAACGCTGACAACCACCACGTACTCCGGCGCGTCAGCCGGTGCGTACGCGGCGAACCAGGCGTACGGGATCTGGCTGCCGAGCTCGGCGGTGCCGGTCTTGCCGGCCACCGGGATTTGGTCCAGCGGGAACCCAGAGAACGCGCCGGCCCCGGTGCCGCCCGATCCCATCACGACCTCCTCCAGGCCGAACCGAATCTCGCGCAGGCCAGCCTCGTCGACCGGAAGCGTGCCGATGGCGAACGGTTCGATCTGGCGCGCGATCGAGCCATCAGCTGCCACGATCCGATCAGCCACGCGCGGGCGGAACAGCGTGCCACCGTTGGCAACTGCGGCGTACGACGCGGCGACCTGCAACGGGGTGGTCAGCACGTCACCTTGGCCGATGGACGCGTTGACCGCGTCACCACCTCGAAACCGGTATCCGTCCTGACAAAGCTCGGTGTACAGATCAAACGCGTACTGCGTGGACCCGTTGGGGTCGACCGCAAGCTGCGTGGCCGCGTCGCTGGCCAGCTGGCAGTTGTTGCCGCGGGTCCGCTCCCAGTAGTCCTCTTTCCACGCACGGGACGGGATGACGCCATCCTGCTCGGACGGGAGGTCGATGCCTAGCTCGATGCCGAACCCGAACCCGTTCGAGATGCGCTCGAGCTGCTCGATGACGTCTCGGCCGGTATCAAGCTGGTTCTCCTCCCGGACGTACTGCTGGTACGCCAGCTCGTAGAAGAACGTGTCACAGGACCGCTTCAGCGCCGTCGCGAGGTCCATCGCGCCCTCGCTCGAGGCGTTCCAGTTGTTGAATGTGATGTTGCCGAGGTCCCACGATGAGGGGCAGGCCACCCGGCTGTCGGTGGTGATAAGGCCGGACTCAAGCGCAGCTGCGCCTGAGACGATCTTGAACACCGAACCCGGCGGGTACGCACCCTGGATCGCGCGGTTGATGGCAGGCACCTCATCTGCGACGGTCTTGTCGAAGATCGCGTCGAACTCGACATCGGTCAGACCATCCACGAACGCGCTCGGATCAAACGTGGGCCACGACGCCATCGCCAGCACGGCTCCGTCGCTCGGCCGCAGGATCACCGCCGAGCCAGCGATCGACTCGAGGTTGCGTCCATCGCGACGCACGATGTTTCGGCTCGCAAGAACCCCCTGCTCGAGGATCGTCTCGGTGGCGCGCTGGAGCTCGAAGTCGATGTTGGTGACGAGGTCACTGCCGTGGGTGGGTGGGATGGTGCTCAGCACCTCCAGCACGGTGCCGCGGGCGCTGACCGACAGACGGTTGCTTCCCTCCTGCCCCTGCAGATCTAGCTCGTAGGTCTTCTCGAGCCCGGCTTGGCCGACCTTCTCACCGGGGCGGTAGCCCTGGAACGTGCCTTCGGTCAGCTGGATCGCGCTGATCTCGCCGAGGTAGCCGAGGATGTGCGCGGCGTCCTGCCCCTGCGGGTAGGTCCGTACGGGCAGGTCAACGACATCAACGCCGGGGAAGAACTCCTGGTGCTCCTGGATGTAAAACCGCACCTCTTGCGGTACATCCTCGAGCACCGGCACCGGGCTAAACGGCGAGTACTTTCGGGTCCCGAGCCGGAACAACAGCTCGTCCACCTCAAGCCCAAGCACCTGCGCGAGATCCGACAGCACCCGCTCGGCACCCTCGCGCGGGTCGCCAAGACCGTTCAGCAGCACCTGACGGTCCACGACAACCGTGGGCGCGGCACGGTTGGCCACCAGCGGCGTGCCGTCGGATGCGAGGATGCGTCCGCGCGGAGCCTCAGTCGTAACGATGCGCACCGCGTTGCTCTGCGACAGCTCGTCGAACCGCGCGCCCGCAAGGATCTGGAGGAACCACAAGCGCGAGAGCAGCGCCAGCACGAACAGCACGATGACGCTGGCCAGCAGCGTGAGCCGCAGGCCTGTTTGCCGGTCGTCTATGGCTGACACGGGCGCTTGTCTCTTCGTCGGATGGTGGGGATGCAGGTCTTGCTCGGGTGGTACGCGGGCCGTGCGGCGAACCGTACGTGGCGCCCGTCGATCACCGGCGCACCGCTCGGACCGCCTGCTCGCTAACGCGACAGTGGTGTGCCTTCGGCGGGGAACCGACTCGACAGCCCACGGGTGAGTTTGAGCACGAATCCGATCAGAATCGTGTTGATGACGCCGACATACAGCGACGCCGTCACAATCAGGCTCAACGACGCATCACCGTCACCGAGCACGTTGCCCAGCCCTCCCAGCAGCAACGCGCCAAGCGTGCTGCCGACGAGGCCGAGCACGAGCGGCGCCGTGATCGAGTTCGGCGCGAGGTACGGCCGCGACACGCCGACTGCGTAACCGACCAGCGCGAACGTGAGCGACGCGACGCCGAGCGACGAGGTCTCCAGCAGCAGGTCGGTCGTCAGCCCCGCGACAAACCCAAGCCGGACACCAACCTCCGGACCGTCCTGCACCGCAAACGCGACGACGAGCAGCAGCAGCAGGTCGGGACGGAAGCCACCGAACGCGAACAGCGGCAGCACCGAGGTCTGAATCGCCGCGCACATGGCGATCAGCACCGAGATGAGGAGCACGCGCATGATCACGCGGCGGCCCCGTCACCATCGGACGGCCCGTCGGACGGCCCGCCGCTGGGCGTCTCGGTGGGTGCCGGCGTTGGGTCAGGAACCAGCTGGGGCGGGTTGAGGTCGCGCGCCGGCAGGTCCGGCACCGGATCTGGCGCCACGGTGGGCTCTTGCAAGATGACCAGGACGTGGTTGAGGCGGTTGAAGTCAACGTACGGCCGCACGAGCACCGTCTGGCTGAGCTCGTTGGGACCCTCGACGAACCCATCCACAACCCCAACCGGGATGCCAGCCGGGAACACGCCGAACGCGTAGCTGTTGGTGACAATCTGTGTCCGCGTGGCGATGTCGACCGCGGGGTTGTCGAGCTCCATCCGCATCAGGTCTGAGCCACGACCAGTCACCACGCCGATGTCACCGCTGTCCGCCACGCGGGTGGCAGCCGAGAAGTTAGGGTCAATCGCCAGCAGCACGCGACTGCTGGTGGGCGTCACCTGGATGACCTTGCCGACAAGGCCCGCCCCCGCAACCACGGGCATGTCCTCGCGCACACCTACGTCGGAGCCGACGTCGATGGTGATCGTCCACTCGAAGTTCGACGGGGTGAACGCAACCGTGGTGGCGGCGACCGTGACCCAGTCAGTCGAGCCGCGCAGCTCGAGCAGGGCGCGCAGCTCGTCGTTCTCACGCTGCAAGGCCTGGGCGGCGATCCGGCGATCGTCGAGGATGTCGATCTGCGCACGCAGTGCGTCGTTGTCGCCACGAATCGACCACAGCTCGCCTGCGTTGCCAAAGATGTCCACGATCGGGCGTGTCACGGAGCCCAAGCCGGACTGCAACGGCTGGAAGGTGCTGGTCGCGACCCCACGCAGGCCGTCAAGCGGCCCGTCCTCGGACCGGAAGTCGGCTGTCACGAGCACCAGCGACGCCAGCACTA
>JBLFZR010000058.1:0-9195 GCA_047610595.1 Nitriliruptoraceae bacterium | reverse complement strand
TCCTCGCCAAGCTTGGCGGTGACGACGAGCAGCTGGTGATGGCCACGGCCACGGGTAACTACCGCCAGGGCACCGAGCCGAAGACGTCGCTGCGCATCGCACGCGACCAAGAGCACCGCGGCCCCCAGGGCCGCTGAGGCGATGAGTCCCGTCCTCGTGCGTGATGGTCTGGACGAACCGGACCGTGAGGCTGCTGCCGCGATCGTGTGGGATGCGTTCCGCGAGAAACTCGGCGTGGCGCTCGGCGACAAGTCCCGAGGATGCGCTTTCCTCGCCCAGACGCTCGATGCCGACATGACGGTGACGGCGTGCGATGGCGACACCGGTGCCCTGCTGGGTGTGCTGGTTCTGACGCGCGCCGATCACACCGGCCCTGGCGGTGAGGTGGGCACGTTGTGGCGTACCTACGGCGTGTCGTCGGTCTGGCGGCTCGCCCTGCTGATCGCGATGGAGTCCTCGCCGTCCAAGGATGCGATGCATATCGACTCGATCTGTGTTGTTGCCGACGCCCGAGGTCGGGGCGTCGGCAGCGCACTGATGGAGCATGCGATCAAACGGGCCGTCGCGGCCGGCAAGGCCGCCGTCGAGCTCGAGGTCATCGACGCGAACCCTCGGGCCCGCGAGCTGTACGCACGGCTGGGCTACGCGACGGTCACGCACGAGTCGGTGCCGTGGCCGCTGTCACGCTGGCTCGGGATCCGTGGCACGACCCGAATGCGCCTGCCGGTGACAGCCAGCTGAGCTAGCGGCTAGCGGCTGGCGCGAGCTCGTTCGCGGTTGATGGCCTTCGTGGCCTCGCGGCAGCTGAGTCCAGACAGCACGTCGGCGTGCTCGATCGCGAACGCTTCGACCCATGGCGCGTCGATGTATGAGAACTGACGCAGGGCCCAGCCGATGGCCTTGCGCACGAAGAAGTCTGGGTGCCCCGCCGCGACCAAGCAGTAGCGGGAGAGTCGGTCGCGGTCGGTGTCATCCTTCCACTTCAGCTGGTGCAGCAGCGCGCTGCGAACGAGCCACAGGTCGTCGTCGACGAGCCATCGCTCGAGCACTGGCAGCGTGTCGTCGGGGTGCGCGTGGGCGATGCGCCCGACGACGTTCGGCGCCAGGACGTCCACCGTGTCCCACCACGCCTGAGTGACGATGAGGTGGCGCACCCGGTCGAGGTGGCGCGGTTCGAACCCTCCAACGTCCTTGCGGTTCGCAGCTGCGGCCATGGCCTTGGCCGCGACGTACTGATGCTCACGCTCGGGCCGGTCCCACATGGCGTCGGCGAAATCAAGCAGGTCGTCGGCGGTGGGACGTCCGTGCACGCCGTCGACGTCAGACTTCACTGCCTTCCAAACCGTCGTGACCTGCGGCGACTTAATGCCGTGAAACACGAACCGGTTGCGCATGTAGGCGGCCATCGGCGCCGCCAACGCAGGGTCGGCCAGGTCCTCCAGCGCGAGGGTGAACGCGTGCTCGGCGGCGTCGGACCAGTCGCTCATCGGTGGTGCATCCGTCGTTCGGTCAGCTGTCGCGACGCGAGCGAACCTCGTCAACG
Source organism: Nitriliruptoraceae bacterium (assembly GCA_047610595.1). Taxonomy (GTDB): domain Bacteria; phylum Actinomycetota; class Nitriliruptoria; order Nitriliruptorales; family Nitriliruptoraceae; genus JBFGFG01. The sequence continues at coordinate 7,652 of JBLFZR010000058.1, read as the reverse complement.
TCAAAACCGCCCGGATAGGCCCACGGGACCAACGTCTCCTCATGAACAAACGTGTAAACCGTGCCGAGGAACTCGACATCCATCTTGACACGCCACGTATCGGTCGCCGTGATCAGATAGCTACCGATGTCGATGTACGAATGCGTGACCCCAACTTCACCGGCCTGCGCCTGCGCAAAGGTCGCACCCGGCACCGTCTGCGGTGGCGACACGATGCCGTCACCCCAATCCACCACGTACGTCCCTGCGCCCTCAAACTCGACCGTGCCACTAATCGCGGTGGGCGCCAACGGATCATCGGTCAGATCCCACCCAAGCTGTGACAACGTCTGCACGTCATGGGTAAACACCATCGGGCGTCCGGTCGTCAGATACGCCTCCAGACCTGTGATCCCGTGGCCCGGTTCGATGCAAAGATCCGGCGCATCCACACTCTCAAGCGCGTCCGCAGCAGCCTGGAACGCCGGCACAAGATCAGGAACCGTGCCCGGCGTCCCCGGACACAACGGCAACGGGAACGGGAACGGGAACGGGAACACAGGCTCGACCGGCAACGGCAGCAACGGCGGCACCGACCGCTCCAACGCAGGCTCCTCCCCCTCCGCCAGCTCCCCGTTATGCGCACGGGCCTCCTCATTCGTCGCGCTGACCTCGTTGCGACGCACAACCCGATCCTCATACGCCTTCAGGCCCGCCTTGTACGCAGCCTCCGCCGGCTCGAGATAATCCCGATCCTGCGCCACCTCAAACCCACCGTTCGCAGACACCTGCAACTCGCCCACCGTGTCGATGTGCGACGTCGAGTACGAGATCCGGAAGCAGTACGCATCAAACGGCGTCACACCGCCACCCACCGCCACCGGAATATGCAACACCGGCTTGCCATACACCGTGATGTTCACCGGCCACGACCACGAACCCCCAGCACCCGACGTCCCGGCACCATCTGCAGACACATCAATGCTCGCGTAGGCGTCGCCGCCAGCTGTAAATCCTGCCTCCTCCTGTGTAATCGAGTCTCCACCGTTGCCGAATCCGCCTCCACCGCCTTGTTCGGCGAGCGGGGTGTCGGCAGCGACTGCGGCAATGCTCGCGGCCGAGCAGGCAGCGACGACCACTAAACGAGCGGTGCGATTAGCCAACACGAGACGCCTCCCCGTTGACACAGTCATGCGGAATGAATCCGGACATATCGGCCAGGTTCGCGCCGAACGCGAACGAATCGTCGTTCGCCACACCGTCTGAGTTCTCGTTGGGCGTCGAGTCCAACACTCGCCAAGGCGTTGGATTGAGATTCCCACCTGCATCAACCAACCCGAAAGACAGAATCGACAGGACTGGGTCGGGGCGACCTGACAGCAAGGAGCCAGTTCGATCGACGCGCGCAACGGCGATGATGCACCGCGGTTCGGCATACGAAACCTGCAGCACCTCGTACGTCACCCCAGTAAAGGACACGGCGGGTAATACAGGTTCGCGGGCAACCTCATCGCCGGCGAGAGACTCCGCCTCCTCCAAAAGCAACTGCAACCGGTCCTCTGCGAACAGTGACTCCAGTCCCTAGACGGTTCCTGCCGGGGTCGCACGCAGAGGATTGACCGGAGCGGCAAGGACCGTGGCGAAGAGTTTCCCGTTCTCTGCCTCGATGGCGTTCACGACGGCTTCGACGTACTCGACGGTCATCTGATCAACCGGCGGCACGACCGAGATGTCGATCGCCGCAACAGTCGGAGTCGGTGTCGGAGACGGCAACGGCGTTGGTGCGACCGCCTCGGTCGGCGCCGGCACGGAGGTGGCCGTTGGGAGCGGGTCCGATTCGTTCGTGCAACCACCCGCGAACACGCCCACAGCCGCTATCACAGCCACCACTAACGAAGCTGACGACGGTCCTGCACCACGATCCCCCCGAATGACGAGCAGTGAGATGCTACCGACGTGCGCAAGCACCCCGGGTGGTCGTCCTCTCCCTGTGGAGACCGTGCACACCTCACAGGTATGAATCGTCTATCCGGTCGTTCCCATCATGCGCGCCGTTGATGCCGACGCGCCCCGTGATCCGGGACTGCAGATCACGGTCGGGCTGCACCGGAGGCCGTCCAAATCAGCACTGTCCGAACGGCCACCGTCGAGCGGTGGCCGCAGCCATGCGCCGGCGCTTTCACGCACAGCGTGACGTCGCTTGACACCGCGTCACACAGGCGAACAGAGTCGAGAGCGGGGGCAAGGACGACGTCGGACTGCTGGAAAGGCGGATCGATCGCGTCCGAGCGTCGGTGACAGGCATCGCCGTGCTCCTCGCACCGGGAGGGTGTCATGGATGTGCTGCTGTCGAAGGAGTTGAAGGGCGGCATCGGGGCCGCCTACGACCGAACCCGCGACCGCCTGCTGGTGGCCGAGTTCGCCGGCTCGCTGGCCGCGGTCGACGACGGTGGCCGCACCCAGATCGGACGCGGCTACGCCAAACCGGAAGACATCGTGGTGTCCGCAGCGGGCCGGTTCGCCGTGGTGTCCGAGCGCGGCGGCGATGTCTTGCTGGTCAGCATGACATCGCCCGACCGCGCCAACGCCCGCGTGCTCGCATCGGGGTTACGCGCCCCGCACCAGCTCGCCCTCGACGAGGACGCGGGGTTGGTCTACGTCGTCGAACACACCCGGGCGGACGGGCGGTTGCTGGCCATTCCGTTGCGCACGCGCCGCCCCACGGTGGGGCGGGCTGGACGCCCGGGCATTCTGCTTCCCCGCCGGCCCAGGACCATCGTCAGCGGGCTGACTGCTGCGGTCGGGTTGGTGCTCGACCGTGAGCGCACGACCGCCTACGTCACCGAGCAGACTCGCGGCAGCGGTCGCATCGTGGCGATCGCGCTTGACAGCGGGACCCGTCGAACGGTGACGACCGGTCTCGTGAACCCGTTCATGCTCACGTGGCAAGACAGCGGCGAATCGACGCTGCTGGTCGCCGAGCGCGACCCAGCCAACCGCGTCTCGGCGGTGCCGATCCGGCGCCGGGGGCTGGGGCTGCCGACGACAACGGTCTTCAATCTGCCTTTCATCGGACGGTTGCCGGACCGGTTCGGCACAGGCCGACTGCCTCGACCCTTCCCCCGACCATCGCTGCTCACGACGCCGCGCACACTGATCGACGGCGTCGCGTTTCGGCCATCCAGCGTGGCTGTCCGGCCTGACGGTCGCGTGTACGTCATCAGCGACAAGGAGGTCATGCTGTACGACCTCACGCCGCAGCCGACGCTGCGTGTCGAGCTCGACATTGATCCGGAGCCGATGTTCGTCGGCGCCTACCAGCGGGTAGGTGTACGCATCATCGGCTCGGGCGCGTCGTTCGACGACCTCGAGATTGACGTGGCCGAAGGTCCCAAAGGCGGCGTCGTGTCGATGTCACACGACGCCACGTTCGACCCGTCCGACCCACATGTGATGCTGCTCGGCGGCTTCCGCCCGGGTAGCTGGACGTTGCGCGCGACGCAGCGCACAACCGGCGACGTGCTCGGCACAGCCGCGTTCGTCACGACCGATCTGTGGCGCGGCGTGGACGGACCGCCGCTGTGGTTTGAGGGAGTCTCGCAGGACGACGTGCTTGGCGCCGCGTGGGGCGGTGGACCGGCCGGTCCCCAGAACGTTGACGTCAAGCCGGCCAGCGGCACACGCAACGTGGCCCTGCTGTTTGTCGACACGGCGTCGGCGCGCTACCCGGCCGACACCTCAGCGATCCAGAACGAATGGACCAACGAGACCTTCAACGGCGTCACCGTCGGCGGCAAGACGGTCAGCGCGCACCACTACTTCCAGGAGCTGTCGCGCGGCACGTTCGGGTTGGTCAACGGCGGCGTGGCCGGACCAGTGCAGCTGAGCGGGGACTTCGAGGACTACTTCGAGTGGACCGGCACCGTGTGGCGGTTCAAGACCGCGTTCCCGCAGTCGGCCATCACCGCGGCCGACGCCCTGTTGGACTTCACCGACATCGAAACAGTCGTGTTCATCGTCCGGACCGCACCGCCCGCGGACCCGACCTCGACCGAAGAAGAAGAGACAGTGACGCGGATGGCGTGGCCGTACGGATGGGGCAGCACGTTCACCACGGCCGAGGGCAACAAGGCGATCAAGACCGTCGTGATGCCCGCGGACTGGGAGGCGTTCGATGTGCGCGAGCTGTACGAGACGCTCACCCACGAGCTGGGCCACAACCTCGGCCTGCCGGACCTGTACATGAAGGCCGCGACGCACGGTGCGATCGCGGCCCGCGAGGTCAGCGGGTGGGACGTGATGTCGCGCGAGAACCGTTGGGGCCATATGACGGCTCCCAACAAGATGCAGCTTGGCTGGATCAGGCCCGAGTGGGTCAAGTCCTTCGACTTCGCCGGCTCCGGCGCGGTCGACCAGACGGTGACGCTGCGCGCGAACGAGCTGGGCGCACCGGGGGCGGGCGAGTTCTCGGCCGTCGAGATCCGGCTCGCGGACGGCTGGAACTACTACTTCGAGTATCGCGCCGAGCAGCCGACACAGATCGGCAGCCAGCAGCTGGAAAGCGACCGGCACATCATCGGAACCGACATGTTGTCCGACACCTCGACAGCGCCGGTCGTGCGTCGGCAGATCATCCTGCTGCCCGACGATGTCGACGGCGACGGTCCGATCATCGACACCGGTGAGGACTACGAAGAGACCGACGTCACCGACCCGATGTTCCCCACCGACTTCAAGGTCGACGTGGTCTCGATCGACGGTGACACCGCGGACATCCGCATCCGGTATGGGGCCAGCTCACGGCCCGACCCGTCGCTGCGGCCGTGGCCCGGATCGGGGACCAACGCGTGGCAGAGCCCCGACATCGAGGTCCGCAACGGGAAGAACGCAGCGGACGCCTCGATGATCAACCTCCCGTGGACCGGTCACCCCAACACGATCGTGGCAAAGGTCCGCAACACCGGCTCGCTGCTCGCCCAAGGCGTGCAGGTCAACTTCGGCGTCAAGGACTTCAACGCCGGTGGTGGCAGCGAGGCCTTCCTCGGAACCCGCACCGTCGACATCCCTGCCGGTGCCACGGTCGAGGTCGAGTTCGACGGATGGGTGCCGCCCGAGGGCGGTCACTTCTGCGTCGTCGCACGGCTGCCGTTGCACATCGAGACCGGTCCGCCGGTCATCGTCGAGATGACCGAGCTGAACAACTTGGCCCAGTCCAACTACACCGAGTTCATCTCTGCCACGGCGTCGCCCGCCACCCGCGAGCGCACGTTCGTGACGGTCGGCAACCCCTACCCGAAGCGGACCCGTGTGTTTCTAGAGCCCGCCCAGACCAACCCGTTCTTCCGCACCTACGTCGGCGCGACATCGCTCGAGCTGGACCCTGGCGAGGAGCGCAAGGTCGAGGTGATGTTCGAGTCAATACACGGCACACCCGAGGCCAACATGGTGTTCGAGAAGTTCCCCGACAAGGAGGAGTTCTTCCGCTCGCCGAACATCGTCAATCTGTCGGCCACCATCGAGGACCCGCGCGACGACGAGGTCCACACAACCCACGCGCTTGGCGGTGTCATCGCCCGAGTCCGGTCGGGGATCAAGACGACTGTCGACGGCGGTGCCGACGGCAACACCGTCTTTGGTCGGGTGATCGCGGCTGACAAGTCCGTGATCAACGGCGGCCAAGTCATCGTCACCGCCCGCGTCCCAGGCGACCCGATGTCAGAGGTGACCGGCACCGGCACAGTCACCAACGGCAGCTACGCCGCATCGCTGCCGCGCGACCTGTTTGACGAGCCGCTGGAGCTGACTGCCGAGTATCTCGGCGACGGCCGCTGGGCCCCGTCCAAACCGATCCGGTTCACCGCGCAGTAGGTCGCCGATGCGCGCCGCGCCCGCCCGCCGTGAGGTCGGCGGGCTCCGGTGGGTCACACCCAGACGTCGTGCTCCTCGACGGTCGCACGATGCTCGGCCTCGTGGCCGGCGATGTGCCAGGCCGCAGCGCGAGGGCTCATCGGCTTGCCCTCGGCGATGCCGATCAGGCCAAGCGTCTCGGGCGCCAAGCTCCGCAGCAGGTGCACGGTCGCACCACGCACCGCCGCGAACTCATCGAGCATCTCGGCGCGTGCACGCCTCGAAGCGTTGGCGTTCGCGGCGAAAGCCTCCTGGTCGAAGCCGGGCAGCTCGGTCGTGTCGCCTCGCGCAGCCCGCAGGACGCGGTAGCAGTAGATGCGCTCGTCGTCGATGATGTGCTGGAGCACCGCGGCCGGAGCCCACTCTCCCGGGGCCATCGGCGTGCCGAACTGGCCTTCCGGCACGCGATCGAAAGCGGCCGTGACCCGCACCGGTCCGTCAGCGAGGTGGGCGAGGATGTCGCCGTCCGGGACTCGGTCGAAGTACTTGACGGTGTAGGGCGCGTACTCGCCCGGCTGCGGTCGCTCGATCATCTGGCTGCTCGTGTGTCGGTTGGGTGGAACCTAGTTCAGCCTGATGGCCACATCCCTCGAGCTCGTGCTGGAGCTCTGATGGCTCCGACTCGCGCACAGAGGCCGTGCGTCTTCTGCCGGCCGCACATCAGGGACCCCGCTTACTCCCCCATCACCCACCGACAGGCACACCGACAGACACCCCGACGGACCCACCGACGGACGCGGCGACAGACGCGGCGACGGACGCGGCGACGCTGCGCGTGGGCGACGCTTCTTGAGCCACACACTCGACGCGGACATGTGCCTCCGCGCGCATGATGCCACCACCGGCGATCTGCTCGGCGTGCTGGTGTGGGGACGCGCCGATCACGCCGGACCCGGCGGCGAGCTCGCAGCGCTTTGGCGGACGTACGGCCTGTCGAGCGTCTGGCGGCTCGCGCTGCTGGCGCGAGCCCATCAGCTCGCCATCGACAGCCGTCTGAGGTGCGTCGAGCTTGAGGTCGTCGATACGAACCCGCGGGCACACGCGCTCTACGCACGGCTCGGCTACGCCGACGTCAAGCACAGCCGCATGCCATGGCCGCTGTCGCGCTGGATCTGCATCAAGGCGACGACGCTGATGCGGCTGGACGTTGGTGACGGTCAGTCAACCATTTAGCTGTCGCGTCGCGAGCGGAGCTCGGTGACTTGGAACCCTCCGGGGTAGCCCCACGGGTCCAGCGTCTCTTCATGGATGAAGGTGTACGTCTCGCCAAGGAACGAAACGACCATCTTCACACGCCACGTATCCGTGATCGTGATTGGGTACGTCCCGGTGTCGATGTAGGAGTGCGTGACCGAGGCTTCGCCGGCCTGCGCCTCGGCGTACGTCGCGCCGGGCGCCGTCTGCGGCTCCGACGCAGCGCCATCCGCCCAGTCCACCACGTACGTGCCGGAACCCTCGAACTCGACCGTGCCGCTGATCGCCGTCGGCGCCAGCGCGTCATCAGTCAGGTCCCACCCAAGCTGTGAGAACGTCTTCACATCATGGGTGAACGTCATCTGACGCCCGGTCGTGAGGTAGGCCTCCAGCCCCGTGATGCCGTGGCCTGGCGGGATGTAAAGCACCGGAGCTTCGACCGACTTCAGCGCCGCAGCAGCAGCTTTGAACGCCGGCACGAAGTCAGGAACCGTTCCCGGCGTTCCCGGGCACAACGGCAGCGGGAACGCGGGCTCCACTGGCTTCGACAGCGACGGCGGTACCGGCTGCTC
>JBLFZR010000057.1:0-9339 GCA_047610595.1 Nitriliruptoraceae bacterium | reverse complement strand
GGTCGAAGCGCATGCCCTTCTCGTCCCAGTCCGTGCGCGAGTTGCCGTGCGAGGGGATGCCGCCGGCGTCCTTGAGCATCCGCGCGAGGTGGAGCAGGTTCCACGTCATGAACGTGGTGTTGCGGCGCGTGAACTCGTTCTCAAACCCCACGCGGCCGCCGTCGTCGAGCTCGTCGCCGTAGGACCCGCCGGGCCCGGCCTCGCCGATCCAGCCAGCGTCAGCTTGCGGCGGGATCGTGTAACCGAGGTGCTGCAGCGAGTACAGCACGTTCATGGCAACGTGCTTGATCCCGTCCTCGTTGCCGGTCACCAGACAGCCACCTGCGCGGCCGTAGTAGGCGTACTGGCCGGCATCGTTGGTCACGCCAGACCATCCGTACAGCCGCTCGATTACCTGCGTACAGATGCTGGATTTCTCGCCCAGCCAGATGGGTGTGCCGAGCACCAGGATGTCGGCTGCGACCACCTTCTTTTGGATGGCGGGCCACCCGTCGCGTGCCGCACCGTGCTCGGTCATGTCCGGGTAGACGCCGAACGCGATCTCCTCGTCCGACGCCCGCACCACATCGACGTGGACGCCTTGCGCCTTGAGGATGGCGGCGCTGTTGTCGATGAGCAGGCGCGTGTGTGAGGCCGCTGGCGACTGTTTGAGTGTGCAGTTGATGAACAGCGCTCGTAGATCGTCATACCGGGGCTCGGACATGGGAGGCTCCTGTTGTTGCGCGGCGATTTCATGGTCTGTGGACGCACGATGAGCGTCCTGACGCCCTGCGTCGTAGCCTTGCACATCGATGACGACCGCGTACCGCAACCGGTCCTGACCCGAGGATGACGCGTGTCCGTTCGCCGTCCTTCGTTGCGTGCCGCTGTGGCGCTGGTGGCCGCTTTGTCCATCGTGGCCGTCGCGACCGCCGCGCCGGTCGTGACGCTCGCCGCTGAGGCATCAACGGAGTCGCCGACCCCGACGCCGACGCCGACCCCGACGCCGACGCCGACGCCGAAGCCGACACCGAAGCCGACGCCTACGCCTACGCCTACGCCCACGCCGACCCCGACGGAGGACCCGACGCCGTGCATCGGGCAGGACACCGAGGACGGGGCGGTCTCTTTCGGTGATGTAGACCGCGATTGCGATCGCATTCTGCTGTTAGTCGAGCAGGGGGACCCTCTATCGCTCCGCCGAACGCTGACGCTGACGCGTCGGGTCGCCGGCGAAGAGGCCACTGAAGGCGCGATCGGAGGGTCCCAGGAGCAGGTGGCCCAGGAGCAGGTGACCGAGGAGCAGGTGACCGAGGACAGGTTCGAGCCGACGGACTTTGTGCCAGGCACGCTCGTCACATTCGACACTGCATCGCGTGAGGGCGGAACGATCCGCGAGGGATCGCTTATCTACACCCCCCCATCGGGCTTCACGGGGGAAGACCGTTACACGTTCTTCGTGCGAGGCAGTGATGGCGTCACACGTGAGGTAGAGGTGCTGGTGGTGGTTGCACAGGCCGAGGCTCCATCCGACGACCCAACCGAGGCCCCAACCGAGTCGGTGGAACTTCCGGTTGCCGAGGATGCGGTTGACCGTGCGCTGGGGGATGACGTGCGCATCACGAGCGTTCCGCGCTGGGACCCGAGCTGGCTCGCGATCATGACGCGCACCGCGGTGCTGCTGCTTGTGCTGGCGCTGGCATGGTGGCTGCTGCTGGTGGCCCGCATCCAAGACAGGCTGCCCCGCGGGTAGCCGGTCCCAGCTCTTACGGTCCCAGTCCCTTCCGTCCCAGCTCTTATCACCACTGGTTGGGGTGCTCATGCCAAGACTCGCCGTCGGATGCCTCGCCCGGGCGAGGCGGCGTTGACAGCCGCTGCTCGATCGCAGCTGTGCGTGCCAGCAGCGCCGCGAGCCCGTCGCACAAGAAACCGGCGATCATCAGCAGCGCGCCTGCAGCGAACGTGATGACCCAGAGTCCGGCGGCGAGGGCCACCGCGCTACCGGACCGGTAAACGACGGCGCCTGCGATGACGCCGACCAGTCCTACGGCGTACGCGAGCGAGCGCGCGACGCTCGCGGCGCCACGCAGGTCCTTCGGGCTTGGGACACGGTCCATGGGGGCTCCGTCCGTGGCGTGATCGGCGAACAGCTGCACGTCGATGTGCGAGGCGACGGGCGGGGGCGCTGCGTCTCGGTCGGATCCCACAGTAGGCAGCCTGCCGCGATGACGGGCGCGGTCATGGCGTGTTTCGCGGTCCGGCTTGTACGATTCGGCTCGCACGAGCAGAGGACATCGTGGTGCAGCAGCCCGACGATCCTCGCACGCCGGCCGAGCTTCCGGGCCCCGACGTTGACGCCTGGGACGCCTGTGAGGCTGCCGTCGCGCGGCTCGAGGAGCACGTTCTGTCGTTGCCGTACGACCGCGCACTGCCTGGCCTTGACGAGCTGCTGGCGGGAGCCGGCGTGTCCCACGACCTGCTGTGGCAGGATGAGCGGGCTCGTAAGACGTTGCACGAGGCGATCTTGGCACGGCCGCTGTCGACGCTGGGCGTGGCGGCTGATCGCTCGGCCGAGGTCGAGCTGCTGGTGCTCGAAGTCCAGGTGCTGACGCAGACGCTGCGCAGCGTTGCCCGACGCACGGGGGACGCCAGCCGCCAGCCAGAGGTCACGCGCGCGGCCCTGCGGCTCACGTGGATCCGTGGCCGCCTGCAGGAGCTGCGCGCCGAGCTCTGACCACGCACGCAACGAGCACGTGGGCCAGCGGGCCGGCGTCAGACCACTGAGAGCGGATGCCCGGTCCAGCGCGCAAACGCGGTGTGCTGTTGCTCCGTCGGCTCTTGCACGGACTGGAACGTGAGGTCGGGCTGTGGCTCGCCAAGCTCGACGACAAAGTGCAGCAAACGCGGCCCGCGTTCGACGGTGAAACGCGCTGACGCGCCAGCACGCAGACCCGCGATGGCCGTGTCCAGCTCGCCGCGACGCACGACCATGCCATCGACCGCGATCAGACGGTCGCCGCCGGTGATGCCGGCGGCCCAGGCCGCGCGCCCGCGCAGCACCGAGGCGACGGTTGCTCCGCGGTCACTCTCGCACAGGGTCATGCCAAGGTCCGGGCGTGCCGCTGCGGACGTGGTCCGCGTCACCTGGATGCCAACGATTGAGAGCAGCTCCTCGAGCGGGGGCTCGCCTGGCTGCTCCACAAACTCACGTACGAACGACGAAAGGTCGCGACCGGCCGCGTCCGACACCGCGGCGGTCACGTCGCCAAGGGTGTAGCCCGTGCTTGGATAGCCCCGCGTCTGGTGGTGGCCGAACCGGCGCCACAGCAAGCGGAAGGCCTCGTCGAGCCCGTCGCCATCCGGTGCCGCGCCGCGGATCAGCAGGTCGAGGCACGCAGCCAGCACGGCGCCGTGTGTGTAATAGCTGGTCCCGGCGTTCACCGAGTTCTCGTCGCGGATGTACAGCCCGGTCCATGCGTGCCAGGAGGCCTGGGTCACCGACTGGCGCCGGGCGCCCGGGGTGGATTGCACCCAGCGCAGGTCGTCGCGCAGCACGTCGAGGTAGCGCCGCGGCGACTGCAGGTCAGCACGGGTCGGGATCAGGTCGTCGTAGTACGCGGTCCAACCCTCCGCGACCCAGAGGCCGGTGGTGTGGGTCGGACGGTCCAGGGTCAAAGACACGAGCTCGGCCGGGACGAGGCGCTTGACGTTCCACAGATGGAGGTATTCGTGCGCGATCAACGAGCGCGTGCGCTGCACGCCGTCGTCTGTGGCGTCGGTCAGAGCTGGCAGCATCAGCACCGAGCCGTCCCGGTGCTCGAGGCCGCCGGCGCCGGCGGCGGCATCCGCGCCGACGCACAGGAAGGTGTAGCTGTCGATAGGAAGCTCGTCATCAAACAGCAGTCGCGCCTGCCGGCTGATGGCCGTGACGTCGGACTCGATTCGGTCTAGGTCGATGGTGCCCGCGTGGCTGGCGTGCACCCATCGGTGGGGGACGCCATCGACGTCGAAGCTCTGCTGTGGGTGGTTGCCGACCTCGAACGCGCTGTCGACGAGGTGCAGCATGTCGTCGGCCACGAAGGTCGCCGGACCGCGGTGCGCGGCGACATGCCCCTCGGTCGTGGGTAGCAGGCTGTAAACCTTGTGGTCGTCAGTCGGAACGATCGTGAGCTCGCAGCCGCGGTCCTCGGCGCCGTGTACGTACGGGAAGGTGGCGGGCGCTACGAGCAGTGCGTGGTGGTCGTCGACGTGGTTGGTGCGCACCGTCAGCTCGTTCGCGTACCACTCCAGCTGCAGCGTGACGGGCCCCACGACGTCGGCGGGCAGGCTCCATCCGGTCCGGCCGTTCGGCTCGAGCTCGACGTGCGCGCCGTGGGAGTCGGTGGCGGTCAGCTGCTGGAGGTGGTGCACGTAGTCACGCTCGACGTAGCTGCCCGGCGTCCATGTTGGGACCGTGACCCGTGCCCCAGAGGACAGGTCAGCGGGGATTGTCATGGTGACACCCACCAGATGCTGCAGGCGGTGCTGTAGATCGACCTCGTAGCGGAGTGGCTGCACGTGCTGCGTCCCTTGGCGGTGGGTGGAGGCCGACTCTACGTACCCGCGCCGGCTATGACGGTCGTCGCCCACCGGTGGGTTAGCGTCACACCCCGTCAGAACACCCCGCGCTAGGAACCCGCATGCCGCAGCTCCCCATCGCAGACCGCGCTGACATCATCTTGCCGCCGGCCGACGCGGACGCCCTCGCGCGGCTCGCCGCGGTCGACGGTGCGAACATCGGCGCCGTCGCCGCCATCGTGGCAGACCACCCGACGTTCCTCGAGGGTTGGGCGATGCTCGCGATGCTCGCGGGCGGCGCCATCGAGCGGTACGCGTACGCCCGAGTCGGCTATCACCGGGGCCTGGACGCGATGCGCGGCGCCGGGTGGGGCGGTTCCAACCTGCTGCGGTGGGCGCACCCGACCAACCGTGGGATGCACCGCTGCCTCGGCGCGCTGCGCGATGCGGCTCGCGAGATCGGTGAGACTCCTGAGGTTGCGCGGCTCGACGAGTTCCTTGCGTTTCTCGATCCCGCGTGGGATGACGCCTTCCTCGCCGGCTGAGTCATCCACAGCAGCTCGGGCCCAGCCCGGCGATGTGACCTGCGTGGCTACAGTCCACTGCGGGCATGGAGCGCGGGTTGGCAGGTCGCATCAACGACGAAGACATCGAGACGCTGCGACAGCGTGCCGATGCACTTGTTGTTATCGGCGATTTCACTGAGCTGAAGCGCGCGGGCCGTAACTGGAAGGGCCTGTGCCCGTTCCACACCGAGAAGACTCCGTCCTTTAACGTGATGGCGTCCGAGAACCGGTGGTACTGCTTCGGCTGCTCCGAGGGCGGTGACCTGTTCGACTTCCTGCGCAAGATCGAGGGCCTGACCTTCGTTGAGGCAGTCGAGTCGCTCGCACGCCGCAGCGGCATCACACTGCGCTACGAGGAGCTGTCCTCGCGTCAGCGGCAGGCGCTGGGCGATAAGGCCAAGATGCTCGATGTGACCCGCGCTGGCATGGCGTGGTTTCAGGCGCAGCTGCTGGCGCCCGGCGGTGCGGTAGCCCGTGAGTACCTCAAATCGCGTGGCTTCGGTCGCGAGGACGCAGAACGCTTCCATGTCGGCTTCGCGCCAGACAGCTGGGACGCGCTGACCCGCCACCTCACAGAGGAGGCCGGCTTCACGAAAGCTGATGTCCAAGCTGTGCGGCTGGCCAAGCCGAACAACCGCGGGGGGCTGCGCGACGCGTTCAAGGCGCGGCTCATCTTCCCGATCCTCGACGTCCGCGGTGACCCGATCGGGTTCGGTGGACGCGTGCTGCCAGGCATCGAGTACGGCGCTGACTTCACGCCGCCGAAGTACCTCAACTCGGAGGAGTACCGGCTGTACCAGAAGACCCGGGTGCTGTACGGGGTGCACGAAGCGCGGCAGGCGATCGTGTCGGCCGGCGAGGTGTTGGTATGCGAGGGCTACACCGACGTGATGGCGCTGCACCAGGCCGGCTTCAGCAACGCCGTCGCCACCTGCGGCACCGCGGTCGGGCCGGACCACTTCCGCACGCTGTCGAAGTACGCCAACCGCATCGTGCTGGCGTTTGACGGCGATAACGCTGGCAAGAAGGCGGCTCGCAAGGCGTACGACGCCGCCCGCGAGGTGGATGCCGAGGCGGGACCGGGGCGCGGCTTCCAGGTGCGCGTGCTGGTGCTGCCCGACGGATCTGACCCGGCCGAGCTGGTGCGACAGCACGGCGTGGAGGAGATGCAGCAGCGGGTCACGGACGCACCGGATGTCATCCAGTTCCTCATTCGAGGGGCCGTCTCGGGTGTGGACGTGTCCGATGAGGACGCGCGTATCGCAGCGTTGCGTGAGGCTGTCGAGCTGCTTGGTCTCGAGGCGGATCCTGACCGCCGCCGCGTGTGGGCCCGCACCGAGGTCGCGACGCTCCTCGGCGTGTCGATCGAGTTCGTTGCGGCCACCGCGCGGCGCGCAGGCGTTCGGCTTGACACGCACACCGGCGTGGCGCGCGGCGTCTCGACCACCCAGCAGGGCAAAGCGGTACGCACAGACGTCAATCGCGCCCGGGCCGCACGGGAGCGGGCGGTGCTGCGCTTCGCGATGCAACAGCCCGCGAAGCTGCCTGACGACTGGTACGAGCTGTCAGCTGACGATTTCAGCCACCCGCGGGCACGTGCGGTGTTCGAGGCGCTCGCCGCTGCTGGCGGCGCGGGCGTCGGACTCGGCGAGGTGGTCGCCGTCGTTGCTGGCAACGCGGCGATCCAGCAGCTGGTGCAAGAGCTGGCGGCTGAACAGCCGGATGTCGCGGACTCCGTGGATGCAGCGTCCGAACAGCTGCGCATGATGCGGGCCGAGCGGCTCGACGAGCAGCACCGTCAGGTCACGGCCGAGCTGGGCACGGTGAACGCGCAGGTCGAGGGCGATCGCGTCGTCAGCCTGCTGCGCGAGCTGCAGACGTTGGAGGAGCGCCGGCGTCGGCTGCGCGCCGGCCCTGTGATCGTGGGTGGCGGCGATGTCTGACACCGTCAACACACCACCGGGCTCTGGGCCGGGCTCTGGGCCGGACATCTACACGGAGCTGTCGGCCTCCGGCGCAGCCCGCCTGCCGGCTGTCGAGCGGTTCGTGGACCAAGACCTGTTTCGCATGTACCTCGACGAGATCGGCCGCGTCGACCTGCTGACAGCGGGCGAGGAGGTCGATCTGGGTAAGCGGATCGCGGCCGGCCAAGCGGCACGCGCACGGCTCGAGGCCGACCAGGCCGAGCCGGAGGAGGGGATCGTGCCGCCCGAACCGTTGGAGCCGAACGAGCGTGTTGCGCTGCGGACGCTGGTCCGCCAAGGGGACGCGGCGCATGACCGGATGGTCGAGACAAACCTGCGGCTGGTCGTGTCGGTGGCCAAGCGCTACCGATCGCCAGGCATCACATTTGCCGATCTTGTGCAGGAGGGAAACCTCGGGCTGCTGCGCGCGGTCGAGAAGTTTGATCCGGCCAAGGGATACCGGTTCTCGACGTACGCGACGTGGTGGATCCGTCAGACGATCGGTCGCGGCCTGACGTCTCAGTCGCGCACCATCCGGATCCCGTCGCATCTGGTGGAGCTGCTGGGCAAGGCGCGACGCGAGGAGCGACGGCTGCTGCAGACCCTCGGGCGTGAGCCTACGCCGACTGAGATCGCGGTCGCCGTGGGAGTCAGCGTCGAGCGGCTCGAGGAGCTCAGGCGCCGATCGCAGACGCTGTCCTCGCTTGACGCACCGGTGGGCGATGACGCGGGGGCTTCGTTGGGCGACCTCATCAGCGATGACAACGCCGAGCTGCCAGCCGACGCCGCGGACGCGATGCAGCTCGCATCCGATCTACGGCAGGCCCTACGAGAGCTGCCCGATCGCGAGCGCGACATCCTCGTTTGGCGCTTCGGGCTGGACGGATCAGCCCCGCGCACGCTCGAGTCGGTCGCAGGCGAGCTCGGCCTGACCCGCGAGCGTGTGCGTCAGCTTGAGGTCCGAGCGCTGACGAAGCTTCGGTCCGGCGGCGCCATGGGCACCGACAAGCTCATCGGGTATCTGCGAAGCTGACCGCGGTCCTGCGGTCTGCGATGGCCGATCACTCGGCCGCAAGCTGGTGGGCGTGCGTCACCGAGATGATGCGGCTGCTGTCAGGCTCGATATCGGCCCAGCTCTCGCGGTCCAGCTCGAGCACCACCAGCGTTGCGGTCCGCATCACCACCTCGTTCCCGGTGAGCGCGTGGATCACCGACGACCACGTCGGCTCATGACCCACAACCAGCAGGGTGCCGACGTCGGGTGCCTCAGCGATCACGGCCATCGCGCCCGCGACATTGGTGTTGTAAAGCGCGTCCGTCTCGGTGACGGCGGTTGACCAGCCACCGGCCTCCATGGCGAGATCCAGCGTGCTGCGGGCGCGGACCGCAGACGAGCACAGCACCAGCTGGGGGAGGAGCCCCGACGTTTTGAGATGCGCGCCCACGAGCGCCGCGCTGTTGCGTCCGTGCTCGGTGATCGTCCGCGCGTGGTCTGTCTGCCCGTCATCCCAGCCCGATTTTGCGTGCCGCAGCAGCATCAGCTGTCTCATCGTGTGCCTCGTCGTGGGGTCGTGTCGTGTGTTCGACGAGCGTGCCGTGCCGCGAGGCATGGTGCGGGCACTCATCGTGGACTCGGGCTGGTGATCGTTTTCATGCCCGTGCCTTCGCCCACGAACCCGCAGCGCAGGAGGGGTGTCACAGGGCGTTCGTACGGTGGCATACATCGAAAAAGATGAGGACGCGATGGCCGAGCTACACCCCGATGATTCCGGGCTGCGACCGGACGACGAGCTGTCGGCTGGCGCGGTGCAGGAGATGCTGCCGCTGGACGATCCGGTTCCGTACCGGCTCACGTCGCAAGGGCGACGGCATGTGGCGCCCGAGCAGATCCCACAGCTACGGGTCGTCGAGCTTCTCGCAGCGTCACAGACCGAGGCGCGACCGTCGCACGTCGATCTCGACCTCGCGGATCCGTCCATGCGAGCCCGTGCCAGGGCGCTGCGGCTGGCCGGCTCGCACACGCTGGACATCGCCGACGAGCTAGACGTCGATCCGCTGCACGTTGAGGTCTGGATCGCTGATCTGCCGGTCCCGGCGGACGCCGGTGTGCGCCGCCGCCGCCGGCAGCTTCGCGCTGTGCCAGCCCTGTCCTCCGAGATGTCCTCCGAGATGTCCTCCGAGATGGACGCCGGGTCGCGCGCGGCCATGCTCGCCGGCTGGCGTGCCGCAGCCGACGACGGACGCGCCGAGGCAGAGCAGCGGCTGGCCTCGCA
>JBLFZR010000056.1:0-9507 GCA_047610595.1 Nitriliruptoraceae bacterium | reverse complement strand
TCGATGGCGACGGTGACGCCCGCCATCGGGTTCGAGGTGGTGTCCACGGGAAGCTCCGGGTTCAGTCGAGAACCTCGACGGCGCCACCGAGGGCGCGCATGTCATCGAGGAACGAGGGGTACGAGGTTGCGACAGCACCAAAGCCGTCGATCTCGACCGGGCCGTCACCGACGGCGGCAGCGATGGCCGCCATCATGGCGATGCGATGGTCACCGGCGGCGTCAACAGAACCGCCACGCGGCCGCTGACCACCTACGACACGGTACCCGTCAGCTCGTGGCTCGACCTCCACACCCACCGCACCGAGCGCCGCGACGGTTGTGGCCACCCGATCGGACTCCTTCACACGAAGCTCGGCGGCCTCGGTGACCTCAAGCCCGTCGCGTGACATCGCGCCTGCCAGCGCCAAGATCGGAAGCTCATCGAGCGCGTCAACCACGGTTCGGCCAGCCAACACCAGCCCACCGATGAGGTCCCCGCCGGTCACACGCACATCCGCCACGACCTCACTACCGTGCTCTCGCTCATCAGCACGGTCCACGGTCGCGCCCATCAGCGCGAGCACGGCCATCGCGCCGGTACGCGTCGGGTTCGTGGTGATGCCGGGCGTGGTGATGGCGTCACCGCTGATCGCCGCTGCCACATGCCAGAACGCGGCCGACGACGGGTCACCGGGTGCGTGCAGCGGCGCGGCCACCAGCGGCCCTGGGGTAAGAGTGACCCGCTCGGTCCCGTCCGCGTCGATGGCCACGACAGCACCACGCCCGAGGTGCGCGAGCATCCGCTCGGTGTGGTCACGGCTGACCAGCGGTGACACAACCGTCGTGGGGCCGTCGGCGCCGAGCCCCGCGAGCAGCACACAGGATTTCACCTGCGCCGATGCATGCGGCTGGGCGTAGGTGATGCCATGCAACGAACCGCCGCGTACCGCCAGCGGCGGGCGGGTGCCGTTCGCTGCTGCGACCAGCGTTGCTCCCATCTGCAGCAGCGGGGTCGCGACCCGACCCACAGGCCGGGACCGCAGTGATGCGTCGCCGGTGAGCACCGCCAGCCCGTCGATGCCCGCAACAACACCAGCAAGCAGCCGCATGGCGGTGCCGCTGTTGCCGCAGTCCAGCACATCGCTCGCCTCACGCAGCGGCCCCGACACAACACCAGCGAGGCGACCGTCCGGCCCTGGCGCCAGCTCGACGCGGGCACCGAGCGTGCGCAGCGCAGCAGCCATCGACAGCACGTCACCCGACGGGGCCAGCCCGCTGACGGTCACCGGTGTCCCTACCAGCGCGCCGATGAGCAGACACCGGTGGCTGACAGACTTGTCACCCGGCACCTCGACGGTGCCGGTCAGACGGGCCGGGTGGACCCGGACGCGGTGCGGACCCGCACCGTGCGGGGCGCCGCTCACCAGTTGGTCTCGCGGCCGCCACGCTGCTTCGCCTTGCGTTCGTGCAGATCCACCTTGCGCTTCGCTGGCGGCTTGCGACCACCCGCGACCGAGGCATGCAGCATGCTCACCTCGGTGTGGGTGAGGTGACGCCACTTGCCCTGGCGCAGCTCACCGAGCTCAACGCCGGCGTAGGTCGTGCGCGCCAACCGGTCAAGGTTCAGACCGACCTCAGCGATCATGCGCCGAACCTCGCGCTTACGACCCTCGGTCATAACGATCTCGAGCAGGGTGTTGTCACTGTGGTCCTCGAGCACCCGGATGCGCTTCGGCTTGGCGATGCCGTCCTCGAGCTCCACACCGTCCCGGATCTGCGCGAGCACGTGGCGTCGGACCTTGCCCTTGATCAACGCGAGGTAGCTGCGTTCAACCTCGTACGACGGGTGCAGCAGCTTGTGTGTCAGGTCGCCGTCGTTGGTCAGCAGAAGCAGTCCCTCGGTGTCGATGTCGAGCCGTCCGACCGGGAACACCCGGGCTGCGACCTCGACCATGTCCACAACCGTGATCCGGCCCTGCGGGTCATCGGCGGTTGTGACGACGCCCTGTGGCTTGTTCAGCAGGACATACACCATCGATACGTCGACGATCACGCGTTCGCCGTCGACCCGGATGTCATCTGTCTCGGCCTGCACCTTCTGGCCGAGCGTCGCAGTCTGGCCGTTCACAGTGACACGCCCCCCGCTGATGAGGTCCTCGGACGCGCGCCGCGAGGCCACGCCCGAGTTCGCGAGAATCTTCTGGAGCCGCTGCGGCTCGGGGGTGGGGTCGGTCACTTCAGGTCCTGCTCGGTGGGTGGCTGCGCGTCCTGATCGGGCTGCGCAGCCGTGTCATCGTCTGTTGTCTGGGGGGCCGACTGCTCGCCGGCCGCGTCCTGCTCGGAGGCAGCAACCGCCTCGCGCAGCTGACTCATGGCTGACTTGGCGGCTACCTCAAGGCGGGAGGTGAGGTCGTCCATCGCCGCATCGTCACGTGCACGCCGTTCGCGGGCTTCCGCGGCGACATCGACCTCGTCCCCGTCACTGTCATCACTGTCATCACTGTCACTACGGTACGGGTCCGACGAGTCGTCGTCGTCCATGTCGCTGAGCAGGTCGCGGCCGCGCGGCAACGTCCCGCCGCTGGCCAGCAGCTTGCGAGCCGCTCGCAGGTCGCCTGGCTCGTCGGGTGCATCGTCGGGGAGATAGCCCTCCAGCTCAGGCAGCTCCCCCAGCGCGTCAAGGCCGAGGTCCTCCAAAAACCTCTCCGTGGTGCCGTACAGCACGGGCTGTCCGGGTGCTTGTTCGCGGCCCACCTCCTCGACGTAGCCGCGCGATACGAGGCTGCGGATGGCGCCGTCCGCGTTCACCCCGCGAATCTCACCGACACCGCCGCGGGTGATCGGCTGCTTGTAGGCCACCACCGCGAGCGTTTCCAGCGCGGCGCTCGACAGCCGGCCGGTCCGACCGGCCAGCACGTGGCGTTCGACGACAGGCCACGCCGGCTCAGCGGTGTACATCCGCCATCCCCCGCCGGCCCGCCGTACGGCAAGGCCCCGCTCCTCGTCTCGATACGCCTGCGCCAGCTCCTGACACAGATCTTCGACGGTGTCGTCGTCGAGCTCTAGAGCCTCGGCCAGCACGAGGGCTGACACCGGTTCGGCGGCAAGAAACAGCAGGGCTTCGAGCCCTTGCCGATAAGCGATCAACATGGCTCAGCTCTCTGTCAGGTCGATCAGAACGGCCACGTCGGCCGCCAGCTCTTCAGGCGTCAGCTCACCGACGAGATGCTCGTCGTCGCTGATGTCGTGCACGTCGTCGGGGTTCGCGTCCGAATCGTCGAGCTTCGTCGCCGCGTCAGCCGACCCCGCGCCGTCGTCGGAAGCCAGCTCGCCCACGTACTCGTCGATCCCGTCAAGGTCACCGTCCGCGATGCTCAACATGTCGTGACCACCTGCCGTGGCGCGAACCGACAGAGGTCCCGCGAAGTCCGGCTGGTCCAGGTCAAGATGCCCGAGCTTGTACAGCTCAAGCGCGGCGAGAAAGAACACGACCCGCTCGTGGCGCTCGCGGCCGTCAGCAAGATCATCGAAGAATCCGGCCCCGCCCGCCAGCCGCGACAGCAAGGCTGCCGTCGCGTCGCGGATCGAGATGGTGGAGCGGCGCACATGCGCGAGGTCGACGACCTCGACCGGGGGTGGCGCCGTCGCCAGCGCCGCCAGCCGGGCGATCGCGTGCACATCAACGCCGAGCGTCGTATCGGGCACCAGGCGGCGGAACCGGGCCTCCAACGGGACCTCGCGCCCCACGAACCGCTCGGACGCAGCAAACAGCTCCTGCATGTCCTCCGACATCGAGCGGAATGCCCGGTACTCCAACAGTCGGGCGTACAGCAGGTCGCGCGCCTCCGCGAGGAGGTCTTCGACCTCCTCGCGGTGCTCGCGTGGGAGCAGCCGCGCGGCCTTCAGCTCGATCAGGGTGGCAGCCACGACGATGAATCGTGTGGCGGTCTCGAGGTCCACCTCGGCCAACTCAGTCATGTGCGCGAGGAAGTCAGACGTGATGTCAGCGAGGTCCAGCTCTGTGACCTCAAGCTTGCGCTTCGAGATCAGCTGCAGCAGCAGGTCGAACGGACCCTCAAACACCTCCAGCTTGACCTCGTAGCTCACCGTCGAGTCCTCATCCATGCGTGGCTCGGGCAGGGTCCCCGACCGGCAGCGGAGCCTAACGGGTACCAGCACGCGATCTGGCGCGTGACGAACCCCTCGCGCACGCCGCTCGGCGAGCGTGCCCAACCTGTGCGATCCGACCGGTCAGCTCGGAGGCTGAAACGGCCCCGATGGGTCAGACGCGACCGGTGTCGCCGGAGGCGCCGGGGAAGCCTGCGGCGGTGTCTGTGCCGACGAAGGCCCCGGCAACGAGAGCGGCGGCAACGAGGCCGGCGGCAACGAGGCCGGCGGCAACGAGGGCGGCGGTGGTGGCATCGCCGCTGTCGACACGGACGCGGCGATCGCAGCGAGCACATCGTGCGCGCTGGCCTGTGCCGGCCATCCGAGGCCGAGCTCTGCGACGAGCCGCTCGGCAAGCGGATGTGCCACCGCGCTGCGAACCGCCGGCGTCAACGAGGAAGCCCGCTCGTGATATCGCCGCAACGCGACCCTCCGCGGCTGGTCCACCCCGGTTGGGTCGATGCCAACAGCCCAGCCAGCCAGCGCCGGCGGGGTCCTGACGTCCAGCTGCTGGGCGGGGCCCGTGCCCATGCGAACAGACACGGCAACCGTGCCCGCTGCGAGGTCTCCGAGTCGGCGCCCGTCTTGTCGTGCGGCAGCAACGATGAACGCGACGAGGCCGAAGGTCATGTCAATCTCGACCATCCCGACCGCGGCCCGAACCACCGCCTGGCGTCCACGGATCTTGCCACCGTCCAGCGTGCGGATCCGCAGCCCCATCGCGCGCTGCCCGACGGTTGCGCCGTCGCGGGTCTCGAGCACCACCGGATAGACGAACCGCAGCATGAAGAACGCCAGCAGTCCGATCACGAGCCCTGCGGTGCCGAGCTCCCCGCTGACCGAGAGCGCGGTCAGCCCCACAAACACCAGCAGCAGTGCGACGCCCTGTATGACGACATCCAGCGCCCGACCGAGGCCGCGCGTCGCGACCGTCGCTGTCGCGAGGTCAAGCTGCACCGCCTCCGGCGTCACAAGCCGGTCATCCACCACGTCGCGTCCTCGCCGCTCGTACGATGCGCGGCACCGTACACAGGGGCGCACCTTGGACATCGACGATCTGCTGCATCGCCGCCGCGGGGCGTGGGACCAGCTGCGCGAGCTCACCAGCCGCGCAGGTCGCCACCCGGCACGCCTGTCAGACGTCGAGATTGATGACCTGATCGACGGGTACCTCGACGCATCAGCCGACCTCGCTGCGGTACGCAGCGCCGAGCTGTCACCGGTGTTGTCCAGCGAGCTCACCCGGCTCGTGGCCGACAGCTCCACGGTTGTGTACGGCACCTCAGCGCGGTCGCGCGGCGCGTTCAGCGATTTTGCGATGGTGCAGCTCCCAGCTGCAGTGTTCACGATGCGGCTGCAGGTGCTGATCGCTGCCCTCGCACTGGTGCTACCCGCCGTTCTGATGGGCAGCTTCATCGTGCGCGACGACCGAGCGCTGCCACTGGCCGGCAGCGAGCAGGACATCCGCGCGTTCGTCGAGCAGGACTTCACCGAGTACTACACCGAGAACCCGAACCCGGTGTTCGCCGCGATGGTCGGCACCAACAACATCCAGGTCGGGGCTTTGGCGTTCGGGGCGGGCGTGCTGGGAGCCCTGCCGTCGCTGTACCTGCTGTCGTTCAACGGCTTGAACATCGGCATCGCCGGCGGGATCATCACCGCGTACGGACGCCCCGACATCTTCTGGACATCGATCTTGCCTCACGGCCTGCTGGAGCTGTCGGCGATCATCGTGTCGGGTGCAGCCGGCATTCGGCTCGGATGGGCGCTGCTGGCACCGGGCGATCGACGTCGGTCCGAAGCGCTCGCCGACGAGGGCCAACGGGCTGCTGTGGTGATGCTCGGGCTGGTGTTCGCGTTCACTATCTCGGCGTTGCTGGAAGGCTTTATCACGCCGCGTAGCTGGTCGGCATGGATCGAGATACCCATCGGCGCCGCGGCCCTCGCAGCGTTCGTCGCACCCGTCGCGCTGCGTGGTCGCTCCGCCGCGACAGAGCTCGCGGCCCGACGCGGACCGGCCGGTGGCGCGCGTGTCGTCGGTGACCGTGTGGCGACGTCTTCGGTGTGGGCCCGCTTGCGCAGCTAACCGAGGGGCTGGGAGCTGGCGTGGCCTCCAACAGCGTGTTCGAGCTGGCACCCGACCGACGCCGCGAAGCTCGTGTTCGACTCGATCCCGGCGCCGCCGCGCTCAACGTGGGTCCGGGGTAGCTCCATCGAGAACCAGGCCGGTGAGCTCTACGAGGCTGCAGGTTGCGCTGCGGCCTTACGCACGGACCGATCAGATACGGCCGCGACCTTTGAGGTCGAGGTAGACGTCGACCAGCTGCTCGGCCACCACCAGCGGCGGGGCATCAACGACGCGTGCACCCAGACCTCTCACCGTCGCTGCGGCGTGCTCGCGACGTGCTAGCACCCGGGCCGCTCCTGCCGCGTGGTGCGCTGCGAGCACGTCATCGGGGCTGTGATCGGCCACCGCGGTGACAAGCGGATCTGTGACGGACGCGACCACGACCTCGTGCCGCGCGGTCAGCACGGGCAGCGACGAGGTCAGCCCTTCGATCGCAGCTGCTGCGCCGAGGTCAGTGATGATCACAAGCAAGGCGCGGCGGCGCTGCTGCACAACCGCTGCGGCGAACGCGCGACGGTGATCTGCCTCGACCAGCTCCGGCTCTAACAGGTGCAGCGCACGTGCAGCTCGCGCCACCTGATCGGTGCGTCGCGCCGGCGCGACCGTGCCGCTGACGGCTCCGGCGTACGACAGCAGCCCACCGCGGTCCCCCACCTCCATCGCCGCGGTGAGCAGCGCCATCGCCGCGTCCATGCCGTGGTCCAGCCGCGGCGTGCCTGCCACCACCGTGGCCGACGCGCGACCGTGCTCAAGCAGCACTAAGACCGTTCGGTCACGCTCAATCTGATAGCGCCGCACCACCGGGTGACCCATCCTGGCCGTCGCGGCCCAGTCGACGCGGCGCACGTCGTCGCCGTAGCGATACTCGCTGAGGTGGTCGAACTCGGTGCCGCCGCCGAGCGAGCGCGTCAGACGGTTACCGGCTGTGAGCAGTCGCTCTCGCTCGAGCCGGAGCAGCGTCGCATCGCGGGACGGGAACGCGGGGTGCACCTGCACCTGATCTGGGATCGACCGTGTGTGCTGGCGCGTGGTCAGACCCAGGGGTCCCAACACCCGGACCGAGACAGCGTCGAGGTGGAACGTCCCGCGACGCCACGGCGTCAGCGTGTCCTGCATCACGGCCTGGGCGCCCCGTGCCACCATCGCCTCGTGTCGTCGGGCCGTCGCGCCCAGCGACGGTGCGAACGCGTCGGTCAGCCAGACCCGCGCGCCCCGGTGCCGGGGCACGCAACGCAGCGTCCATCGCACCGGCGCCGAGCGGCCGAGGACGATCACGCGTTGCACCTGACGTGCGATGGGCACCTTCCACGGTGCGACTGTCAGCGTTGCGTCACCGATCGCAGCCCCAACCACGAGGGCCGCGAACACGTAGCCCAGCGGACGCGCCACGAACGGCGTCACCAGCACCGTCGCCGCCATCAGAGCGGCCGTGACCCACGTGGGCCGTGGGATCAGCGCAGCCCACCAGCTGCGGCTGCCCCGCACCGGCGCGTCGGCAGGCATCGGTACCGCGGGTACACGCGCGTGCTCTGATCGCACGGCGACGCTGTGGTCTGCCCCCGCACCAGATGGTGCACCAGATGGTGCACCAGATGGTGCGCCAGATGGTGTGCCGGGCGGTGTCGCACCGGATGCGAGGGCGTCGGTCACCGCGGGACCGGGACAGTTGCCAGAACACGCTCGAGGACAGCTTCGGTCGTCGCGCCTTCGAGGGCTGCTTCGGGTCGCAGCAGGATGCGGTGCCGCAGCGCAGGTCGCGCCACGGCCTTGATCTCGTCGGGGCTGAGGAACGTCCGACCCGCAAGCCACGCCCACGCCTTGGCGGCGTGCAGCAGCATCGTCGCGCCACGTGGCGACACGCCGAGCGACACCGCGGGGGCCGTGCGGGTCGCCCGGCACAGCTCCACGATGTAGCGCCGCACGGCCGGGTCTACCTCGATGCGTTGGACGGCGGCCCGCCCGGCCTGCAGGTCGGCCACACCCGCGACCGGCCGTACGCGGCTGAGGTCGTGCGGGTCGAGGCCCTGGTCGTGGCGCGCCAGGATGAGCTCCTCCTCGTCCAGCGTCGGGTAGCCGACCGTCAGCTTCATCAGGAACCGGTCCAGCTGCGCCTCGGGCAACGGATAGGTCCCCTCCTGCTCGACCGGGTTCTGGGTCGCGATGACCAAGAACGGGTCGGGCAGACTCCGTGCCTGCCCTTCCACCGAGACCTGACGCTCCTCCATCGCCTCCAGCAGCGCGGACTGGGTCTTGGGCGGCGTTCGGTTCAGCTCGTCCGCCAGCAGCAGGTTCGTGAACACCGGGCCCGGTTTGAACACAGTCGCGCGCCCGGTCGCATCCAGCACCGGCTGACCCGTCACATCGGCCGGCATCAGATCTGGCGTGCACTGGATGCGAGCCGTCTCGAGCGCAAGCGCCTGCGCCAAGGTCTTCACCAACAGGGTCTTGGCTACCCCCGGCACGCCCTCCAGCAGCACGTGTCCGCGCACGAGCAGCGCCGTGATCAGGCCGGTCACAACGCCGTCCTGACCGACGACAACAGTGGCGACCTCGTCACGCAAGGCCACCAGCGCGGCGCGCGCCTGCTCCTCGTGCACGGCCTCGATCGGGGAGGCGGGCTCGCGTGGTCGCGCGGGCGGGACGGGGGTGGCAGACGATGCGACGCGACGCACCACCCGTGTGGGCGGGACGGGCGGCGTCGGGGGTGGCGTGCTCATGGCGTGTCCTGATCCGGGAGGTTGTGAAGATCGGTGGTTGACGCAGCTGTTCGCGTCGGCGGCGGGGTAGCGCCGACACCCGCGACACGCGACCGCAGTGCTGCAAGCGTCCGGGCGTGCGACACCAGCCCGTCGCCGTCGTCGGGCGGCGCCTGTGCCAGCGCTGCGATCTCAGACGAGGCGGCCGGCTGGCCGGTCGCATCGAGCGCGCGCAGCACGTCCTGCGCCGACGCGCTGGCGGGCAGCCCGAGCCGTCGTGCGAGATGACGGGTGGTGCGCTCGCGGAGCGCAGCGCCGGACGCACGGTGCTGGCCTGCGCGATGGCGAAGGTCACCCACGGCGCGCGCCAGCTCGCCGGACGGAACCCGCACCGGCAGCTGCTCGCGAACCGGTGTTCCGAGCCGCCGCCCCCGGCTGAGCGCCAGCACCAGCAGCGCTGCCAGCGAGAGCCACGCCGCGTCAAACCAGCGCGGGTCCACGATGTCGAACAGCGTCAGCTCGGCCGTCCGTTGCG
>JBLFZR010000055.1:0-9613 GCA_047610595.1 Nitriliruptoraceae bacterium | reverse complement strand
GCCCACACAGGCCACGATGCGCCCCGATGGGCCACGGGGCTGACCGAGACGCAGCGCGAGGCCGTCCAGCACCGGGGCGCTCCGCTGCTGGTCGCGGCCGGTGCAGGGTCTGGCAAGACACGCACGCTCGCAGCGCGAACGGCATCGCTGCTCGACGAGGGAGTCCCACCGGAGCGGATCTTGCTGCTGACGTTCACCCGTCGCGCGGCGGCCGAGCTGCTGGACAGAGTCGCAGCGATGGTCCCCGACGGCGACACCCGGCGCGTGGGCGGCGGCACCTTTCATCGGCTCGCAGTGCACACGCTGCGTACGCACGGGGGCGAGCTGGGCCTCGCACCACGCTTCGGCGTGCTCGATCGGGCCGACGCCGTGGACCTGATGAGCATCGTGCGAGCCGAGCTGGATCTCGCAGCCGGTGATCACCGAGCGCCGTCAGCCGGGACGCTCGTGGACGTGCTGTCGCGCTGTGTGACCGCTGGCGAGCCGCTGGACGACGTGCTGGCGGACCGGTTTGGGTGGGTCGCTCGCCATCGGCTCGCCATCGGCCGATGCTTCGATGCGTTCACAACCGCCAAAAGAAGCTCCGGGGTGCTCGATCTTGACGATCTCCAGCTGCATCTGCGCGCGTTGCTGAAACACGACCGCGTTGGACCGCGCATCACGGCTGGGTGGGACCATGTCCTCGTCGACGAGGTACAGGACGTTGACCCGATCCAGCTGGACCTGCTGGGCTTGCTGTGCAGCGGCGGCGCCGAGCTGACGGTCGTAGGCGACGAGCTCCAGGCCATCTACGGTTTCCGCGCCGGAGACGGGCGTGGCATCCGTCGGTTTCATGCGCAGTTTGCGGACGCGGTGACGATTGACCTCTCTCGCTCCTTCCGCTGCCCTGCCAGCGTGCTGGCCGTCGCGAACGCGGTCGGCGCACCCGTGGCCCCCGATCGACCGCCGCTGCTGGATGACGGTCGGCCTGGGGTGCCGCCCACGCTGACGCAGTGCCTCGATCCCGGCGACGAGGCGACACTCGTGGCCGACCGCATCCTCGCAGCACGCGAAGAGGGCGTCGCGTTGCAGCAACAGGTCGTGCTGTTTCGCACCGGCCATCACGCAGGTCGGCTCGAGTTGGAGCTGGCGCGTCGCGACATCCCATACCGCAAGTTCGGTGGCCTGCGCTACCTCGACACTGCCCATGTTCGGGACTTGATGTCGGTGCTGCGTCTGCTGGACACGCCCCACGATCAGCTGGCCTGGCACCGCACACTGCGGTCGTTGCGTGGCATCGGCCCGGTTGCGGCTCGGCACATCGCCGCCACGCTTGGCGTTGGAGATGCCACGCTGACACCCGATCCGGTCGCCCGCTTCATCCAGCACCGTGACCAAGACGTGTTCCCTGGCGATCAGGACGACCTAGCCCTGCTGCGCACCGCGCTGGCTGCCGCCGCCGGTGATGGCGACAGCGAGCCGCCACCACCGATTCAGATCGACGCGGTGCTCGGCCTGCTCGAGCACACCCTCCCCCGACGTCACCGTGACGCGGCAGACCGCGTTGCGGACCTCGCAGAGCTTGCGGCAGCAGCAGCCGGCTACACGCACCGCCGCGACCTGCTCGCAGACCTCGCGTTGGACCGCCCGAATGTCAGCGGTGCTGTGGACCCCGGCAACGTCGACGAGGAGTGGCTCACGTTGTCCACCATCCACTCAGCCAAGGGCGGCGAATGGGACGTCGTGCACCTGATTCACGCTGCGGACGGCAACATCCCAAGCGACCTCGCCGCCCGGCGAAGCCAGGACATGGACGAGGAACGTCGCCTCACGTATGTCGCGGTCACCAGAGCGCGGCGCGAGCTGCACGTGACCTATCCGACGCGCTACCCGGCCGGTCACGGACCCCGCGATGCCAGGGATGCCCACGCGCAGGTCAGTCGGTTCCTGGGCCCGATCGACCATCTGTTCACCACAGGGGTCAGCCGCGCCGCGACAACCCCAGACGCGCCGTGCGGACCGGTCGCGCAGGACGGGCCGCTGGTAGATGCCGTGGACCGCGAGCTCGCGGGCCTGTGGTGACGGCTCAGCCGGTGATCCGCAGGACCTCGGCGTCGCCCGACGTGTCGGCCACCTCGACCACATCCGAGATTCGCTCTGATGGGAACGCTGTGACCGCGCCACGCAGCTCGTCGATGACGGGTGCAACCGATATGGCGAACACGCCCTGGCCCTTCTTAAGCAGGTCGATCAGTGCGTCTCCGTCCTCGACGGCGTACACGCTGACGCCATCGCTGACCAGCGTCGACTCCGCGAGGCCTCGGCCGCGCAGTCGAAGCTCATCGATCGCGGTGCGGATCTTCTGCAACGACACGCCGGTGTCGATCAGACGCTTGACGACCTTCAGCGCCACGACATCATCGAACGAGTACAGGCGCTGGGTGCCAGACCCGCTCGCGCCACGTACCGATGGCTGCACCAGCTCGGTGCGGTCCCAGTAGTCCAGCTGGCGATACGTGATACCGACGATCTTGGTGACCGTCGGACCGCGATACCCGACCGCGTCATCCTCATCGAAGCTCATTCGGAGCTGTCCATCGTTCGCCATCGTGCTGCCTCCACCGACCACAAGGATCCCCATAGCCCACCCATCATCTGGGGGTGGGTCGTACCGACGCACCGGTGACCACGTGCCGTAGGTCTGCCAACCAACAACGCGCAGCCGTCCAGTCAAGCAGATCTACCGCTGCCGTCCTGGACAAGTCCCATGCGTGGAACTACAGGCAGGCTACGGAGGTTGCCGCCCCGCCGTCAACGCATCAGTGGGGCGGACACCATCGGCGTGCGCCCCACAGCCCATCGCGGGGAGCGACCGCGCGGCCATAGGACGGTCAAAACACCACCACACACGACCCGCGCTCCACTCAGCCCGGTAGCTCGAAATCGCCAGGATCGACGTTCTCGAGGAACTGACGGAACTGGCGCACCTCATCCTCGGACGTCACACCGGGGTCGGTGGTCTCGGACTCGTCGTCGTCGATCTCGAGGCCGGCCTCGTCCATGACGGCTTCCGCGCCGAAGATCGGCACACCTTCGAGCCTGCTCGCCAACGCGATGGCGTCGCTGGGGCGTGCGCTGACGATCATCGTCACCGCGTCGCGCACCAGATGCAGCTCTGCGTAAAACGTGCCCTCTTCCAGCCGCGTCACATGCACGGCTGCAAGCGACGCGTTCATGGCGCTCAGAACATCGACGAACAGATCATGCGTCAGCGGCCGCGGCGTCTCGACGCCTTGCAGCGCGAAGGCGATAGCCGTCGCTTCCGGCGCACCGATCCAGATGGGCAAGTACCGCGTGCCGCCGGTCTCACGCAGCAGCACGATGGGCTGATTCGCGGGCAGCTCAACTCGCACACCCACCAGCTCTAGCTCTACCACAGGTCGACCTCCGTTTGCGCTGGACACTACACGTCGCACCGGTCTTCAACGACGGCAGCTCCTGCCCTGCCCTCTCTGCCGCCTCTGCTCACCAGCGTCGAGCGTCGAGCGTCGAGCGTCAGCTGGCACCGGCCGTGAACATCTGCGCTTGCGACGGCGGCACCGCGCGCATCGCGTCCTGCATCAGCTCGGCCAACCAGCGTCCGAGCGCCGCGTCCGCCGACGTCACCGGTGACGGCTCCGTGACCTGCACATCGATCTGGACCGGCACCAGTGGCAGACGCTGCAACGTGGGCGTCACGGTCAGGCTGGCGGTCAACGGGCACGTCAACGGCGGCCAAGACACCTCGACCAGATCGGCGCTCAGCAGCGGGACCACGACGGTGGTTGCCGACGGCGTCAGGCGCACGCGACGACCGGGGCATCCGAGCTCCACGGGCGCCAGCGATGGCAGCGACACAAAAGAGTCGGCGTGGTCCAGCAGCCGAGCCGCGTCCTCGAACCGTGCGTCCGACGACGCGGCGTCGAGCACGACCACGACCGTGACCCGACCATCGCGGTCCGCAGCAGCGACCAGCGAGTGGCCTGCTTGCTCGGTGAAGCCGGTCTTGACACCGATCACGCTGCTGTCGCGGCGCACCAGCTCGTTGCGATTGGCGACAACGCCCAACCCGGGCAACCGGACCGCGTCCACGGAGACGATCTCGGCCAGCACCGGGTCGTCAAGCAGCTCGAAGGCGATTGTTGCCAGATGGGCAGCAGAGAGCTTGTTGCTGTCGTCAAGCCCCGACGGCGACACAAGCACCGCACCGTCCAGACCCATACGCACCGCATCGGCCCGCATCTCGTCGAGGAACGCTGCTCGGCCGCCGGGCACGAGCTGCGACGCCAGCGCCTCGGCCGCATCGTTGCCCGACCGGACCAGCATGGCATCCAGCAGCTGCTGCACAGTCCATCCCTCGCCTTCGCCCAACCCGACCCCAGAGCCCTCGAGCTCGCGGACCTCAGCTCCTGCCACAAGCACCCGATCAAGCGAGGACGCAAGACGCCGAGCCGTCACCGCGGTCAGCATCTTGACTGTCGACGCAACCGACCGCAGCCGGTCCGCATCGCGCGCCGCGAGCACCGTGCCGCTGTCGCGGTCGATCACAACGACCGACGACCCGGTCACTGCCGGTAGCGCCGGCCATGCCCCGACGTTGGGAGGCAGCGTGGGAGGCTCGCCCAGTCCCAGTCCCAGTGACAGTTCGAGGCCCAGTCCGAGGCCGGGCTGCGCCACCGCGACACCAGCTGCGTCGGAGGCACTCTCGCTCGCCGCCACCGCGGCCGACGGTGAGTCGGTGGCGGCCGATGCCTCGGTCATAGCTGCAGCGGACGCCACGGCGAGCCCAGGCATCGCGCCGGCCAGCAGCGATGCCGCGACGCTCGCGACCAGAACGCGTGACGACAACCGACCCACGCCGGCCGCCCGGCGGGCACACAGCCCGGTCATGGACGCAGCATGCTTCGCAGCTCGCGACGCAGCAGGGCCGCATGGAGCTCCGTGCCGTTCTCTGTGAGCTGCTGCAGCAGCTCGGCGGCGCGCTGCCGCGCCTGCGGGTTGCGCTGTCGCAGCATCGGTGCAACCAGCTGCTGATGCAGGCTGACCTCACGATCTGTGAACTGGCGGTACATCCGTAGATGGCGCGCCTCGAGCCCGGCGTGCAGCAGCCCTGCTGCCGCCTTCGCCGCCGCCAGACCGTCGCCGTCAAACACATCACCGGGTGGCAGCAGCGCGTGCTCCTGCAGCGAGCGGACATCGCGCAGCTCGAGTCCTGCGGCCTCCGCAAGCTCCCGGCCGGACAGATGAAGTTCGCCGCCCACCAAACGCGCAGCACTGAGTGCCACAGCGCTCGATCCGACGGGACGCGACGTTGCTGCAGGGGGCACCAGCGCATCGTGGACTCCGTGCTCGTCCAGATCTTCGTCCGCATCCTCACGAACGGCCGCATCGCCATCGTCGTCCACCGAGGGCTCACCGAGCTCATCGACGCGAACCCCACCGACGGCATCCATCACCGCGGCAGCGCCGGTGATGACGTCCATCGGGTCTTCCCCTGCGTCGAGGCGGACCAGCTCCTGTCTGATGCGGGCCAAGCTGATGCCACGGTCGCGCTGCGCCCGCAGGATGTAGCGAAGCCGCTCGACATCGATATCGGTGAAAACGCGGTAGCCGGCCGGTGTCCGATCCGGCTCGATCAGACGCTCCGCGTCAAGGAACCGAATCTTGGTGATCGTGATGTCCGGGAACTCTTCCTTCAGCCGGTTCAGCACGTGCCCGATCGTGACGCCACTCACGAGGTGGCGCTTACGAACAGCAGCTTGAAGCGGCCCACCTGCAGCTCCGCACCGGCGCGTAGCAGGCGCCGGTCCACACGCTCGCCGGCGAGGTATGTCCCGTTCAAGGAACCAAGGTCATACAGCACAAAACCCTCGTCCTCCCGGTCAAGGCGTGCGTGGTGACGCGAGACGGTGACGTCGTCGAGGAAGACATGGCTGTCAGGGTGCCGACCGATTGATGTCGAGTCTCGGTCCAGCAGATAGCGGCTGCCCGCGTTGGGCCCGCGCACCACAGCCAACAGAGCTGTCCCTGCGGGGAGCTCTGGAACCACGTCGACGCCAACGACCGCCTCGACCTCGCCGGTGTCAATCGAGCCGGTCGCAGCCTCAACATCGGCAGGCTCAGGCACGGCTACATCGGCATCGACGCCTCTGCCACATGCAGGGCAGAAGCGGGCAGCGGCCGGGAGCCCCTGGCCGCACTGGGTGCAGAACACGACGGCCTCCAGTGGATCAGCTAGTCAGGTCACCGTACGCGGCTGCGTCGAGCAGGCTGTCGGCCGCGGTCGCGTCGGTGGGCGTGATCTTGACCAGCCAGCCCTCGCCGTACGGATCGCTGTTGAGCAGCTCCGGGCGGTCTTCGAGCACGTCGTTGCGCGCTGTAATCGTGCCGGTAAGCGGCGCAAACAGGTCGCTGACGGACTTTGTGGACTCGATCTCGCCGAACGGCGCGCCCGCTTCCACGGTCGCACCAACGGGCGGCAGATCGACGTACACCACGTCTCCGAGCTGATCCTGGGCGTGATCGGTGATTCCGATGGACACGTCGTCGCCCTCGGAACGCACCCACTCGTGCTCGGCGGTGTAACGCAGTTCGGCGGGGATGTCAGCCACGATGTTCCTTGTTCGTACAGCAGCGGCGGGTGGGAACCTAGCCGTCCAAGACGTCGCCGGTTGTGCGCACGACCCGGGCGTACTGCGCGGCAGCCCCCCAGTACGCAACCGTGCCGGTCGCGAGCATCGCAAACGCGATCACACGCACGACATCGCGGGCGCCGTCACCAAGCGCCTCGGCGAGCAACAGGGCAGGAAGCGCGGACATCAGCGCGAAGGTGGCCGTCTTACCCAGGCGAGTCACGGCCGGCGTGCCGGCGCCCTTCGACAGCAAAGCAAGACCGACCGCTGCGACCAGCACGTCGCGGACCAAGATCCCCGCGATCGCCCACCAGGCCACGATGTCGGCGGACACCAGAGCCAGCACGACGACCGTGACAAGCACACGATCTGAGATCGGGTCCAGCACCTTGCCGAGCTTGGTGATCTGGTTGAAGCGGCGCGCGACGTAACCATCGATCCAGTCCGTCGAGACCAGCACAAACAGGACCAACAGCGCGCGCACCGGCCGGTCACCGACGATGTCGATCCAGACCAGAGGCATCGCGAGCAGCCGCAAGGCTGACAGCGCGTTCGGAACGGTCACGATTCGGTCAGAAACGAGCTCGGGGCCGTCCTGTGCTCCGACGTCGTACAAGTCGTCGATTCGCACGGAACGGCCCCGCTCGTATGGTGTCCGCTGGAGGCGGACGGGGTACTGCCTTTGTCGGGCTGGCCGGACTTGAACCGGCGGCCCCTCGCCCCCCAGACGAGTGCGCTACCAGACTGCGCCACAGCCCGTGGCGACCGTCGTGACCCGCGTAAGCGGCGACGATCTGCGGTCGATGACCGCGGCGAGGGACGTTACCTGACCGCGGTCCGATGGGCCAAGCGAGGGGGCCCCAACGGACGAGATCAACGTCGCTTAAACCGGTCCTCCCGGACACGGTCACGGATGAACAGCGGCACACCTGCGAACCCGAACTTCTCGCGCAGGTCGCGCTCGAGGTACTTGCGGTACGCCGGCGGGATATCGCCGTTGGTGAACGCAACGAACACCGGCGGGCGTGTCTCGGCCTGCGTGACGTAGCGCAGCCGAGCCTGCTTGCCCGACCGGATAGGGGGCAACGTGCGCTCGGTGGCGTCGCCTAGCCAGCGGTTCAGCTCGCCCGACCCGATACGGCGCGTGTACTGCTCCCACACCTCACGCAGCTGTGGCAGGACACGCATAACGCCGCGACCTGTTGTGGCAGAGATGTTGACACGCGGCACGAAGGAGGCGAACGACAGCAGCCGGTCGAGCTCCTTGTCAAGCTCCAGGCGGCGCTCGTCATCAACGAGGTCCCACTTGTTGCAGACCATAATGATCCCGCAGCCTGCGTCACGCAGCAACGCCGCGAGACGCTGGTCCTGCTCACCGATCGGCTCAGACGCATCGATCAGGAAGAGCACGAGGTCCGCGCTCTCGATCGCGATACGGGTCCGGTCCACCGAGTACATCTCGGTGTCTTCTCCGTTGCGATACTTCTTGCGCATGCCGGCGGTGTCGACGAACACCCACGGCTCGCCGTCGATCTCGACCATGGTGTCCACGGCGTCACGGGTGGTGTGCGCGACGCTGTCAACGATCGACCGCTCCTCGCCCAGCAGCGTGTTGAACAGCGATGACTTGCCGACGTTCGGCTTGCCAATCAGCGTCACACGCGGGACCGGGTCCTCATCCACGAGCGCAACCGGGACGTCGGGCAGCGCTGCGAGGACACGGTCCAGCAGGTCCCCAACACCGCGACCGTGACGGGCCGAGATCGGCTCTGGGTCACCGAGCCCCAGCGTGTACAGGTCCGTCACGTCAGCGGAGCGACGGTCGGTGTCGACCTTGTTGGCGACGACGATCGCCTTCTTGCCAGAGCGTCGAATGACCTTCGCGTAGCGCTCGTCGTCGTCGAGCACGCCGATCGTGACGTCCACCACGAACAGCACGAGGTCAGCCGATGCGATCGCCGCCTCGGCTTGCTCCACGATCCGTGCAGCCATGCCCTCGGCCATGTGCTCCCAGCCGCCCGTGTCCACGAGGACGAACGGACGCTCGAGCCAGCTCGCGACGTGCTCGGTGCGGTCGCGCGTGACACCCGGCTTCTCCTCCACGATCGCCACACGGCGACCGAGGATGCGGTTCACGAGCGTTGACTTGCCGACGTTCGGCCGTCCGACGATGGCGATCCGCGGCAGCGAGCGACGCGCCAACACCGGGTCGGCAGCCTGCCGCACCTGCGAGCGCACGTGCAGCACGATCGCCGCGACAACATCCTCCAGCTCCATATCGGAGGTGTCGATCTCGTGGGCGTCCGATGCCATCACGAGCGGGGCCACGTCGCGACCGCTGTCGGCAGCGTCGCGCGCGGACTGCTCAGCAAGCACCTCGTCGATCTCTTGCCCCGTCTGCGCCGCGCGGCGCTCGGCGCGGATCTCGGCGTCGGCGGTGAGGAAGATCTTCACGTCTGCGTCCGGGATGATGACGCTCCCAACATCGCGCCCCTCGGCTACCCCGCCGTAACGCACGGCCTGCTCTCGGAGCCACGGGGTGACGGCGGCCCGCACGGCAGCCATCGCAGCGACGGTGCTGACGGCGCCGGTCACCTCGTCGCCACGGATCTCATCCTCGACGTCCTCACCATCCATGATCGTGTGACCAGAGACGCGTCGCACATGCAGGCTGCTGGCCAACGCGGCGCAGGCCTCCTCGTCACCGAGATCAACCTCAGCGCGCAGGATGGCCAGCGTCACTGCGCGGTAAAAAGCGCCTGTATCGACGTGCGGCAGCCCGAGGGCGGCAGCGACGCGCGCGGCGGCCGACGACTTGCCGGTGCCTGCAGGCCCGTCGATGGCGACGGTGACGCCCGCCATCGGGTTCGAGGTGGTGTCCACGGGAAGCTCCGGGTTCAGTCGAGAACCTCGACGGCGCCACCGAGGGCGCGCATGTCATCGAGGAACGAGGGGTACGAGGT
>JBLFZR010000054.1:0-9640 GCA_047610595.1 Nitriliruptoraceae bacterium | reverse complement strand
CCACCCGCGCAGGCGACACCGACACCGCACGCAGCTGGTTCGCACGCATCATCGAAAGCTCCAACAGCTTCTTCGACGCAGAACAACGCCACGCCAACCTCACCAACCCCTAAACCACCCCACCCGGTTGATGACGCTGTAGAACACAAGCTGAGGGGCCCGCGATCGCGGGCCCCTCAGCTTGTGTCTTGTGTGACCGGATCAGTCGTTGAAGCTGCCGCCCAGCTCGTCGATCGTGTCCAGGGCAAGCGCCGTGTAGTACGCCGAGGTCAGCGTGTGCTGCATGCCGAGCTCGAAGTTCGCGCGGCTGCCTGCCGTGGCGAAGATCGTCTCCATCGTGTCATCGGGCATGTGATACGCGGGGTATGTCGATGCGCCCTTCAGCCCGGCCCAACGCAGTGTGACCGCGCCGCCGTTCTCGAAGCTGCGCTCATCTGAGTTGCGGTTGTTGTTCCCGACGATCTGCGCGCCGCCGAACGGGCCGGCCGGGTACTCGAGGAACTCGTAGTTCACGGCCGCGAGGATGGGCCGCATGGATTCGTCATCCTGCCCGTGCCACATGCACATACACGTGTTCGCGGTTGGCTCAGCCACTGGGAAGGCGATGCCGACCATGTCGAAGCCCATCACGACCTCGATCTGCACGCCGTCCGCCTTGAGCTTGGCGACGTGGCGGCTTGAGCCAAGGACGCCTTCTTCCTCGCCGTTGTACCACGCGAACATCAGCGAGCGACGGGTCTCGACGGTCGACAGCGACTCGGCGAGGCCAAGCAGCATCGTGGTGCCGGTGCCGTTGTCGTACGCGCCCTGTAGCGACTGGGGGAGCGTGTCGTAGTGACCGATAAACAGCGTGACCTGGTCGGAGAGATCGGTGCCCTGCTTGAACGCAGTAACGGCGCGGATCGGCCCGGTGCCCGGCAGGCCGTCGATGACGGGCAGCGACACAACCTCTGTCTCGTAGCCGAAGCCGGCGGCAGTCTCGGCGAGGAACTCGGATGCCAGCAGCTCGTCAAGGCCACCGGTTGTGCGGTTCGGGTACGTGGTGACGAACGCCTCGAGCGTGTGCACCAGCTCGATTCCGGTCACAGAGGGGGCGGGTTGCGATGCCAGGCCGTACGGCGAGCTGTCGTCGGGCGATGTGTCTTGGTCCGTATCCGCGGGTGCGGTACCGCTGGTGATCGCCGGGGCGGCAGCAACCAGGCAGGCGGCCAGGAGCGTGCCAAGCACGCGTGATGGTCGGGTTCGGAGCATGAGTGTGACCTTGGGGTCGAGTTGGACAACGGTGTGCTTGTGGCTTCGACGCCACCTCCCGTCATCCCTGCCTTTGGTGGTGGACTGGGCGCCCCGCGACCGGGCGGCTCCGTCGTCGGGTGGCGGTAGCGTCCGCGCGTGCGGAACCGACGCCCGAGAGGCCCCCGATGCTGACCCTGCTGCCGACCCTGATGCCGACCCTGTTGGCCGCCGTCGATACGACCGGTGGCGGCCTCGACGGCACGACGATCGGAGTGATCGTCGCGGTGGTGGTGGCGCTTCTGGCTGGTGGTGGCGTCCTCGTGACCCGTGGTGGCGGCACCGACACGGTCGAGCGTCCGCCCGCCGTTGCGGCTCCCGTTGATCCGGACGCTGCCGTGGCCACAGATGACGGACCGGCGCCCGTCGTTGAGCCAGAGCCTGAAGCGCTCTCACTTGCGGACAGGTTCCGGACACGGCTAAGCCGTACTGCGAACGCGTTCGGGAGCACGGTCGCCGAGCTGTTTGGTGGCGGCGTCACCGATGAGGTGTGGGACGGCCTCGAGGAGGCGCTGATCACCGCGGACGTTGGTGTGTTGGCGACCACCGAGATCGTCGAGGAGCTGCGCCGCACCGCGCGTGACGAGGGCATCACCGATGGTGGCGAGCTGCTGGCGCTGCTCAAGCGCGAGCTGCGCGCCGCGATCGGCGACGCAGACCGCAGCTTGAACCGTGCGACCGACGAAGGCCCAACGGTGTGGCTGGTCACCGGCGTGAACGGTGCGGGCAAGACGACGACGATCGGCAAGCTCGCGGCCGTCGAGCGTCGCGCCGGAACGGACGTGGTGCTCGCTGCCGCTGACACCTTCCGTGCGGCCGCGGCCGAGCAGCTGATGCTGTGGGGCGAACGCACCGAGCAGCATGTGGTGCGCGGTCTTGAGGGGAGCGACCCAGCGAGCGTGGCCTTCGAGGGTTACAAGGCTGCGGTCGAGCGGGGTGCGTCGCTGTGCATCATCGACACCGCAGGCCGGCTGCACAACAAGACCGAGCTGATGGACGAGCTCGGCAAGGTGAAGCGCGTGGTCGAGAAGCAGTCAGGTCCCATCGAGGAGATCCTCCTAGTGCTTGACGGCACGACCGGGCAGAACGGCATCGCGCAGGCGCGTGCCTTCACCGATGCGGTGGCCGTGACAGGCATCGCGCTCACGAAGCTTGATGGATCGAGCCGCGGCGGCATCGTCGTCGCCGTGCAGCGCGAGCTGGGTGTTCCCGTCAAGCTGGTGGGCCTCGGCGAGGACATCGATGACCTCGCGCCGTTCGACCCGGAGCTGTTCGTTGACGGCCTCTTCGCGGATGCACGTCTGTAAGACCGCGGGGGAGGCATCGCTACGCTCGGCGGTCGCCTCGCCTGTTACCTCGATGACCGGGAAACGCCGTGTTCGACACCCTCTCCACCCGCCTTGATGCTGCGCTGTCAAAGGTTAAAGGCCGCGGCCGCCTCGACGAGAAGACGGTCGACGCGACGCTCAAGGAGATTCGGCTCGCGCTGCTTGAGGCAGACGTCAACTTCAAGGTCGTCAAGGGGTTCGTCGAGCGACTGCGTGAGACGCTTGTCGGCGAAGAGGTCGCCAAGGCTCTGAACCCGGCGCAGCACGTGGTGC
The DNA here is from genome assembly GCA_047610595.1 of Nitriliruptoraceae bacterium. Taxonomy (GTDB): domain Bacteria; phylum Actinomycetota; class Nitriliruptoria; order Nitriliruptorales; family Nitriliruptoraceae; genus JBFGFG01. The sequence continues at coordinate 6,749 of JBLFZR010000054.1, read as the reverse complement.
GCGCCGTAGACGCCGAGCTAAAGGCTGCGCTCGGCGGCGAGAGCGCTCCGCTGCACCTGTCGGGCAACGGCCCGCACGTCATCGTGCTCGCCGGATTGCAGGGGTCCGGCAAGACCACCGCCGCCGCGAAGCTCGCGATGCATCTGAAGGCCAAGGGCCGTAGCCCGCTGCTGGTCGCGTGCGACCTCCAGCGCCCGGCTGCGGTGCAGCAGCTACGCGTAAACGCCGAGAAGGTCGGCGTGCCGGTGTACGCCCCCGTCGAGTCCGGCGACCCGGTGCCTGTTGCGCAGCAGTCGCTGCAGGCAGCGCGTGAGCAGCACTGCGACGTGATCATCATCGACACTGCAGGTCGCCTGCAGGTCGACGAGGAGCTGATGGACCAGGCGCGTCGCATCCGCGAGGTGTCAGAGGCCGACGTCACGCTGTTCGTCATCGACGCGATGATCGGGCAGGAGGCCGTGAACGTTGCGGCCAGCTTCCTGTCGCAGGTTGGGTTCGACGGCGTGGTGCTGTCCAAGCTTGACGGAGACGCCCGCGGCGGCGCGGCGCTGTCGGTGCGAGAGGTGACCGGCAAGCCGATCATGTTCGCGTCGATCGGTGAACACCTCGACGAGTTCGAGGCGTTCCACCCCGATCGCATGGCCAGCCGGATCTTGGGCATGGGCGACATGATGACGCTCATCGAGAAGGCAGAGGCGACCTACACCGAGGAAGAGGCGACCAAGGCCACCGATGCTCTGCTATCGGGTGAGTTCACCCTCGACGACTTCCTCCAGCAGATGCAGATGCTCAAGAAGATGGGCTCGCTGCAGGGCCTGCTTGGGATGATGCCTGGGCTCGGCAAGCAGCTCAAGGACGTCAACATCGACGACAAGCAGATCGGTCGCGTCGAGGCGATCATCCGCTCGATGACCACGGCCGAGCGGCGCGACACGAAGCTGCTGACCAAGCGGGGCGCGTCGCGCAAACGTCGCATCGCGACCGGCTCGGGCACGACAGTGCAGGAGGTCAACCGGCTGGTGAAGCAGTTCGAGGAAGCCAAGAAGATGATGGCCATGGTCGGCAAGCAAGCCGGCCTTGGCGGCGGCGGCAAGCCAAAGGGTGTCAAGCAAGCGCGTCAGCAGGCGGCGGCACTCAAGCAGATGCAGAGCAGCGGTCAGCTGCCGTCGGGTCTGGGCGGTGGGCTCGGTGGTGGGGGCCTCGGGGGGTTCAAGGGCCTGTCGCAGGCTCCCAAGCCGCCCACGTCCAAGGACAGCTGAATGTGGAACCATCGCACGGTCGGAGCTGAGTTCATCACCGGTGCACCGCATATCGCCACGGTGCGACAGCAGCTGCCGGCCAGCCCGATGGAGGTCTGGGCATGTCTACAGGACGCGGAGGCGTGGAAAGTCTGGCTCGGGCTCAAAGAGGTGACATGGACCTCAGAGCTGGGGCCCGGTGCGACACGGATCGTGCGCGATGGGCCTGTCTCGATCCATGAGGAGTTCTTCCTCTGGGAGCCCGGCGAGGTCATGGCGTTCCGGTTCGCACGCAGCATCCTGCCGGTGAAGGCGCTGACCGAGGAGTACCGCCTCACAGACAACGGCGATGGCACGACCGAGCTGGCGTGGACGTTCTCGGTCGAGGGAGCGTTCCCGCTCGCAGGGGCGTTGGTGCTGCGGCAGCTGACGGCGCTCGGCCGCCGTACGGCGCCACAGCTCGCGGCGTACCTCGTCTGAGGGATGCGGTGACGCCGGTGGTCGATTGACGGGAACGACCGGCGCCGTCACGCTCATCTCCCACCAACAACAGGACACGAGATGGCAGACATCAACATCACGGCTTCCAAGAACGGTCCGCTGCTGGTGCAGGGCCCCGTTTCGATCAAGGCCACAGACGGCACCGTCATCAAGGAGTCCGCCGGGAACGTCGCGCTCTGCCGCTGTGGTGCCTCCGCGAACAAGCCGTTCTGTGACGGCGGGCACACCTCGGACGGTTTTGAGTCCACGGTGACTGCTGACTGAAAGGACGCACGGACTCCGCTCGGCCAGCCCTGCGTGGGCTTGGCAACGATCTGGTTGATCAGGGCGCGAGGCCGTTGCGCCTTCGCTACCCTATGCAACCGTCCGCCCTCGGTGCCTCGCGCCCTGGGTCGGGCCACCACACCGGCGACCTCCGCCCGCACGCCCCGCCCACACCTCGGCGGTTCGCGTGCCGGGTACGGGCCGCCCCCCGTGCGGCGCACTCCGTGCCCACGTCACCACTCCGCACGCGCGGCCTGTCGTCGCGCGCGCACCCAGCACTGGACACAACCATGGCCGTCAAGCTCCGTCTCCGCCGCGAAGGCACCAAGAAGCGCCCCCACTACCGCGTCGTCGCCGCGGACTCGCGCTCCCCGCGCGACGGTCGCTTCATCGAGATCATCGGTGAGTACCACCCGCTCGACAACCCCTCGGTGATCAAGATCAACAACGAGCGGGCCGTGCACTGGCTGTCGGTTGGCGCTCAGCCGACCGATCAGGTCAAGGTGCTGCTGCGCATCTCGGGCGCGTGGGAAGAGTTCAAGCCGGGCGACGCCCCGCTGCGCGATCGCTCCAACAAGAAGCCCAAGCTGAACAAGAAGGCCAAGGCACGCGCCGAGGCCGAGGCTGACTCCAAGGCTGCCGCCGCCGCCGAGGCCGCCGACGTCGCCGCCGCTGCCAAGGCCGCCGCCGCCGAGGTCAAGGCCGCCGCCGCCGAGGCCAAGGCTGCTGCAGCCGCCGAGGGCGCCGAGTCGTGAGGGCCGCTGACGTCCTCGAGTACCTCGCCAAGCAGCTTGTGGACCAGCCCGACGCGGTGAAGGTTTACATCATCGAAGAGGATGACCCGATCACCCTCGAGCTCGAGGTCGCGCCCGACGACCTCGGCAAGGTGATCGGCAAGCGCGGTCGCACGGCCAAGGCGCTGCGCACAGTCGTGCGCCAGGCCGCGTCGATCGATGACCATGACGTCAACGTCGAGATTCTCGACTGACCGATCGCGGCGGTCCTTCGGGGCCGCCGCGCTCTCTTTTGGATTGATGTGGCTGACACACCGAACACAGACCCATCTCGTATCGAGGTGGGTCGTGTTATCAAGCCCCACGGGCTGCTGGGTGAGCTCAGTGTGTTCGTGCTGACCGACCGGCCCGAGCAGCGCTACGCGCCGGGTGCGGCCGTCTGGCTCGACGACGAGCCGCGGACCATCGTCAGCTCGCGCCCGCACCAGAAGCAGTGGTTGATCCACTTCGAGGGCGTGTCGGACCGCAACCAGGCCGAGCGCCTGCGTGCACGGTCGATCACGGCCGCGCCGATGGATGGCGACGACGACTCTGACACCTTCTGGGTGCACGAGCTGGTCGGCCTGTGTGTCGTGACAGAGGACAGCGAAGACCTCGGCGATGTCGTGGACGTGGTCGAGCTGCCGGCTGCTGCCGGTTACGACCTGTTGGAGGTCAAGCACCCGGACGGGCGCCTGTGGTATCTGCCGGCCGCCGATGACCTGGTGCAGGCCGTCGAGACCGAGGATGGCGACCTCGTGCTGGTCGTGGTTGACCCGCCTGCGGGCCTGCTCGACGAGGACGCGCAGGAGGTCGTACGGCCGCACGACCCGTCGGACCTCACATCGACGGGCCCCACATCTGCGGATGCTGACGACGAGGCCTGACGCGATGCGCATCGACGTGCTGACGATCTTCCCTGAGTACCTCGAGGGGCCGCTGGGCGTGTCGCTGCTTGGCAAGGCGCAAGAGCGCGGCCTGCTCGATGTCCGCACGCATGATCTGCGGGAGTTCACCGACGATCGTCATCGGTCAGTCGACGGCACGCCGTACGGCGGCGGAGCTGGGATGGTTATGCGTCCCGATGTGTGGACGAAGGCGGCCGAGCACGTCTGGAACGACAAGACCGACGCGTCGGACGGGCCCGACACGTCCGACGCGCCCGACGCGCCCGACGCGTCCGAGGTCGCACCGCGCTGGCGCGCGGGGGATGAGGGACGGCCGCGCACGGTGCTGCTGACCCCACGCGGTCGGCCGCTGGACCAGCGGCTCGTGGAGGAGCTGGCGGGCGAAGAACAGCTCGTGCTGTGCTGCGGTCGCTACGAGGGGATCGACGAGCGGGTGCACGACATCGTGGCGACCGACGAGATCTCGATCGGCGACTACGTCCTGTGGGGCGGTGAGGTAGCGGCGCTCGTGATCATCGAGGCGGTGAGCCGGCTGATCCCGGACGTGATGGGCAACGCGAGCTCACCTGTCGAGGAGTCGTTCGGGGCTGCGGGGCTGCTGGAACACCCGCAGTACACCCGGCCGGCTGAGTGGCGCGGGCTTGGCGTGCCCGACGTGCTGACGTCCGGCGACCACGGTGCGGTTGATGCGTGGCGGCACGCGCAAGCCCAGCGGCTGACCGAGCAGCGTCGTCCAGACCTGCTATCGGGCGAGCTGCGCTCGGACTGACCGGGTACCCTTCGGCGTCTCGCGGGCCTGCTGGCTCGCGTCCGGCTGTGATGGGGCAACCCGCACAGCCGTTGTCCCGGCCCTTCCGTGATGAACGCTGCGTCCGCTCGCGGTCCTGAGGCCTCCCTGCACGTCCACCGGCTGCGCCGGTGACCGGCGTGCGCACCCGCAAGGACACCACCATGAACACCGTTGATATGGTCGAGAAGGCCCACCTGAAGCAGGACTTGCCTGCGTTCTGGCCCGGCGACAACGTTAAGGTCCACGTTCGCGTCATCGAGGGCACGCGCTCGCGTATCCAGGTGTTCGAGGGCGTCGTCATCGCTCGCTCGGGTGGTGGCATGCGCGAGACCTTTACGGTCCGCAAGATCAGCTTCGGCGTCGGCGTCGAGCGCATCTTCCCGGTCCACAGCCCGGTCATCGAGGAGCTTGAGGTCACGCGTCGGGGCAAGGTCCGCCGCGCGAAGCTGTACTACCTCCGCGAGCGCACCGGCAAGAAGGCACGTATCAAGGAGAAGCGTCAGGACGTCTGAGTCCGACGCTTACAGCTCACACGACCCGCCGGTGTTTCCGGCGGGTCGTTGCTGGTTATGCTCGACGCAACGACTCGTGTCCGGCGTTTTCGCGCCCGCCTTTATGGGCCCGCCTTTAGGTGCCGGCCCTTATGTGCCCAGGATCGCCTGTGAGCAGCACCCCACGCATGTCTCCGATGCCAGAGAAGAAGCGAGACGACTCGCTTCTGTCTTTCTTGCGTGAGCTGCCGGTGCTGCTGCTCGTCGCGTTCCTGTTGGCGTTTCTGCTGCGCACGTTCGTCGTGCAGGTGTTTTACATCCCGTCCGCCTCGATGGTCCCGACGCTTGAGGTCGACGACCGGATGGTGGTCGAGAAGCTGACCTACCTGTTCCGCGATCCGCACCGCGGCGAGGTCGTCGTCTTCGCGGGTGAGGAGCCGGCCCAGGTCGGCGACCAATCAGTGCTCTCGAGCGTCGCGACAGGCGTCGGTCGGTTCCTCGGCATCGTGCCCGCCGACGCGCGCGACTTCGTCAAGCGTGTGATCGGTCTGCCGGGAGAAACGATCACCATCGAGGACGGAATCGTGTCCGTCGATGATGTCGAGCTCGACGAGCCGTTCGTCATCAACTTCGACGCGCGCTCGTTCGGCCCGTTCGTTGTCCCGGAGGGCTCGCTGTTCGTGCTCGGTGACAACCGGCCTAACTCGGCGGACTCGCGGCTGGGACTCGGCTACATCGACATCGATGACGTCGTCGGACGGGCCGCGGTCGTGCTGTGGCCTGTGGACCACTTCGGTGGGCTTGGCAGCTACGACCTGCACGCCACGGCGCCACCTGCCGGCGGGTAGGCGCGCTGTCGTGCGTCAGATGCTGAAGACGGTCGCGACATGACCCAACGAGTCTCGCGCCGCCGCAACGTCACGCGCACCAGCGCCGGCCGCACCATCCTGCTGCCGGACGTGCCCGGCGTGCGCCGCGAGCAGCCGTTCTGGGATCTGGGCCTGGTTGTGGCAGGCGTCGATGAGGTCGGCCGTGGCGCGTGGGCCGGCCCGGTCACCTACAGCGCCGTGATTCTTCCGAGCGACCGCCGGATGTACAAGCTGCGTGACAGCAAGATGTTGGACGCATCGCGCCGTGAGAGCCTGGCGGCTCGGTTATGGGGCTTCGCGGAGGGCATCGGCGTTGGACACGCCAGCAACCTCGAGATTGATCGCTGTGGGATGAGCGACGCCATCCGGCTGGCGGCTGGGCGCGCCGTTGACGCCCTGCCGGTTCGGCCCGACGTCCTCCTCCTCGACGGTGGCTGGGACTTCCTGTCGCACTACGGGACGCCAACGGTGAAGATCGTCCACGGGGACGCCCACAGCGCGTCCATCGCCGCCGCGTCGATCATCGCCAAGGTCACGCGCGATGCGATCATGACCCGCGCCGACGCGACGTACCCGGGGTACGCCTTCGCATCCAACAAGGGATATCCGGCGCCCGCGCATCTGGCGGGGCTGGCTGCAGACGGCGCGTGCGAGCTGCACCGACACAGCTGGGCGCCGCTGGTTGCGTTGCGCCAGACCCGGCTGCCCATCTGACTCGCGTCGATACCATCCGGCTGCGGCAGTGTGCCGCGACCACATCGTTGGACGCTGATAGACGGCAGGGACGGGCAGCATGCTGGAGGACGAGCTCGACGAGTACGAGCAGGACCTCGAGCTGGGGCTGTATCGCGAGTACCGCGACGTGGTGCGTATGTTCAAGTACGTGGTCGAGACCGAGCGACGGTTCTACCTGTG
>JBLFZR010000053.1:0-10006 GCA_047610595.1 Nitriliruptoraceae bacterium | reverse complement strand
CCGCCGGCGTTCACCACCACCTTGACGCCGCGCTCCAGCACCTCGCCGAGCGTGTCCTGCAGCTGGCGCACGAAGGTGCGCGCGTAGCCCAGCGTCGGGTCTTTCATCCGGTCCTTGCCGAGGATCAACATCGTCAGCTCAGCGAGGTAGTCGCCGGTGATGACATCGATGGGGCCGTCCCGCAGCTGCTCGGAGAGCGCGCTTATGCGGTCACCGTAGAAGCCGCTGCAGTTGGCGATGCGCACCGGCGTCGTCACGCGGACACCTCGCCGGTCGGCTGGCGCTTCGCGCCCGGCGCCCCGGCAAAGGCCTGGATCACGTCGAGCCAGCCATCCGCGTCCGCACCTGTCGTCACCAGGTCGGTGTCGGCCCGGTGCGCGCGCTGCACGGCGAGCAGACAGAAGTCCAGCGCGCTGCCGGTCACCCGCTGCGCCGCATCCTCTGGTCCCCACGACCATGTCGAGCCGTCGGGCGCCGTCAGCTCGATGCGCAGCTCGGTCGTCGGCGCCTCCATGCCGTGCATGACGTACGAGAACCCTCGGGTGCGAACGGCGAGGTGGGCGACGTTCTTGAGCCGCATCGTCGGCACGCGGGTGATGCCCAGCGCGTCGGCGACATCCTGCGCGTGCGCCCACGTCTCCATCAGCCGGGCCGTGGCCATCGACGCGGGCGACATCGGCGGGCCGAACCACGGCAGCTTCGTTCCCTCTGGCACGGCCAACAGCGCATCGGCCAGCGTCGCGCGCGCTGCCTGCCACGCTGCCAGCAGATCGCCGCTCGGCATGGCGCCGGCCTCCAGCGCGAGCGCGCCGACCGGGTCCTCGCCGATGCCTGACATCTGCTCAGCGATGTACGCCGCGAAGCCGTCAGGGTCCGTGGCCGCGATCGCCGAGACGCGATCGGTCCACAGCAGGTGCCCGATGGTCGTGGCGACGTCCCAGCCGGCAGCCGGCGTGGCGGTGCGCCAGCCCGTTTCGTGAAGCTCGAGCACCATCAGCTCAAGTTCGTTGCCCTCTGCGGTGAGGTCGTCAAGCAGCTGCGGGAGGATGGACATGCGAGGCTCCGGGTCGGCACGCGCGGCAGCCTAGACGCGAGCCGCCCATGTGACACCATCGGTGTCACGTACCTGTCACCCGGCGCGTCACCCTGGCGGTGGTGTGGGCGCAGCCGATCCTTCCTCGGGGCCAAGATCGTCCAACCCTTCGTCAAGCGGCGTGATCAGCTGGGTCGCAACCAGCGCGACACCGAGGCCGGTTGCCGCCGCAACCGCCAGACGTAGCACGCCGGGGGCCACGTCGGCGGGCAGCGTCGGGCGCAGCCACCAGCTCCCGAAGCCGCCGCCAGCGCCACCGACCAGCTGGTCCAACGCGCCGGTCGCCAGCAGCCCAAACACCGCCAGGGCCGCGCCGCCTAGCACGACCAACGCCTTGCGCTGCCCGTCCGCGAGGCTGCCGACCGTCGCGCCCAGCAGCGGCGCCACAGCGCCGACGCCGACGAGCGCGACCGGTGGCGTCGCAAGGTCGAAGCCTGCGGCACGTCCGACCCCGGCCGCGATCAGCAACCCGGCGGCCGTGCCCCCGGTCACCAGCGCAAGCAGGGCCGCCAGCTTCACGTCACGACGGGCCAGCAGCACACCACCGACCAAGCCCAGCAGCGCCAGACCGATGACCGGGATCGGGGATCCGTCGGCGATGTACTCGAGCTGTCCTGCGATAACGAGGGGCTCGCCATCGACGACCAGCTCAACGCCGTACTCGCTGAACGGCTGTGGTCCGCTGATCGTCGGGTCAACACGGTCGCCCGGATCGGTCCCCATGAAGTGGATCCGGTGATCGTGCCACGCCACGCGACCGTCGCGAGCCACGGTCTCCCAGTCCGGAGCGACACCAACGCCCAGCGGCTGATCGGGCAGCTCGCCGAAGTAACGCGAACCGTTGAGGTAGTACGCCTCCGACGACCGGTTGAGCTGCACCGTGCCGTCCGCCAGCACCCGCAGATAGACCTCGAGCTCCTGCCAGTCGGTCAGGTCCTCGTCGTCGTCATACCCGGGCACGATGACCTCGGTCCCCGGCTGGACCTCTAGCACGAAGTACGAATCCCCGCCCTGGATCGAAACGGCGAAGCCGTCGGACGGGCTGGCCTCAACGGTAGAGATGTAGTTGGACGGCTTCGCCGGGTCGGCCAGCGCCGGGGCAGCAAGCAGCAACAGCATGCCAGCGGTCAGCAGCGCGATCGTGGCGGGGCGGCGTACACGCATCAGCGGGGTCCTCGGGAGCAGGCGACGGACGGTACGCGGCCGCAGGGCAGCTGGCGGCGGCTCGGCCGTCACCCAGATCCGACGACGGAGCTGAACGTCACCGACTGCTGGGTGAACCGGTCGATGCGCACGTTGACGGTGATATCCCACGTACCAACCAGCGCGAGCTCGCCGCCCTCCAGCGTCCAGTGGCCCGGGCCGGTCACGGTCGGAACGCGCTCGAGCGGACCGATGTCCTGGGCCGGCAGCGAGAGCAGCATGTCGAGGCCCTCGATCTGCGAGTACGGACGACCCGTGGCGTCAATCAGGTACAGGTGGATGCTGTTGCGACCGGCCGTGTTGGGGTCGATCAGCAGCTGTAGATCGACCCCGTCGACGATTGACTGGGTGCCATCGAAGATGCCCCCGATGCCGACTGCCTCGGACGCCGGACGCTGCGAGGAGAGCACCCCGGTGACCAGCATGATGGCCACCAGCAGCACCACCTCCGTGCGAACGATGCTGCCCAGCCGCTGCCAGCCCGCTTCGGTCCGCACGGTGACCCGCACCGATTCCGCGTCACTCGCAGCCGTGTCTGTTGCGGCGTCAGAACCACCGGAAGGAACCTCAACGACGGCCCGCTTGACCGCTGGCACAAGCTTGAAGTGGTTGTAGGCGCCCAGCGCGATCACGATGCCGGCAAGGATCAGCTTCACCTGCAGCAGCTGGCCGTAGGTGGTGGTCAACAACGCGATCGGCTCACGGACCAGCGCGAACGTGAGCGCCGAGCCAGCAACGCTCACAACCACAACAGCCCAGGTGGCCAGCTTCGACCAGCCCGCAACCATCGCGGCTCCGCCGATCGGATCGTCCGCGAGCTTGCGGGCGCGGAGGTTGAGCAGCAGCACGGTGAGGCCGCCGAACCACACAGCGCCAGCCAGCAGGTGGGCGGTGTCAGCGCCGAACATCAGCCACGACGGCTCGACGGTGCGGGTGTGCCCGTCGATCAGGAACGACAGCAACGCAACGACACCGGCCGCGGTTCGGGCCCTCCCAGACAGCCCGAGCACGCCAACGAGCGCAACAACCCGCACGAGCGCGCCGATGCCGACGGACGCCGACAGCACCGCGCCGAGCTGCACCCCGCTGGTCACGGCAGCGAGGCCATCGCCAGACACCGCCATCGCTTGCAACGGGATGGTGAGCAGGCTCAGCGCGATCGCGAGCTGCGCCGCGCGGCGCACCAACGCGGCGACACGCCCGTCTTGCGTCGCTCCTGCGAGGCTGATCGACAGCAACGCGCCCGCCGCGAGCAGCACGACGACATACGTCAGCCCGGCCACAACGATTGATGCCGGTCGCGCGGGACCATCGCCAGCGCCGAAGACATCTTGAATGAAGCTGTCGCTGAGCTGGGCCGCATCCCCGACCGTGAAGACGTACGCACCGCGCAGCGGATGCCCGTCCGCGCTCACCACGCGCCACGTGACCAGGTACGAGCCAACGCCAAGGTTCGGGACCGAGCGGCCCACAACCGCCGGGTCATCATCAGCCGCCGCAACCGGTCCATCTACGTCGACGCGCTGGTTGTCCGCGTCGAACACCCGTATGCCGCCCGGCGGCGCATCGACGGGCTCGTTGAACTCGATCGTGACAGCGTCCACGACGTCGCCCGAGTCGAGTCGTTCGGTGTCAAACGGCACGGTCTGGACCACCGCGGCGTGCGCCATCGCAGGAGCTGCGGACACAGCGACCGCCGCGAGCGCGGCCAGCAGGACCAGCAACGCTCGGCGGAGCACAGGAATCGTGTGGGGGGTGTTCATCGTGACGCGACGGTAGCCGCGAGCCCCTGCCGTCGAGCCAGCGCCAGCAACGGCCACACGGCCACTGCGAGGATGAAGTGCGGCAGCTCGGCAGCCAGCGTGGACGTACCGGTCGAGATGTCGATGCCCATCGCGACAACGCCGGCCAGCGCAGCCAACGCCACCATCGGGAGCAGGCCCACAGCGAAGACCGGACGCCAAGCTGCGGCCGCGAGACCGCCAGCAGCGGCCAGCTCAAACATCACCAGGTCACGCGCGATGTGGTCACCAGCGATGCTCGACAAGGCGACCAGCGCGAGCACCAGCTGCACGCTGGCGGCCAGACCAAGCAGGCCGCGCAGCTCCCCTTCCGCGCGCCCAGGTGCACGCAGACGCGCAGCACCGGCGGCGGCGAGCACGCCCGCGGTGCCATCCGCGATCGGGACCACCAACAACGCAGCAACACGCTCGCCCAGCATGGGGAGGCCCGCCGAGAAGCTGGTGCAGGCGGCGCGGCCCAGCACATGGGCGTCCACGACCTCGATACGCAGCTCGTGGCGCTCACCGTCGATACGCGCCGACAGCGCCTCGCGGTAGGTGGTGCAGCTGGTGTCCATGCTGCCTCCTAAAGATCACGCCTTGGGCAGTGTCGCACCGTAGACAACAGAACGGCGGGGCCGAATGACCCCGCCGTTCCCGATCAGATGGCGCCAGGTGTAGCGGTCGTGCCTGCCTTGGCGAACGCGGCGCCTCCAAGCCCAAGACCGAGCAGCGACAGCACCAGCGCCGCCCAGGTCACGCCCGACGTGCCAGCCGGGATCTCGCCGCCATCGTCCGCAGTCCACGTCACCGAGACGACACCCTCGGTGAGCTCCTGCCCGTGCATGATGACCGGCTCGTCGTACGTGCCGGTCTCGGTCGTGACAGTCCAGCCCGGGACCTGCTCGGGCTTCACCAACACGACGCCTGCGGGGATCGGCACGTCGAGCACGGCGGTCGCGACACACTCACAGCCATGGGGCACCCGCATATCTATCACCGCGTACGCGCCGGCCACCGTGGTGCTGGGGGTGACCGTCGTGTGCGCGAACGCAGGCGCAGCGACAAGCGTCAAGGCAGCGGTGGTGGCAGCGATGAGAAGGATGGATACACGCAAAGGAGCCCCCGCATCTAGGCCCGTATCTAGGCCCATATCTAGGCCGGTATCTGGTTTGCAATCTGGGTCAGGATGTGAGTTTCGATCTGCGTTACTGACACGGCCAGTTGGTCGCTTCTGCCTCGCTGCTGGTTCCCGGCTCCGGTGATTCACACCAAGACGCACCGTGGAGCGCGCGTGGACGGCGAGCTGACCAACCAGCTGCTGGCAGCCCGTGACAGCGATCAGCTGGCTCTGTCGGTTGTCATTCGCCGGCTGTACCCCGACGTCGTGCGCTGCTGCACCGTGCGCGTCGCGCCGGACGTCGCCGAGGACGTGGCCCAAGACGTGTTCCTGCGCGTCACCAAGGCTGTGGCCGGGTTCGAGGGCCGCGCCTCAGCCCGCACCTGGGTGCTGAGCATCGCTCGCCGAGCCTGCGTCGACGCTGTCCGACAGCGCCAGCGTCGCCGTGGCCATGAGGTGGTGACAACCCGCAACGAGGACGCATCCGCGTGGGTGGACCACAGCACCGCCGGCGCGGACAGCGGCGTCGCGCGTGCCCGCGAGGCGCTGATCGCACTGCAGCGCGCCTCAGCCTGCCAGTCATCCGCTATCGCAGCGGGGCCAGCACCGGCCGCGACCAGCGCCCCCCCGCGCCTGGCGGGAACGCGATCACGTCGACGATGGCCGCCCGCGGCACCGGCCCGTACACGTGCGGGAACGTCTGACCGATGCCGTACTGGTCTTCCCACTGCACCGCGGCGTCAAGCGCCCGCGGATCGAGCACCAGCAGCAGCAGATCGGCGGTCCCGGCGAACAGCATTCGGGCCGTGCCTGCCACCTGCGCGAGCGTTGCGCAGTGCACGAATCCCTCGACATCCAGTGACGGCGGCGCGTAGGGCTCGGTTGCCTCGACGTCGAACTCGGACGCCGACACCAGATGCAGCAGCGGTTCAATCATCGCGACACCGTCCGTACTGTCATCCAGCCGCCCCGACCAGCTCTCGCACCAGCTCGTCCGCCGACTTGCTCTTGGCGATGGTCCGCAGCACACCATCTGATCGCGCCCGCGCGGAGAGCGCAGGGGTCATATCTGACGTGAGCACGACGATACGCACATCGGGGTACGCCTCGGTCAGCGCCTGCACGGCGGCCCGCCCGTGACCGTTCGGAAGCCACCGGTCGAGCAGCACGATGTCGGGGGCCATCGAAGCCGTGGCTGCGATCGCAGCTGCGATCGAGTCCACCTCTCCGACGACCTCAATCTTCTCCTCGAGCATCAGTCGCAGCGAGATGACGCCCCGATAGTCCACGTCATCGTCCACCAGCAGCACACGGACCGGCGAGGCAGCCTGCGCGGCCATGGGGTCAGGCAGCCAGACGACGAACCGCGCCCCCCCAACGAACGGTTCCGCGCGCAGCCAACCGCCAGCAGCCTCGATGATCGCACGGCTGTCCGCGAGCCCCATGCCACGACCAAATGCCGCATTCGGGGCCAGCCGCGCACCAGCCGAGAACACGTCCTCGAAGCGATCGGCGGGGATCCCCTGACCGTTGTCTGTCACGGTCAGCTCGACGCCAGCGCCTCGGACACGCGACGAGACCCGCATGCGGGGAGGCCGGTCAGGGTGCGAGTACTTCAGGCTGTTGCTCACGAGGTTCAGAACCACCTGCTGCAGCTCACTTGCGTCCGTGTGCAGTCGCGGTGCGGCCAGCGCGGTCTCGACGACAGCGTCACGTTCGGCAAGCTCGATATCGAGCAGCTCGACAACCGATCTGACGACTCCATCGAGCTCCACTGTCGTCGCGCCACCGCCATCGACTGCGGCACCGTCATACATCTCATCAAGCTGCACGACGGCCCGGCGCGCAGCCGCGTCGAGCCGTTCGTGCATGCCGTCTACGACGTCCGGCGCCAGACGATCAGCGTGCTCACGCAGCGTCGCGGCGTATCCGGCGATCGCAGCGAGCGGCTGCTTGAGATCGTGCGACACCCGACGGCCGAACTGCTCGAGCGCAACATTGCTGCGACGCAGCGCATCCTCGCGCTCGCGCTCTTGTGTCATATCTACGAACTGGAGCAGCAGCACATCTGGCTGTGAGCCACCGAGCTCGACGATCTGGCCGTGGAAGCGAACCCAGCGCAGGCTCCCGTCCCGGCACCGCAGGTGGAGGTGACATCGCAGCTCGCGACGGGTGCCGTCCAACAGCGCAGCGCAGCTCGTCGTGTCCTCCGGGTCCTCCACGATCAGGTCGCGTAGGTCACAGCCTCGCAGCTCATGAGGAGCCCACCCGGTGATCGTGGCCAGCGCATCGTTCGCGCGGCGAAGGATGGCGGTGTCAACAGAGGCTTCGGCGGTCGGGGTGGCACCGAACGAGAACAGCGACTGCAGCTCGTTGGTCACGGCCCGACTCCTGTCGCCCTCGGCCGAAAGCATCAGACCACCGGCCGCGACCATCCACCACGTCGCGTGCCCACCGATCGACATCTCTGGCGGCACCGACAGCAAGATCGCCGCCGGGATGGCCACGATCAGGGTGGTCACGAACGCACCGATGCTGTAAATCACCGTCCCGCCCAGGAAAGACATGATCAGGATGGGGAACACGGCGATCTGAACCTCCGCGACGGCACCACCGCCCATACGCAGCGTGACCAGCAGCGCAACCGCGGCGAACCCGCCCGCGACCGCGATCCGTTGGGCGTCACGCCGACTGGTCGTGAGCCCCTCACCGAGCACCAGCATCCGCAGCCCTGGCACCAGTAACAGCACGCCGAGGCCGTCACCTATGACCCGCTGGAGGAGGTCTGGCCCCGACCATGGTGCGCCCGTGATCAGCAAACCGAGCAGGACGCTTAGCCCTACCGTCAGCACGGCGCATATCAGAACAAACTCACCCACGACCCATGCCCGTCGCGCAGGGCCGAGCACTCGGAACCGGTGCTCAAGAAAGAGCACGCCCCCAACCAGCACCGCCGTTCTGGCCGCGGCCGCGGCGACACCGTTCGACGTCAGCGCCAGCTCCTGTACGAGCAGCTGATCCATCAACATCGCGCTGAACACCACCGGACCACCGATGGGCCCAACAAACAGCAGATACGCGATGATCAGCCCGGTTGTCACACCCAGTCCCGGTAGACCGCCGACGATCTGGAGGTTGCGCGTCAACAGGCAGCTCAACGGGAACAGCACGATGAACACAGCGGTTGCCACCCCGCGTGCCTGTGCTGACTCGAGCCTGCCCACATCCGCCTCTTCCACACATGTTGCACGAGCATGCCTGCTGGAACGCAGGACCGCTATCACGGTGTCTCGCCCACCGCACCAACCTCAGCTAGCGTTCACGCCCGTCGCAGGCGGGCGTGGTCGGTGTCCTGAGTACGCTCGCCCACCGCACAGCCCCGTTCGGACTGGTATCTGATGAACGACGCCGCACACCGCTCGCACGACGGCCCCGCCCACGACGGGCCGTACCCCGACGTACCCGCCAAGGCGGACTACCCGGCTCTCGAGGCGCGCATCCTCGCACGTTGGGCAGAGGGAGACACGTTCCAGACGTCGATCAACGACCGACCGACCGAGAACGAGTACGTGTTCTACGACGGTCCGCCGTTCGCGAACGGCTTGCCGCACTACGGGCACCTGCTGACGTCCTACGTGAAGGACGCCGTCCCGCGCTACCAGACCATGCGCGGCAAGCGCGTCGACCGACGGTTCGGATGGGACTGCCACGGGCTGCCGGCCGAGATGGTCGTCGAGAAGGAGCTTGAGGTGCACGGCCGCAAGGCCATCACCGAGTTCGGCATCGACAAGTTCAACGACGCGTGCCGCTCATCGGTGCTCCAGTACACCGGCGACTGGGAGCAGTACGTCACTCGAATGGGTCGCTGGGTCGACTTCGAAGACGACTACAAGACGATGGACCTCCCGTACATGGAGTCCGTCATCTGGGGTTTCAAGCAGCTGTGGGACAAGGGGCTGGTGTACGAGACCAAGCGGGTCATGCCGTACTCATGGGGTGCGCAGACACCGCTGTCGAACTTCGAGATCCGGATGGACGACGCCACGCGTCCCCGGCAAGATCCCGCCGTCACCGTTGCGTTCCGGCTGACCGAGGACATCGCGGTCGAGGGCAAGCCGACGCTGCCGACGTCCATCGTGATCTGGACGACGACGCCGTGGACGCTGCCGTCCAACCTCGCCGTCGCCGTGGGCCCCGACGTGATGTACGCGCTGGTCGAGGTTGCCACCGATCAGGGTGCCCAGCGCTACCTGTTCGGCGAGGAGGCGCTCGGCTCGTACGAGTCGTACGTCGGTGCTGATCCGGAGGTGCTCGCACGGTTCACCGGCCGTGAGCTGCAAGACATGACCTACCACCCGCCGTTCGACTTCTTCGCGGATCACGCCAACAGCCACCGCGTGCTGCTGGCAGACTTCGTCGAGACCGGCGACGGCACCGGCGTGGTGCATATGGCGCCGGGCTTCGGTGAGGACGACTTTGATGTCTGCACCGCCGCCGGCATCGAGCTGGTGGTCCCGGTTGACGACGCGGGCGAGTTCACCGACGAGGTTTCGACCTACGCCGGCATGAACGTGTTCGACGCCAACCCGGCCATCATCAAGGACCTCAAGGCGCTCGGTGTCGTGGTTCGTCACGAGACCTACGAGCACAACTACCCGCACTGCTGGCGCACCGACACGCCAGTGATCTACCGCGCCATCCCGTCGTGGTACGTCGAGGTGACGAAGTTCCGCGACCGCATGGTCGAGCTGAACAAGACCATCAACTGGGTCCCCGACCACGTCCAGCAGGGCGCGTTCGGCAAGTGGC
>JBLFZR010000052.1:0-10281 GCA_047610595.1 Nitriliruptoraceae bacterium | reverse complement strand
TAGGTGTCCGTGCTGAGCGCCGTGCTCACCTCGTCTTCGACCATGCCTGCCTCGACTGCAAGTCGTATCAGCGTGGCGTGGTCCGCGATCGCGGCTCCCTCCGAGTGGTAGCCGGCGAGGAAGCGGTCCTGCACCTCGTGTTGCAGCCCACGCGCGGCCGCGAGGTGCAGCACCCGGTGTGCATCAAACGTGTTGCCGGGCTTGGCGATGTCGAACCGGAACTCGAGGCCCTCAGCCGCGCCGCTCTCGGTCATCGTGTCGATCATCGTTTGCGCCTGATCGCGTGAGGTCCGGTACTTCGTCGCCAGCAACGTCACGTAGTCCTCATCCGGCACCGTGACGCGTTTGGTGTCGAGCTCGAACGACCGCCAGCGGAGCTCAACCTCGTCTGCGTGCTCGAACTGAGCCAGGGCACGCTCGAAGCGTGCCTTGCCCACTGCGCACCACGGGCAGACGACATCGGACCAGATCTCGACGAGCATGAAGGGTTCCTGGGAGGGTCGGGGTCGGAATCGGGGTCGGGCTATGAGGCCCTGCGCTCCGTAACCCCCGCATCCCGACGAGCGCATCCCGTGCTGCTGTGGGTGTGCTCCTGATGCACGTATCTGGACCGGTCCTGTGATCGCGGAGCGGGCTTCTCGGTTGGTCACAGGGCATCCTGCTGCACATGAGACGACCGATCGCCGCCGTTGCCTTGGCAGGCCTCTGCCTCACAGGGTGCTCCGTCAGCCCCGTGCAGGGGCTCGACGGGTCCGACGGCGATGTGCTTTTTCTTGAGGATCTCAAGGACGGCGACTCGTTCGTGGCGACCGATGGTGCCGAGTACCGGGTCGGACTGATTAACACGCCTGAACGCAGCGAGTGTGGTGGTTCGGAGGCGATGGCACAGACAGCCGCGATGCTGGCGTACGGGTTCGTCGCGCAGGTGTACGCCGAGGACACTCATGGCCGGCAGGTGGCGCGTGTTCGCACGTCGGACGGCGACCTTGGCGTTCAGCTGGCTCGTCTGGGGTTCGCGGACGACCGGTATCTGGACGGCTTTCGGTCCGAGAACCCTTCGTACGCCGCCGAGTTGGAGGTGGCGTTCGGGGAGGCATACACCGCGGGTGCCGGGCTGTGGTCGAGCTGCTGGTCCGGCGGTGCTAACTGAGCGCCGGCGAGCCCTCGCCGCGCAGCACGCCCCGCGGCTGTGAGGCCGCATATCTCGCCAGTTAAGCACTGACGGCTGATCGTCCGATGCGCGCAATCGCGCACGCAGCGTGACTGCATGGGCGCTCAGGGTGATGGCAACTGTTGCGTTATCGCGGCTCATCGGACGTATGTTGGACGTCCAATCGGCCGCGGCATCGTGCCGCCGCAACGGGCACAACAGGAGTGGGCATGAGTCGGACACGACGCACGTGGACTGCGGCAGCAGTCGCGACGACGATGGTGATGGGGGCGGCGTTGCCGGCCGCCGCTGCCGCGGGAACGCATCGAGGTGAGGCTTCGGTCGCCGGGGTGCTGCTCAACCTGCTCGACAGCGCCTCCCTCGATGGCGCGATCGCAGATGCGACCGCCGGTTCGACTGGCGGCGCGACCGCCGCTGGCGCCGGCGTGCGCCTGTTGGAGATGACCGCATCGACGGCCGCAAGCGCGACGGATGCAACCGTGCGCGCCCCTGCAACCGGGCAGAACTGCCTGGTGCCGACCCTTCCGGCCCCCCTTGCGAGCGTGCCGGTGAGCGCGGCCTGCTCGGACGCGGCAGCGACGGGTGGCGACACGCCCTCTGCGATCGCCAACGCGACTCTCGTGGACGTTTCGCTGGACGGCCTTCTGCTGGCTGACCTCGTTGACCTGCTAGTCGACGGGCTCGCACAGGACCTGACGGCGCAGATCGACCTCGCGCTTGCGCCGCTGGAAGAGACGACAGGCGAGCTTCTCTCCCCAGTCGTTGACGGCCTCGCCGAGCAGTGCGTGACTGGGCTCGAGCAGCTGACAGACGTGGCTGACGAAGTCGTCGACCCGGTGACGGAGCTGCTGGCAAACGACCCGCCGGCGTTCGTGACCGACCCGATCGTGGACGAGCTCGACGATGCGATCGAGGAGGTAGAGCAGGTGCTGCCGCTCGCGTGCGTCGAGCTCGCACAACAGCTGACGGAGCTGCCACGCGTGAACGCGATCGTGACCAACGTCTCGGACGCGTTGACCAAGGCGTTGCGTGGGCTGGAGCTGGCGCAGCTGTCGGTCGGCGGCTCGACAGCGGCGGTGACCACAGATGCTGCATCGGTCGTCAGTGCGGCCGAAGCTGCCTTGATTCAGCTGGAGCTCCCGGCGATCGGCGACCTCACAGACGTGGTAACCGGCCTGCTCACCGACGTGCTGGACGCCGTTGTGGGGGAGCTGTCGGAGAGTCTTGCCGACACGTTCAAAGAGCTGGTGCCGACGGCCGTTGAGCTCGTGAACGGCGTGCTCGATGCCGTGACACTTCCGGACCTGTTGTCGTCGGTGGACCCGCTGCTGACGGTGGTCGTGCTGCCGGCGTCCGTCACCTCGACGTACGACCGAGCGCTGGAGACCGTCGCGACGAGCGGTGCTGGTGCAGCCGCCACGATCACCTTGTCGTCGGCGTTCGCTGCGCTGCTGGGTGAGGAGGCGACCACCATCGAGGTGCCCGCCGGCCAGTCGATGACGGTGCTCGAGGGAACGCCGCTCGAGTCCTCCTTCACATTCAGCGACCCGGTCCCCGTGACGCGGAGCAGCGACGGCGTCGAGATGTCGGGAACCAGCGTCGTGGCCGCAGGCGTCGACCTGCTGACCGGCGTCAACGGTGGTGTCTCGCTGCAGATCGAGTCTGTTGAGGCGCTTGCCGGTGGCGACCTCCCCTCGGCTGTGCTCGACGAGACACTCGACGTTGACTTGACGCTGCCGATGACCGGTGGCGGCGCGGTGCTCGGTGCCATCTCCCTGCTCGGTCTTGGCCTCGGGCTACGTCGTCGCCGCGACTGACGCTTGCTTTGCAGGCAGCGAACAAAAAAGGGGAGCGACCGCTGCAGCGGTCGCTCCCCTCGTATGTCGAGTCAATCAGCCCTGCAGCGTGCCAAGCCGGCAGGCGTACTGGAACTGCTGCACAAGGATGTCGTCAGCCTTCGCGGCGCCCGCGAACCAGCTGTCGAGGCGCTCGTCGTCGGACGGGCGTGCACCCTCGGGGTCGAACTTCAGGATGTCGATGCCGCGTGCGTAGTCCGCGGCGTAGATGTACATCGTGCCGTCATCGGCCACGTGCCACTGGGACTGGCCTGCGATCGTGGCAGCGGTCTGGAAGAAGCCAACCTCGGTGAGTGCGCCGGTGTCGAGGCCGACGTGGAACACGTGGACGCCGTGCTCGTACCAGGACGCGGCGACGTACTCGCCGGACACGTCGAACCAGTGGCCCGAGCAGCCGGAGGCGGCCAGCGCAGGCGAGCCGTCAGCCCAGGTGCCCGACGCGGGGTGGAACACGTCGAGCTGGACGGGGGCGCGGCCCTTGTCGAAGTTGCGCATGTCCCAGGTGCTCAGGGCGCCGGACATGTTGCAGCTCGGGTTGATGTTGGACTCAGAGTTGGCGACCAGCAGCTCACCGGCGCGCAGCGAACCTGCACCAAGCGAGAACCGGCTGCCAGCTGGGACATTCGGCTCGTCGAAGCTGTCCGCGGTGTCGCTGGGGTTACGGGACACGAAGTTGAGCGAGGACGGACGAATGTTGTTGTGCTGAAGCTTGGGATCTCCGCTCTCTCGGCGCAGACCCTCCGCCAGCAGCTCGGGGTTGTCGTAGCCGTACTCGGTGCCGTCAACGCCGGTGTGCGGCCGCGGGTCCAACACCAGGCGCGGCTGCGAGTCAGAGATGACGTAGCCCGCCGCGTCGCGGTGCAGCGCGTGGCGACCACCGACCGTGTCGCCGTTGCCGGCGACGGCCCATGAGCCAGATTCCTCGATGGTGTCGCCGTTCGTAAAGGTGGCGTCAAGGATCTTCCCGGTCGAGGTGTACAGCCAGGTGCAGCCCGGGTCGGCGCACTCGGTGGTGTGCGTGTTGCCCGCGAACGATGCGACCTTGACCGGATTCGTCAGGTCCGACGTGTCGAACACGTGGACGCCCTGGTTGATCAGGATGGGCGCGGGCAGCCCGCCGTCGGCCGAGATGACGACGCGTGAACCGTCAGCGGCCACGGCGAGATCTTCGTTCTGTGAGTGCGGGAACGGTGTGGTCGAGATGTGCGTCGGCACGGACGGGTCGCTGACATCGTAGATCGACAGCCCCTTCTCGCCGGTCATGAAGTAGTAGGTCGTGTCGTCGACGTCGATGAACTTGCCGCCGACGCCCGGCGCATCGACCGGAATCGTCGCGACGTACTCGATGTTCTCAGAGATGAACACGCCGGGTCCCGGCACGTCGAGGCCGAGGTCGACCGCGGCCGAGATCGGTGCCTCAGTCGGCGCGGTGAACGGAGCAAACGCGGTCGCTGCCAACGCCGAGGCGAGGAAGATTCGGGGAAGCGGGCGGGTCATCAAGCAGCCTGTCGTCGACGTCGAGGCGTCGACAGCCCCGTGTGTGAGGTGTTCGCCGTCCGGGAGCCCACTTCCTCCACTCAAATGAGATCTGCGTTGTGTCGCCGCCCCAGGCGTGCAGCGATGTGCCAACATGGAGTCAGACTCGGAGGTGGTGGATGGCCAGCGACGGAGCAGCGACAGGCCGCGACAGGGTGATTGGGCGTCGAACGGTTGGCGTGCTGGGCGGGACGGGACCGGCGGGCCGAGCTCTGGCCGCGCGGCTGGCGTCAGCGGGGCACGCCGTGCTGGTGGGCTCTCGTGATGTTGATCGCGCGGCGGAGGCAGCCGGCGAGCTACGCGCCGCGTGGCCCGGTCACGACCTTGCGGTGCGGGGGGTGGCGAACATGGACGCGGCCGCCGCCGAGCTGCTGGTGCTCGCGGCGCCGTGGGAGCCAGCGCTGCGGATGTGCGACGAGCTCGCACCGCTCGCACAGGGCAAGACGGTTATCACGATGGCGAACGCGCTCACCCGGATCGGGACCGAGATGTCGCCGTTGACCATGCCACGGGGCTCGGTCACCGCCGAGGTCGAGGCGCGGTTGCCAGGCTGTCGGGTGGTTGGGGCGTTCCACCATCTGCCATCGGGGCCGTTGTCAGAGATCGACCGCGAGCTCGGTGTCGATGTGCTGGTGTGCGGCTCCGCCGCCGATGCGCGCCGCGAGGTGATTGATCTGTTGGCGCC
The DNA here is from genome assembly GCA_047610595.1 of Nitriliruptoraceae bacterium. Lineage (GTDB taxonomy): Bacteria > Actinomycetota > Nitriliruptoria > Nitriliruptorales > Nitriliruptoraceae > JBFGFG01. The sequence continues at coordinate 5,033 of JBLFZR010000052.1, read as the reverse complement.
CGTGCGCGGCATCCGTGGTGTGGACGCAGGTGGCCTTGCGTCGGCGGGTGCGATCGAGGCGTTCACCGCGGTGCTGGTGCAGATCAACATCATCCACCGCACCCACTCGATGCTGCGCCTGGAGGGCTCGCTGGATGCGGTGTCGTGACCGCGACCTACGACGATGTGGGTGCACGCGGCCAGCTTGGCAGGCTCAGCCCACATCGTGGAACCGATTCGCCTAGCGGAGCCCGAGCTTGGTGAGGAACGCGGTGTTGTCCGGCTCGCGGCCGAGGAAGCGGCGCACGAGGTCGCCGGCGTCACGCGTGCCGCCGGCCTCGAGGATCTCGCGGCGGTACTCGGCTCCGACGATGGGTGACAGCACGCCTTCCTCTTGGAAACGGCGGAACATGTCGTCACCGATCACCTCGGCCCACAGGTAGCCGTAGTACCCGGCGTCGTACCCGCTGTGGATGTGGGCGAAGGTTCCGGGCCAGAAGGTGTCTTCGGGGTGTGGCACGAGGGTCATCTCGGTCGCCGCTCGGGTCACGTCGTCCAGCGACAGGCTGGCCGCATCAGGTCCGTGCAGCTGCATATCGAGCCAGCCGTGCTGGACCTGCCGCAGCGTTTTCAGCCCGACGTCGAGGTTGCGTGCCGCGACCAGCGCGTCGACCAACGACGTCGGCAGCGGCTCACCGGTCACATGGTGGCGCGCAAACTTCGCCAGCACCTCGGGCTGCCAGGTCCAGTGCTGCATGATCTGGGACGGTGCCTCAACGAAGTCGCGTTCGACGGCCGTGCCCGCGAAGCGTGTCAGCGCAGCGCGGGTCAGCACCTGATGGAGGATGTGGCCGAACTCGTGGAACAACGTCTCGACCTCGGCGTGCTGCAACAGCGATGGCCTGCCTGGTCTTGGTTTCGTGAAGTTCGCGACGATGGCCGAGACCGGATGTTGGTAGCTGCCGTCAGGCAGCCGTCGGCCCTTGACCAGCGTGAAGGCGGCGGCGTGGCCGAACGTTCCCTCGCGTGGGAACAGATCCATGTAGAAGTGCGCGATGTGCTCGTCTGTCGAACGGTCGCGCACCTCGAACGATCGCACGTCGGGGTGCCAGGTCGGGATATCGGCGGGCGCGTAGGTCAGGCCGAACACATCGCCGGTCAGCGCGAACATCCCGTCCAGCACCGCCTCGAGCGCGAAGTGCTCGGCGATCTGCGCTCGGTCCACGCCGTGCTTTTCGCGCTCAAGCTTGGCGTGGTAGAACCGCCAGTCCCAACGTTCGATCACGGCGTGATCATCGCCGGTGTCGTGTGCCAGCATCGCCTGCATCACCGCCCGCTCGGCGGTGCCAGCGGTGGTCAACGGTTGGGTCAGGCCGGCGTACATCGTGTGCACCGCGTCCGGGGTGCCGGCCATGCGTAGCTCGAGCTGATGGTGGGCCCACGACGGATGTCCCAGGAGCGCAGCCGCCTGTGCCCGGCAGGTGACCGTGTGCTGCAGCAGGGTCCGGTTGCGGTCGCCGCCGCGGTTCGAGAACCGCCGGTCAAGCTCCTGCCGCAGGTCTCGGCGCTCGGCTCGATCCATGAACGGCACGACATCGGGGTAGGACATTGAGATGGTGTAGCTGCCCTCGCTCGGCCCGGCCGCCAGCCCCTCGATGTAGCTGTCTGGCAGTCCGGCGAGATCTTCGCGGCGCACGATCAGCCCGTCTTCGTGCTCGGTGACGTTGCGCTGGAACTCGATGCTGTGCTCGACGAGCGTCTGCTGCAGCGTCTTGAGCGCGACACGGTCGGCCGGCTCGAGCTCGTGTCCGGCGCGGCGCAGGTCACGCAGCGTGAACCGGAGCATCCGCTCTCGCTCACCTGACAGCGCCGACGCCTCGTCCGTCGCGGCGTACGCGGTGACGGACGCGTACAGGTCGTCACGGAACATCAGCTCGATGCCCCACTGCTGCAGCCGCTCCTCGGCGGCGTGGCCAGCTGCGCGGACGTCAGGATCATCGTGGACGTACGCCATGAACACGGCGCTACCTCCGACGCGCGACATGATCGCGGCCACGTCGTCGAGCGGGGCCATCACGGTGGCCCAGGTGGGGTCGGTTGTGTCGACGATGGCCGCCACCAGACCGTCGGCCTCGGCGATCGCCGTGTCGGCCTGACGCGTGACGTCGGCGGCGGTGCGAGCTAGATCGACGATGGATGGCACGGCGGCTCCCGGGTGGCTGGCGTGCGTCGACGGTAGGTGACCTGCGTGACGATGGATGAGGCCGCCCGGGCAGCGCAGCGCTCGCGACGGCCACGGTGGTGGCAGCTGCCGTCACGATGTACGCGCGGCCCTGCCGTGTTCGGCGGCGAGGGGCAGCAGCATGTGTCACCATCAGCACACCCGCGGTACGGCTGCGGCACGGCTCTCGATGGGCCGCCTGACCGAGGAAGAGGGCCAGATGACGCAGCGCCTCGAGGGGCAGACACCGGGTGCAGCGGTCGCCGCCGTGCTTGCGCAGATGCCGCGTCGCATCGTCGCGTGCAGCGGGGGTGTGGACAGCTTGCTGCTGGCGTACCTCGCGCACCGTGGCACCGGTCGCACGGTCGTCGCCCACGCCGTGACGCCGGCGGTCCCACCGTCCGCGACGGCCCGTGTCATGGCAGCCGCCGACCAGCACGGGTGGGAGCTGCATGTGGTGACGTCGGACGAGTTCGCCGACGAGCGCTACCTCAGCAACCCGCAGGACCGGTGTTACTTCTGCAAGACCAACCTGTACGACGAGCTGGGTCGGCTGTCGGCCGCCCTTGCATCCGAGGCCCGGGCATCAGATGGCGGGGCATCGGCTGCCGGGGCATCGGACGGCGGGGGAGTAGACGGCTGGACGTTGCTGTCGGGTGCCAACATCGATGACCTCGCCGAGTACCGCCCGGGCCTCGTGGCTGCGGCCGAGCACGAGGTACGCCACCCGTACGTTGAGGCCGGCGTCACCAAGGACGGCATCCGTGCGCAGGCCCTAGCCGAGGGGTTGGATTGGGCGACGTTGCCGGCCGCGCCCTGCCTCGCAAGCCGGCTGTACACCGGCACGCGCGTGACCGAGCTGCGGTTGCGGGCGGTTGACGTCGGCGAGGAGCTGATCCGTCAGACCACGGGTACAGCCGTCGTGCGCTGTCGGCTTCGTGACGATGCGGTGCTTATCGAGGTGCCCGTGGACGCACGATCGTTGATCACAGATGCTGTCGTGTCGGCGGTGGCCGTCGCGATGCAGTCGGTGGCACCGGAGCTTGTGTCGGTCGCGCTCGACAGCGCCCCGTACGCGCCGGGCCGCTCTTTTCTTCCCATCGCCGAGCCCGTCGCATGACGCACCTCCACGATCACGATCGGCCGCGGCGTCTTGGGATGCCCGAGGCGGTGCTGTGCGACGGGAAGCTCGACCAGCACCTTGTCGAGATCATCGACGATCTCGCGGCCGCTGGGTCTCCGACCTTGCTGACGCGCCTGTCGGCGCCCCGGGTCGCCGCGCTCGGGCTGGCTCGCGTGCCCGGATTTGTACACGATCCCGTCTCGTCAACCGCCGTGCTGCACGGCGGGTGCGAGCCACGGGCTGGCCGTGTGGCCGTCGTCGCCGCCGGCACATCCGACGAGGCCGTCGCCGCAGAAGCCGTCGCCACGCTGCGGTTCACAGGGGTGCGCTGTGACCTGATCGTGGACGTCGGTGTTGCGGGGCTGTGGCGACTGCTTGATCGCGTGGACGAGATCCGTGAGGCCGACATCGTCATCGTCGTGGCAGGGATGGACGCGGCGTTGGCATCGGTGATGGGCGGGCTGGTGTCCGCACCGGTGGTCGGGGTTCCGACGTCGGTCGGGTACGGCGTGGCCGAGGGCGGCATCACGGCGCTGCATGCGATGTTGGCGTCCTGCGCGCAAGGCGTGACGGTGGTCAACATCGATAACGGTTTTGGCGGCGCATGCGCCGCGATCCGGATGCTCTCTGTGGATCTTGGTGCGACAGCTGCTGTTGCGGAAGCGGCTGACGCCGAGGTTGAGCGGTGATCGGCTGGCTGGACCTCAGCGCCGGAGTCAGCGGGGACATGCTGCTGGGTGCGCTGGTGGACGCCGGGGTCGATGTTGGTGTGCTTGACGCGGTGATCGCACCGCTGGGTCTGGGCGTCAGCCTGCGTGCCGCCCAGGCGTCGCGCGGTGGCCTGCGCGCGACCAAGGTGGAGGTGGTGTGGCCGGGTGGCACCCAGCCACACCGCTCGCTGGCTGACGTGGAGGTGCTGCTCGGACAGGTTGCGGATGGCGAGATTCGAGCGGGTGCCGTCGCTGTGTTTCGACGTATCGCGCAGGTCGAGGCGCGGGCCCACGGGGTCGCGATCCAAGATGTGCATTTCCACGAGGTCGGCGCGCTGGACGCGATCGCGGATGTGGTTGGTGTTATCGCCGGGTTCGCGTCGCTCGGCCTGACCGAGCTGCACGCAGGGCCGATCGCGCTCGGGTCTGGACGCGTCAACGCCGCGCACGGCTCGCTGCCGGTCCCGGTGCCCGCGGTGCTTGGGCTGGCTGCTGGGTTCCCCGTCGAGCCAGGCCCCGCGCAGTTCGAGAGCGCAACACCCACCGGTGTTGCGCTGGTCGGTCACCTCGTCACATCGTGGTCCGGTCAGCCTGCGATGATGCTCGACCGGGTCGGGGTCGGTGCAGGTGGACACGATCCAGCAAGCCACCCGAACGTGACCCGACTGGTGCTCGGTTCGGCCGACGCGGTCGCAGGCGATAGCGGGACCGCAGAGCGATGGCACCAGATCGAGTGCAACGTCGACGACATGGACCCGCGCCTGTGGCCTGTGGCGCTCGATGCGCTGCTGGCGGCGGGTGCCGCCGATGCGTGGCTTACTCCTATCCAGATGAAGAAGGGTCGGCCGGCGACGACCTGCCACGCCTTGTGCGCCGCGACGTCGCTGGACGCCGTACAGCGGGCGATGTTCACGCACACCACGACGATCGGTGTGCGCGTCCATGAGGTCGCCAAGCGTGCGCTGGACCGCAGCGTCGAGCACGTCGAGGTGGCCGGGCA
>JBLFZR010000051.1:0-10559 GCA_047610595.1 Nitriliruptoraceae bacterium | reverse complement strand
ACCGGGTGGGCGAGGAGTTCAACATCGAGATGAGCATCGCCGCCAAGCCCATGAAGGGTGACTGGAACGGCGCCGGGATGCACACCAACTTCTCGACGAAGGCCATGCGCGAGGAGGGTGGCTACGACGTCATCATCGCGGGCTGCGAGGCGCTGGGGGCCGACGGCGTCACCGAGCGTCACCTAGAGGGCTACGGCGTCGGCATCGAGGACCGCCTCACCGGCGGTCACGAGACGCAGCGCTTCGACCAGTTCAGCTACGGCGTCTCCGACCGTGGCGCCTCGGTTCGTATCCCGTGGCAGGTGTTCGTGGACAAGAAGGGCTACCTCGAGGACCGGCGTCCGAACGCGAACGCCGACCCGTACATCCTGGCAGCGTTGATGACCGACACCATCGGTTCTGCGCTCGCCTGATTAACACGGCGTCAGACAGCACACGACGGCGGCCCTCAGGGGTCGCCGTCGTCGTGTGTCGTCACGTGAGGCCGAGGAGCTCGATGCATGTGGTGGCGAGGCCGACCGCGGCGTACGCGAAGATCGCCACGAGCGCGGCCTGGCCGAGACGCCGTGCCCACGACACGATCGGGGCGGCGCGCTCGGCTGGGATCTGCCGGTACGCGACGCGCCCGATGATGGCCACGAGCGGCGGCAGTCCGAACCCGAGCGGGAGCGCGAGCGGCAAGGCTGCCAGCCAGCCGCCTCTTGAGCGTTGCGGCCACGCGTCGGGTCGCAACCAGCGCTCGACGAGCCAGACCGTCGCGGCTGCGGACGCGGCCGGGAGCGCCACGAACAGACCGATGGCCAACGTGGTGGGCTTTAGCAGGCGAAAGTCGATCCCGTTGCTGTGCACGAGCATGTTGCCCACGACCACTGCTGGTCCGACGACCAGGGAGCTGGCATCGAAGGCCCGGTGACCTGTCCGCAGCGGGCGGAGCACGAGGTAAACCATCGATCCGAGGGTGCCAACGAAGGTGCCGAAGGCGACCAACTCGAGCGTGTCCACCACGCTGAACTGACCCATCACGAAACCGTCATCGCTCAGCCGTCCGCGGACATCGGTGTTGAGCAGGAACAGCAGCCGCATCGCCAGCCGGGTGCCGACGCCGTTGAACAACAGCCCCACGAGCGCCCCGGCGGCCAGCGCGCCGGCGAGGATCCGCAGGTCCCCCGCGACCGATCCGCGGGTGGGCGGGGTCTGGTGTGCTGGAGTGGTTGCGGCGGAGGGCGGGGTGGCTGGCCGGTTCAAGGCGGCTCCATGACTGCGACGTTCAACTATGCATCTGCGGGACCTGCGGCGCAAGAGGTAGCCGAGCACTCCCTACGGCCTCGCTGTCCTGGCGGATGTGGATGGTGCACGAGAACAGCTCGAGCGGTGCACCGAGCGTCGTGATGGACGCGTCTTCGACGGTGCAGAAGACGTCGAGCGCGATCGCCGCGAGGCCTGGGCGTTGTTGCCGTTTGGTGGCACCGCTGCGGTCGCGATGATCATGGCCCGCACGGTGGCGAGCGTGGCCATGATGGTGACGACGTGCCTGACCGGCGATGTAAGGATCCGCGTGACGGGGGGCGCGCGACGGGGGGGGTGAGACTGTCCGGCGGAGGCGAACGCTACGAGCCGCGGGGCTGAACATGAGGACCGGGGGGGGCTCTGCGCGCTCGGGCATCGGTGCCCGCGGGGGTCAGTCAGACGGCCATCGCCCCGTCGCCTCGAACGAGATGCGACGGGCAACCTGACGCGCTTCGTCCATCGCCAGGGCCCGGCTGTCCGTGGTCGCGTCGAGGGCTGCCAGCGCCCGGTACAGCGGCGTGCCAGCGACCCACGGGTCGGCTGGTCGGATGTGCGAGCGCGACTCGGGCGTCAGCTGCTCGCGGGTCGCGACTTCCAAGGCCTCACTGCTGCGGGTGAGCCAGCCGATCAGGTTGCGACGGTGCGACGGCGTCAGCTCGCTGAGATGGCGCACGACACCGCCGCCGGTCGTCCACCGCTGATCGTCGAGGAGGGCAGTCGGGTCGACGTCGGCGGCGCCTCGGCCCGGCTGGTCCTTGAGCTCGGCGTGTCGCTCGGCAACCGCGGCGTGCAGGGGGGTTACGTCCTCGAGCTTCAGCTCCCCAGCGGCCAGCCGCTCGGCGGTGGCGACGTCCACCGGCCGGTATGCGTCGGCGTACACCGCGCGGAACCGCGCGATCTGGCGCGATGCGCGCCCCAGGGCCGCACGCGTGGCCGTCGGCAGGTTAAGCACGATGCCGTCGGTCAGCGTCAGGACGGCGCCTTGGTTGACGTCGTCGGGGTCCAGGACGATGCGCGTCACAGCCGCTCCTGCTCCGTGCCCAAGCCGAACGCTCGGAGCGTGGGCAGGATCACCCTTTGATGACCGGCGCGGTCCATGGCTTCGAGCGGGCCGCGTGGCAGCACCGCGAGCCACGCCAGAGCAAGCACCGACGAGATACCAGAGATCGTGAGCGTGGTGAGCGCGCCCTCGATCTGAGTTTGGGAGCGGATGGCGTCCGGGACAGCCGCGTACACGAGGATGTGGCCGACGTACACCGTCAGCGCGAAGCGGCCAAGCGCGATGATGGGTGCCACGGCTGGTGCCGCGACGTCGCCGATGATCAGGCACAGGGCGAGCACGGCCACCGCCAGCCCAGCGACCGCCACCTGTTCGAGCGGCCCGTCCGCGTGGCCCGTGGTGTCGATCAGGCGGTCCCACTCGCCCATTTGGAACCTCGTTTGCATCGAGGTTCGGTACGCAGCGCCGAGTGCGTAGCCCGCGACGGCGGTGGCAGACCCAGCCACGAGCAGCAGCTGCTGAATGGTGCGGTCGGTGAGGTCAAGCCGGGCCACGATCATCCCAAGCGTTACAAGCCAGATCCACGAGACGGTGGGGTAGTAGCCGGTAAGCAACACATCTCCCAGCTCGCCGAGCCAGACGCCGCGACCCGGTGCGTACCACCCGGGGTACGCGACGTGCGACCAGACAAGGACCGTCGGACCGATGAGGATGCCGACCCCGGTGATCCACGCCAGCGTCCGGGTGGACGTGCGCAGCAGCGGGGTCGCGAGCACGAACCACAGCGCGTAGTACTGCAGGATGACCGCGACTGGGGTGCCCAGCGCGCCGAGCAGCACGCCGAGCGGGGCCAGCCAGGCAGCGCGCCACAGCAGCCGCGACACGTTGGCGGTGTGCGTGCCGCGCCGCGATGCGAGGACGATTCCGACGCCCGCGACCAGCGCGAACAACGTTGAGGCCCGCCCGTAGGGCACGGCGTACCACCCGCCTTCGCCGCCCAGCGTCGGCGCGACGTGGACGCTGATCATCCCGACGATCGCGAGCCCGCGGGCCATGTCCACACCAGCAAGACGGGGGCGAGGGCTCGCCACGGCCACCGACGGCGGAGGCGCGGTCGGCGGTTGGGATGGGGGCGGGAGCTGGGTCACACCGGGAGTGTTGCCTGTGCGAGCGGCGTCTGCTTCGCATCATCGCCGCGCGCGGACTCCATCGCCAGCAGGCGGCGTTTGATCGTCAGCCCCCAGCGGTAGCCACCCAGCGCTCCGTTCGCGCGCAGCACGCGGTGGCACGGGATCAGCGGTGCGACCGGGTTGCGCCCCACAGCTGACGCGACAGCCCGGACAGCGGTCGGGTGGCCGACGGCTTCGGCGAGCTCGCCGTACGCGATCGCTGCGCCCTCTGGGAGTCGCAGCAGGGCGCGCCACACGGCGAGCTGGAGGTTGGTCCCGCGCAGCAGCAGTGGCAGCGGTGCGTCAGCGTTCGTCGATCCGGCGATCGCGGCCGCGACCTGCGCCGACACTGCAGCTGTGCCGGGAGTGTCGCCGACGAGGGTCGCCATCGGCCAGCGTGCGGTCACGTCGTGTAGGGCCTCGGAGTCTGACACGTCGCGGGTGAAAGCGATCTGGACCACGCCGCGGTCGGTGGTGGCGATCAGCATCGGGCCGAGCGTCGACGGGTGCACCCCGTGGCGAATGGTGACGCCGTCCCCGCCGCGCCGCGCCTCTCCCGGTGTCACCGCCTCGACCGTCACCAGCAGGTCATGGACGCGGGCGGGTGAGGACTCGCCCAGTGCGATCGTGGCATCGAGCACGGATCGGTCCTGCAGCAGCTTTCGCCCCGTCTCGGCGCGCAGATGCGCCTGGTATCGGGCCGGTGTTACGCCGACGTGCCGGCGAAACACGCGGGCGAGGTGGTCGGGGCTGTAGCCGGCGGCGTCCGCCAGCTCGGCCAGCGCAATCGGGCCCTGCGCACGGTCAATATGGTCGAGCGCGGTCGCCACGAGCGTGAGCGCATCGGACGTCAGATCGGTCATCGGGCGCATCTGCGGTCTTTGGGTCGGTCAGGTGCACCATGCCGGGCGACGCGCGCTTACGCCACCCGGATCACGACGTGCACCGCAACGTCGTCGTGGTGGGGGTTGCTCAGCCGGCGCGGAGCGGTACGTCCGGGTGCAGGACAGCGTCGCGCACGACGGGCAGCTCAAACCCGCCCATACCCGGGCCCGTGTGCAGGGTGACGATGCCGCCACCGCCGAGCTCGAAGTGGTGCGGGCCTTGGCCGCCGACCTCGAGGACGAGGCTGTGACCGGCTGCGATGACGTGCGCGGCGGTGAAGCACTGCGGCTGGAGGCGCATCACCTCGCCCGGGATCACGGGCGCCACCGTCGTGACGCCGAAGCGCAGCACCGGGTCGATCGCGCAGGTGGTGATGGGGGTGCGGGTGCCGAAGGGGTCTTCGTTGTGCAGCGTGATGACGAGGTCGACCGACGGTGACGTGGTCGACACTCGTAGATCGAGCTGCGGCAGGCCGAGCAGCACGGTGTCGGTCGTCAGCGGCTCAGAGGTGAACTCGAGCGAGCCGGACGATACGACGAGGCCGCCCTGCGCTGTGACGATGAAGGACTCGTCGCTGACGGCGGTCGGTGCCGTTGTGGTGAGGCTGTTGGTGGCGGCGTCCACGAACCAGCGCTGCGGACCGGCCACGCGGCTCCACGACGTCGCGGTCAAGACCGGGGCATCGAACGACTCGGGGTTGATGACCGTGGCGACGTTCAGGTTGTTCTTGGGCGGGTTAAGGAACGCCTCGACGGCGGGACCGGTGTTGACGTCCATGCCCTGCAAGTGCTTGTCGAACCATGCGTGGACGGCGAGCTGGAACTGGTCAAACCGGCAGGTCGGGTGCAGCGTCCGCTGACCGGACTCGTTGCCGCAGCGTCCGTTGGTGGAGCCGTGGTCCCACTGTCCGATCCAAACCTTGTCCTGGCCGCGGTCAAAGCGCTCACCGAAGAACCACTCGGCTGCGGGGATGCGTGCAGCGTTGTCGTTGACGCCGTGGATCATAAAGATCGGGATATCGATGTTGGTGGCGGCCTCGGAGTGGTCACGCTGGGCGTGCCACAGCTCGTACTGGCCGGTGAGCTGACCTGGGCCGGACAGAGCGGCTGAGCTCTGGAGGCCGCAGCCGAAGTCCTCCGGGTCGTTGCCGAAGTTGTCACCGGTCTGGTCGCCCAGCGCCGAGGGCACAAACGACGGCAGGTGGCGGTCGATTGCAAGCGCCTCGTACGCGACCATCGGTCCGACGTACTGGAGGTTGTACGGGACACCGGCCTGGAACTGGTGGTCGTACATCGACGCAAGGCCGGCCGACGGGACGATGGTCGCCAAGCCCTCGGGGCGCAGCTCGGCGGCGGCCATCTGGGTGGCCCCGACGTAGCTGTGGCCGGTCATACCGACGCGACCGTTGGACCACGTCTGGCTCGCGGCCCACTCGATCGCGACCTTCAGGTCGGCGGCATCGTTGGGGCCGAGGTGGTCGAGGCAGCCGGACGAGCGGCCCGTGCCGCGCAGGTCGACCATCGCGACCGCGTAGCCGCGCGGCGCGAAGTATCCGGTCAAACCGATGGCGTTGCCGGACTCATCGACGGGATCCGGGAAGATGCGCGTGCCGGTGCGGCTTGCTGTCGTGCCGTGGTACGGGCTGGCCTCCATCACGACCGGCAGCACGAGCTCGCCGTACACGGCTGGATCGGGCCGTGTGATCTCGACGTACAGCGTCTCGCCGCCGCCGATCGGCAGCTGGTGCGACTCGACGATCGTGTCGGGGTAGTCCGGCTGCGACAGCTCGCCGGCCAGCGCGACGTAGTCGGTCGGGGCGCCAGCGTCCACGACGTGCTCGCCCATCGGCGAGACGGGTTGCACCGCGAACGCGAAGCTCGAGACAGCGAGGGCTGCGGTGGCAGCGGCCGCGAGGCCAAGGCGCAGTGTGCGATGCATGAAGTGCTCCACAGAGACAGAGTGTGCGGGACCGGACGACGGCACAGCTGCGCGTGTCCACAAGGGTGTGTTCGACACGTGCGGGTCCGGTTCCTGCCGTCCAACAGCTCATCGCGCGTTGTGCGGTCACGATCTCACCGATCTGCGTGGTTCGTGTACTCCGGGTCGAGCCGTGCGACGCCGTCGGGCAGCAGAGTTACGTCGTGCCCCAGATGGCGGCAGCGCGACAGCTGCGTCCGAGTCTGATGCAGCCGGTCGGGGCCGTCGAGGAACCCATGGCGTGCGGCGACGGCGGCAGCGAGTGAGGATGGGATCCATCCCATGGCGGGCTCGTCGCTCAGATCGGGCGGCGTGCCCCAGTGCACGCGCCGGCCACGAATCTCGAACGGGAACAGAGGCGTCTTCGTGACCGGTGGGTGCTGGCGACGGCCGTCGACGGCCGACACCATCAGCACCCGTTGCCGCATATCGCCGGCGCCACGCACGGGTGGGATGGGATCGTCGATCGACCAGGCGCGGCCGGTGACGGCCACCGCCAGCCGGTCTGCGCCGAGCCCGAGGGCCAGTGCGCCCAGCTCGATCACGGGTCCGTCGTACGCGCCGGGGCCGAACGGGCGGCTCTCAGCGACCAGCAGCACGGTGTCGCCTGCGGCTGCGAGCACCCACAGGCCACCGCCTCCACCTGGCAGGTTGCGGGCTACCTCGATCGCAGGCTGGGCGACGGCTTGCATCGCGAGGCCGACATCGTCCCAGTCGAGGTCGAGGTGCAGGTCGTCGTGGGCAGGGCGTGGCTGTTGCATGCAGGTGCTCCGGTCAGCGGAGCCCACACCGTCCGCGTGCAGCCGCTGCTGTGCAGGACGGGTCGAAAGAACCTGTGGATAGACCCCTGCGTCAGGCCGGTGAAGCCGCCGGCGGCGCCGTGTGCACGGGTCGAAGCGTCATCGGCATCGTTACCCACACGCGAGTTCCAGCCGCGTCGACCTCGCAGCCGGCGTGACCGCCCCAGCCGCGCACGAGCCGGGAGACGAGCGACAGCCCGACGCCCGAGCCCTCGGCCACGGTCTGTGCCGAGCCGCTGCGGAACCCGTGCTCGAACATCCGCGACACCTCGTGCGATGTCAGGCTTGTGCCGCGGTCATGTACGACCAGACGCGCGTGCGTGTCCTCAGCGGTGGCCGAGACGGTGATCGCATCGTGTGGGGGCCCGTACTTGAAGGCGTTCGACAGGAGGTTCTCTAAGACGTGGTCAGCGTCGGTTGGCGACACGGTCACCGAAAGATCAGGCAGGTTCCACACAAGGCGTTTGGCGAGCATCGGTTCGCAGGCAGCCTGTGCCCGCTCGGCGATCGCATGCAGTCGCTCTGGTCTGTTCACGTCGTGTGTGCGCGCCATGGCAGCATCGGTGCCCGCGGGGAGCATCAGATGGGTGCGCTCCTCGAGCCGATGAAGCGCCCGCCACAGCGCATCTTCAACGGAGCGACGCTGGTCCGCAGGCATCTCGTTGTGGCCCAGTAGCAGCTCAAGAGAGCCTCGCACCACCGTGAGCGGGTTCTTTAGCTCATGGGAGGCTTCGGCGAGCGCCCGTTGCCGCAGCTTGGCGAGTCCCCGTTCCATGGTGATCTGCGAGCCGGCCCGCTGGGCCTCGGTTTCGGCGAGGTCTCGCTCGGCGCCGCGACGCTCGGCGATCGTCGAGATCAGGCCGAACATGACCACGAGTAACACACCGAAGCGCAGCGCGTGCGCCACCGCATCCGCTCCCAGCACCGTGCGCCACGCGACGCCCGCGCCCCAACGGATGGCGACGGCTTGCGACGCGAGCACGGTGAGGCCCACGACGACGGCGAGTGCGCTGCGGACCGCAAGGAATGCCACGCCGCCAGCCCCGATCGCAGCCGTCAGGGTGACCATCGCCAGCGTCGCCGCCGGTGCCTCGCCTGTGGTCACGGCGCCGGCGACCGCGCGCGCGACGACGAAGGTTGTGCTCGCAGCGACCAGCGCCGCACCGGCGGCGCTGAACGCCGGTGTGCACCAGCGACACCACAGTCCGACGGCGAGGCTGGCCATGAGGCCGGCGTGCAGCACGACCCAACCGAGTCCGATTGCTGCGGGCGCCGCGCCGATCGCCCCGGGAGCCGCCACGACGGACACGGTCAGCCCACCGATGAGAGCACGTCGAAGAAGGGCTTGTTCGCTGTCGTGCAACGCACAACCCAACTTTGAGGGACCGACTCGGTCCTGCGAGACCCGAGTCATCGTGACCGAGCAGATGGACGCTGGCAGACGTGGGACGCGAATCGAATCAGGCCACACTGTTTTAGTGCTTCACAGCCTATCACGCAGTATATGAGATCGACCGGGTCAGGTCGTCGTCGTCGCCAGCAGGCTTTGGTCGTCGCCTGGGAGTGCGAGCATGCGGTCAAGCGCGACGCGGGCCCATCTGCGTATCTCTGGCTCGACCTTGACCTCGTTGATGACGTCGCCCGCGACGAGGCCTTCGAGCACCCACACCAGGTGCGGTACGTCGATGCGGTTCATCGTCGCGCAGAAGCACACAGTGTCATCGAGGAACACGACGTTCTTGTCCGGATTTTCGTCACCGAGGCGCTTGACGAGGTTTAGCTCGGTCGCGATCGCGATGGTCGTGCCGACGGGGGCCTCCTCGACCCAGCGCATGATCTGTGAGGTCGATCCGACCTTGTCTGCCTGCAGCACGACCTCGTGGCGGCACTCGGGGTGGACGAACACCTGCACACCGGGAAGCTCAGCGCGCGCGGCCGTGACCATCTCGGGCTGGAACCGGGCATGCACCGAGCAGTGTCCCTTCCAGAGGATCACGGTGGCGTCTTGCAGCTGCTCGTCGGTGAGGCCGCCGTCGGGCTGCCACGGGTCGTAAACGACGCAGTCGTCGAGCGCCAGCCCGAGCGCCAGCACCGCTGTGTTGCGGCCGAGGTGCTGGTCCGGCAGGAACAGCACCTTGCGTTCGGCGCTTGGCGCATCAATCGCTGCGTCGTCGATGGCCCAGCGCATCGCGCGTGGGGCGTTGGATGATGTGCAGATCCCGCCCTCGTACTCACCGCAGAACGCCTTGATCGCGGCGGTCGAGTTCATGTACGTCAGCGGCACGGTCGATGCGGCGATACCGGCTCGTCCGAGCCGCTCCCAGCAATCTTCGAGCTGTCGGATCTCGGCCATGTCCGCCATCGAGCAGCCGGCGGCCAGGTCGGGGAGGATGACGCGCTGGTCCTCGCGTGCGAGGATCGACGCGGACTCGGCCATGAAGTGGACGCCGCAGAAGATGATGAACTCGGCCGTCGCGGTGGACGCGTCCTGCGCGAGCTTGAACGAGTCACCCCGGGTGTCGGCGTGCTCGATGACCTGGTCACGCTGGTAGTGGTGGCCGAGGATCATGACGCGGTCGCCGAGCGTCGCCTTGGCGGCGGCGACCCGGTCCAGCAGCGTCGGGTCGTTCGGTGATGGCAGGTCGCCGGGGCACACGACGCCTCGTTCGGTCACGGCGTCGATCCTGCGGCCGAGTCGCAGCAGAGGTGAGTCAGTCGGGATCGTGCGGGTGTCGGAGCTGGCCTTGACGGTCGCCGCGCGCGGACGGGGGAGGGGCGTGGTGGTGGTCACCGGAGGCTCCTGCATAAGAGGTGCGGATTTCTTGTCACGCTGACAAGAAGTACGGAGAGCATCGTACCGTTGCGCGTGTGCCCGATGCGTGGTCGTAGGCTTCGTTCGTCGCTGACAGGAGCTGCGCGTGCGCGTCGTCATCGCCCCCGATTCGTTCGGTGGCACCCTCGGACCCGTAGAGGCTGCTGCAGCGATCGCGGCTGGCTGGCGTCGCGTGCGTCCCGATGATGCGCTCGATCTGATCCCGATGTCTGACGGGGGGGAAGGCCTGCTGGACGCGTTGCTGGCCGGTCCGATGGCCGACGCGGTGGTCAACGTCGAGGATGTCGCCGACGCAACGGGCCTGGCCGTCGCGGCGCGGTGGCTGATGACAGCCGATGGCACCGCTGTCATCGAGAGCGCCGAGGCATGCGGGCTGTCGCGCATCGCTGAGGCGCGCCGCGATCCACGCCGGGCCACGAGCTGGGGCGTCGGGCAGCTGCTTGACGCCGCACGCAAGGCGGGGGCGACTCGCATCCTGGTGGGGCTGGGCGGGACTGCGACGCTGGACGGAGGGGCCGGTGCCCTCTCCGGGCTCGGCTTCCGGCTGACGGTCGCGGATGGCTCTGGGCTAAAGATCGGGGGCGAGGACCTGCCGCGCGTGCATGCCG
>JBLFZR010000050.1:0-10583 GCA_047610595.1 Nitriliruptoraceae bacterium | reverse complement strand
ACGAGATCTCGGTGCTGGTCGAGGACGGCATCCGTCGGATGTTCACCGACGAAGAGGTCACCGGCGGCGAGGACGTGCTGTACTACCTGACCGTCTACAACGAGCCCAACGTCATGCCAGCGATGCCAGCGCACGTGTCCAAGCAGGACGTCATCGACGGGCTGTACCTGTTCTCGGAGGGCTCCGTCGCAGACGCACCGGACGCGCCGCGCGCAACGATCATGTCATCCGGCACGATCATGTTCGAGGCGCTCCGGGCGCAGCAGCTTTTGGCCGAGGACTGGGGCGTCGCAGCCGACGTCTGGTCCGCACCAGGCTGGAACCGCCTGGCACGCGACGGTGCGAACTGCGAGTCCTACAACCGAACCCACCTCGACGGCGAGCGCCGAGTGTCGATGGTCGAGGCCAAGCTGACGGGCCGGCCCGGCCCGTTCGTCGCCGTGACCGACTGGTCACGCCTGACCGCGTTCCAGATCGCCGACTGGATGCCCGACGGTGACCAGTACGCCGTGCTCGGGACCGACGGCTTCGGCCGCTCCGACACGCGCGAGCGACTACGCCGATTCCACCGCATCGACGCCGAGTCCACCGCGTACTGCGTCCTCGCCGAGCTGGTGAACAAGGGCGTGCTCGAGCAGTCGGTTCTCAAAGAGGCCATCACCAAGTACGACCTCGACTGGGATCGCTGGGCCTACTGGGGCTTCGGCGACACCACCGACATCACACGCTGATTCACGCGCTGCAGCCGAGTTTCCCCTCACCACGAGGGGGAAATCGGTTGCTGGAGATGTAGCCACACGCCGTTGACGCGCCATGTCCGAGTTTCCCCTCCACGGGCGGGGAAACTCGGCTCGCGCCGTGATCAGCCAACCGCGTGGGTCGTGAGGACCGCGAGCATCTCGACGATGCGGCCCCGCAACCCTTCGAGGTCGTTGAGATCGCTGGCTCGGATGTGGATCACCGCGTATCCGAGCGCCTGCAGCACCTCATCGCGCGCTGATCCTGCCTCGCGCTTTCGCTTGCCGCCATGGGCCGCGGCGCCGTCGTACTCGACCACCAATCGTGCCCCCCGGAACAGGAAGTCAACACGGACGAACGGGGTGAGATTCACCTGGCGCTCCGCACCGAGGTCCGCGAGCACGGTGTCGACTGACCGTTCAGGCCGTGACTCAGCCGCGCCCACCTCCACGAGGCCGGACTCGGCCAGGCGAATCGTGCCCAGGTGGTGCGGTAGCTCGCACATCAAAGCTCGTGTTGCAGCCAGGATGCCACCACGCCAGCGGCAACCGTCCGTGATCCGCTCGAGACCGTCATCATCAGCGTCCACGGCGACCTCAAGCAGGTTGCGCGCCGGGACGACGGCCGGCACATCGCCGACCACCGCACCGTCGCGGCCGGGCGCCCGGTCGGCACGCCACAACCAGGGCACACCCGTCACCACCCGTCCGGGCCGGGTCAAGACCACGAAGGGCCCGTCGGGACGCGCCTCGCGGATGCCCAGAACAGACAGGATGCGTTCGCCGGCGACCCGCGCGTCCGGGCCGCACCGGAGCGCTGCAGCCATCATCTCACCGAGGAACGTGAGCGGCACGCCGGGCAGACGGTAGACACCGCGTGACACGCGCAGAAGATGCCCACGCTGGAGCATCGAGTCGACCGTCTTTGCCCCGACGCCGGCCGCCAACAGCTGCCGGCGCCCGACGATTCCGTGCTGCCGCACCGCGATGCGAGTGATCCGAGAGTCCATCTCTGGACCATGCCAAGCCCAGCCGACCGGCGCTGGCCGGGCGCCCCACGGCTGTGGAAAACAGAGTTTCCCCTCTGTGGGAGGGGAAACTCCGGTAATGCCCAGCGCTCAGGCCGCGCCCGTCGTCACCAGCACCAAGTTTCCCCTCGGCGGGAGGGGAAACTCGGGAACAGGTCAGGCGTGGGGGTCGCCGTGGTAGTCCGTTCGAGCGGTGGCGAGGACCTTGAGGGCCGTGGCGCGGTCCTGCCAGCCTCGCACGTCGACCTCCTTCTGCTCCAGGTCCTTGTAGACCTTGAAGAAGTGGGCGATCTCGGCGAGCATGTGGGCCGGGACATCACCGATGTCGTGCAGGTTCTTCCACCGCGGGTCGGTGTCAGGCACACACAGCAGCTTGTCGTCTTGCCCCTTGTCGTCGGCCATATCGAGGTTGCCCAAGATGCGACCGCGAATCCGACATCCGGGGAACGTGGGCTCGCCCAGGATCACGACCACGTCCAGCGGATCGCCGTCCTTGGCCAGCGTGTTGTCGACGAACCCATAATCGCCCGGGTAATGCACCGCGCTGAACAGCATGCGGTCCAGCACATAGACCCCGCGCTCCTTGTCCAGCTCGTACTTGTTGCGCGACCCCATCGGGACCTCGACCACAACCTCGACCGTCACGTGCGTTCCTCTACGTCCGGCGCCCGCACTGTGCGTTCGGCGCTACCGCGAACATAGGGTTGCGGCAGACCCGCCGTCCGACCATGGAGACACACGCGTGGCGAAGCTTGTGTTCTTTCAAGGCCCAATGGGGTGCGGCAAGTCGACTCTGGCGCTGCAAAAGCACCACACATCGGCCCAATGCGGCCGTTCGGTGCTGCTGCTGACCCGCCACGAGCGCGACGGCGCCAACGTCCGAAGCCGCATCGGACTCGAGCAGCCAGCAACGCAGCTGCAACCCGATACCGACGTGTACGAGCTCGTACGCAGCCTGCTGCTGCGCGGCGCCGCAGTCGACGAGGTCATCCTCGATGAGGCTCACTTCGTGACGACCGACCAGGTCGACCAGCTGGCCCGGATCGTCGACCTTTTAGAGATCGACGTCAACGCGTTCGGGCTGCTGACCGACTTCAGGACCGAGCTCTTTCCTAGCTCGAAGCGGCTGGTCGAGCTGGCGAACGAGATCCGGCGCCTGCAGGTCGAGGCGCTGTGCTGGTGCGGTGAGGTAGCCATCCACAACGCGCGCACCGTCGACGGACGGATCGTGCGCGACGGCAACCAGGTGCTCGTGGGCGACCTCGGCGCTGGATCAATCGGTTACCAGGTGCTGTGCCGCCGCCATCACCGCGACGGAGTCACACAACGCGACGCCGACGAACGCCCCGACGAGCTGCTTCTCGGGCTGTGACATCCGAGATGTAGCTGCGTCGTTGCTGATGCGACTGGTGCGGTGGGGCGCGGCAGCACCCCAGATGGCAGACTCGAACCACCGAGTCATGGAGGCCAGATGATGCAGACTGGTCGCGAGCTTGAGACCGACGCCCGTGCGCGGCTTCGTCGCGCGCTGCTGTGGTCGTCCGGGTTGACCGTGGCGCTGTGGATCATCCCCTTCGGTGACCGGATCGGATACCCGCTGTATCTGCTGTCGACCCTCGTACACGAGCTGGGCCACGGCCTGACCGCCGAGCTGGTCGGCGGCGAGTTCTCGCACCTTGAGGTCGCCACGGACGGCTCCGGCGTGGCGTTCTCGAGCGTGACGGGCAGCGTCCAACGCGCGTTGGTGGCCGCGGGCGGCCTTGTCGGCCCGGCCGTCGCCGCACTGCTTGGGTTCGCCGCAGGCCGACGCGCCACGACAGCCCGAATCGGGCTGTTCGCGATCGCGCTGCTGACGGCCGTGGCGACGCTGCTGTGGGTACGCAGCTGGGTCGGGGTGCTCGTGGCGGTGAGTGTGTCGCTGGGCTGCGGTGCTGCAGCCCTGGCGCCCGCTCGGCGGCCCGGGGTCCCACAGCTCGTGCTGCTGTTCCTGTCAGTCCAGCTGGCGCTCAGCGTGTTCTCGCGCAGCGAGTACCTGTTCACACAGCTGTCAACGTCGACCGGCGGTCAGTCCCGGTCCGACAGCGAAGCGATCGCGGATGTGCTGCTCGGCCCGTACTGGTTCTGGGGCGCCGTTTGCGGCCTGTTCTCGGTCGCCGTGCTGCTGTTGGGCGGCCGCACGGTCCTGCGTAGCGCGCGCGGGACAGCCGCACCCACGGTTTTGGCATCTGACCCGGCCTGAGCGCGCGCGCCCCGAAAATGGTGTTCAGAAGACATGTAATCATGCCGAATGGAACAGGCGACCCCGAAAGGCGCCTTCATGCTCGCTTTACGCTGGGACGATGGCTCGACCACAATCGTCAACAGACAACGCACCATCGGCTCCGACCCTGCCTGTGACACCACACTCCGCGGCATCGTCGGCCTGCACCTGCTCGTCGAAGCTGTTGGCCGGTGGGCGCTGATCGAAGACGTGTCGTGCGGGTCCCGAGCCATCGTGATGGTGAACGGCGTCGCTCTGATCGGCCGGCAGGCGCTGGCGGCCGGCGCAATAATGACTGTCGGACCTCGCACGACCGAGGTCATAACCGTTGCCGAGCAGGTCGCGCCCGACGGGCTGCTGACCGCCCGCCAGCTGGACGTGATGGCGTGCCTCGGCGACGGGGTCACCGTCGACGAGGCGGCCGAACGGCTGATGCTGTCATCCAACACCGTGCGCAGCCATGTCCAGAGCGCGTACCGGAGGATGAACGTGTCGTCCAAGGACGAGGCGCTCGGAATGCTGTTCGCCATCGGCGTGTTCCCCGACCGCCGTAGCAGCAACGCACACCCGGACGGCCTGTTTGCGGGGCTCGTGGCCCAGCGCAGAGGAGAGGTGGCGATCGCCATCGCGCCGAACTTCAGCAGGTGGGAGCAGGTGCAGGTCGCCGACTAAGGACTCGGCACCTGCTGACTCTTCGCGCCGCAAAACGACGCCTTGGCCAACGCGTTCGCACAGTCCGCTGCCACCTCGCCTGCGGTTGGATCGGCGGCTGCGCCCCCGATTGAGATGCAGGTTCAGCAAGCCGAGATCCGCGACGACGTCGATGGCAAGTTCAATTACGCCGCCCTGCGTGAGCCCGATGACAGCCAACAGGCCACGCTCATCCTCTGGTTCGTTGCGGCCGTCGGTGTTGGTGTCGGTGTCGGTGTCGGTGTTGTGAAGTCACGCCAGCGGGCCGGCCGACGCCAGCGCGCCTCGGTTCGGGCCCGACGCTGTTCCTCGCGCTGCGGCCACGATGCGAGTGGGGCAACTACGGTCGGACTGCGTCCTGGACATCACGGCGCAGTTGCTGACGCACGCGGGGATGCTGTGACGATTCCGACCGGCACGGTGACCTTTCTGTTCACGGACATCGAAGGTTCCACCCGTTTGTGGGAGGCGGACTCCGGGGCGATGGCCAAGGCTCTGGCGCGCCATGACACGATCTTGCGTGCGGCCATCGAGTCCCGGGGCGGCTTCGTCTTCTCCACGGCGGGCGATGCTTTCAGTGCGGCATTCGCTGGTGTCGCCGATGCCGTCGCGGCGGCCAGGGCGGCGCAGGTCGCGCTAGCCGCGCAGGATTGGCCTAAGGCCACAGGCATCCGCGTGCGTATGGGTTTGCACACTGGCGAGGCAGACGAACGCGGCAGCGACTACTTCGGACCGGCGGTCAACCGCGCGGCGCGCATCATGGATGCCGGTCACGGCGGGCAGGTGATCACCAGTGATGTCACCGCTGCGTTGATCGGCCGGGATCAGATGGCTGACCTCGGCGAGCATGTGTTGAAAGGCTTCGAACAGCCGATGCGTCTGCACCAGGTTTCCGTACCGGGAGGGTTGACGCAGTTCGCTCCGGTGCGCTCGGCCGGAGCGGGGGCCTCGACAATTCGCGCACCCTTGTCCGAGACCATCGGACGCCAGGAGGAGATCACTTCGGTCCAGGAGCTGGTGACGTCCAACAGGGTGGTGACGCTGACCGGCGCGGGCGGTTGCGGCAAGACTCGCCTCGCGCTGGAGGTCGGCAACCGGGCGATGGCGAGCTTCCCTGGCGGCGTGTTCTTCGTTGACCTTGGTCGCGTGAGTTCGCCCGACCTGGTGTGGACAGCCATCTCAGATGGGCTCGGGGCGACGGTCCCGCCTGGCGCCGACCCGGCGGCCGTCGTGCGTTCGTTTCTTTCCGGGCAGCGGGCGCTTGTGGTCATGGACAACTGCGAGCACGTGATCGACGAGGCGGCGCAGGCCACCGAGGCGATCCTTGCTGGATGCCTGCAGGTCGGGGTGCTCGCCACGTCTCGTGAACTGCTTGAAATCGACGGTGAACATGTTGTTCGCGTGCGCGGGATGAACGAGACGGAGGGCGTGCGACTGTTTCGTGCTCGGGCCGGGTCCGTTGATGGCTCGGATGAGATCATTGGGGAGATCTGTCACCGGTTGGACGGCTTGCCCCTGGCGATCGAACTCGCGGCAGCCAGAACCTCCGTGCTGTCGGTCGAAGAGATCAAACACAACCTCGATGATCGCTTCGCGCTGTTGACCGGTGGGCGACGTCGGACTCGTGGGCGTCAGCAGACCCTAGAGACGGCCGTCGAGTGGTCCTACGACCTGCTTTCTCAAGATGAGCAGCGCATGCTGCGGGCCTTATCCGTCATGCCCGGCTCGTTCGGGTTCGATCTCGCGGCCGGGGTCCTGGGTGTATCGAAGATGGTGGCCGTCGAGCGGTTGGACGGGCTGGTCGCGCGTTCTCTGATCCAAGCCCGGCCGAACGCCAAGGACCGTCACGATCGCTACCGGTTGCTCGAGACGATCAGGGAGTTCGGCGCGGCACGACTGCGGGCTGCTGGCGAGGATCGAGACGTCCGCGATCGCCATGTCGAGGCCCTCGCCGGCGTCCTGCACCCAGGAGCATTTCCGATCTATGAGGTCGCAGACGGTGACGTTCGCGACGACCTCCATGCCGTGCACGACTGGCTTGTGCTGGGCGATGACAAGGGTCGAGCGACCGGCCTGGCCGGCCCCATCGTCAACTCCGTGATGACCAATGGCGGGCTTGTGCGCGTCAGTGCCTTCCTCGACTGGTTGGCGGACACTGACGACGCAGAAACGGTCGCCAAGGTGGCCGGCCTGCAGGCCATGACCGCGGCTTGGTCGGCCAACGCAGACGTGGCCAAGGACGCCTGTGCCCGGGCCTCGGCCGCGGACCCCGACTCTGTGGGCATGGCGCTTGCGCGACTCAGCCGTTCGCTCACCCTCATGGCGGTGGATGCTGACCGGGCCATGCGTGACATCGACAAGGCGCGCCCCGTCATCGAGGCTGCCGACGAACCCCAGCTGTCGCTGTTCCTTTCCTACTGCGCACTTGGTGCAGCGGGCTGGGCCGGCGACCTCGACAAGTCCCTCACGTTCGCCACCGAACTGAGCCAAGGAGCGAACAAGCACCGGATCGCGCAGCCCTTCGCCCGAGTCGGCCTGCTCAACGCCCTGTGCCTCCGTGGCGACCATCACGCAATCGAGGGGGTGCTCGCAGTACCGCCGCCGCCACCGGTGGCTGGAAGTTGGACCAGTTCCCACGCGCGGCAATCGGCTGATGGCATGGCCATGGGCCACGTAGGTCGGTTCGCTGACGGGCGACGACACCTTGCCTCCGTGTGGGACGAGTTCACGGCCTTCGACCTTCCCCTCGTACACGACGAGGTGCTGCTCGGGCTTGCCGTCTGCGCGATTGCTGCAGGGGAACGCGAGGAGGCTCGGGTCATGCTCGATGACACGATCTGGTACGTGCGGCACAACTTCGACTCGGCTCACCTTTATCGGGTTCTCAGTGACCTCGCGGACGTCCCGGTAGACCAGGCACGCGAGTGGCGAGCCCGCGAGCTGCGTCGGCGCGCGGCGCTGCGGCCGTTGATCGAATCCGAGTCACGCACCAGGCACGCCATCAACGCGGAATTTCAACGCCTGGGGCTTTACTGAGGCTCGGGATGGAGAACCGATCTCGAGTGCCGCAAAACGTCGAACGCCCCAGCTGTCGAGCGGACCCTGCGACGGGGGTGGACCGTTCGTGGACCTGATCCCGGTCGTTCGCGGAGAGAACTTCCTGCCCCAATCTGCGAACGGGGGACCTCGCTACGCGAGGAGCAAAGTCGACCTCGAGGCGCGCTTGGTAGCTGCCGGAGGGCAGTCGCCGGATGCTCGCGACCCGCTCTGATCCGCACGGCGACCGAGGCTGGACCGTACGAACGTGCCCACCGGTGGCCACAAACTTGGCACGCTGCCCGTGGATAACGCCTACCGCCGAAACGTCAACCGCCCCGTATCTGCTCAAAGAGGCCGATACGGGGCGGTTTTCGGGGGTGGTCAGGGGCGGGGTCGAACCGCCGACACCACGATTTTCAGTCGTGTGCTCTACCAACTGAGCTACCTGACCGGGACTGCCATCCAGGCGATTATTCCTGAACGTCGAACGGCCGGCACGAAGCCGGCCGTTCGCTGCTGACGCCCTTGCGGGTGTCGAGCGGACCTGACGGGATTTGAACCCGCGGCCTCATCCTTGACAGGGATGCGAGCACTCCTAGCTGCTCCACAGGTCCTAGTTCACATTTTCCGATTGCTGCAAGCAGCGTGGGCCGCGCGGGATTCGAACCCGCAACCAGCGGGTTAAAAGCCCGATGCTCTGCCAGTTGAGCTAGCGGCCCGAGAGCCACATACTCGGGTGACAAAACCCTCGGTAGTGCGGCCGCGGAGCGTACCCATGCGGCAGAAGGCTGCCAACACGAGCCGTGTGTGAACCTACGCTGCCTGCATCCTCCCACGGAGCTGGCATGTCGAACTCGCACGAGCACGACGTCCATATCGTCACGCGCGACGGCGTCGTCGTACAGCTGCTGACGACGGCCAGTGATCTGGCCGATGCCCTACAGATCTTGGATGACGCCGAGCGCCGAGCCGGTCTTCCGCTGGTCGATGCGAGCGAGCGAGTCCGGCTCGAACGGGCCGTCGCACACGACGGTGAGCTGGACGTCCACCACCACGCAGTGCTGGCCCGCACGCAAGGTGCGTGTGTGGGCTACGCCGGTCTCGTGATCGCAGAGGGAGACGTCCACGGTGTGGGTGACGTCGCCATCCCACCCAACCAAGAGTGTGGACCGGAGGTGCTACGCGCGCTCCTGGACGCGGTGGACGAGGTCGCGCGACGGCACCACGCGCACGGCACGCAGCTGTGGATCCGGCAAGCCGCTGCGTCAGACCTCGCCGTGGCGGTCGCCGCAGGACACGCCGTGCACCGGCGGCTGGCCGTGCTCGGTCGGCGCACCACCACCGCCGACAAGGTCGCGCTTCTACGATCGGACGGGGTCACCGTGCGCGCTGCGAACGCCACCGACGACGACGCGGTCGTCGCGGTGCTGGCAGCCGCGTACGACGGGTCACCCAACGCCGGCTGGGATGCGGCACGCTTCGCACAGGCCACGGATAACGATTGGTTCCGGCACGCAGACCTGCTGGTGGCCGAGGATGCCAGCGGCGTGCTCGGCGTGCACTGGACCAAGCGCCGCAGCCCGACCACGGGCGAGGTGCACAACCTCGCCGTCCACCCCAAGGCATCTGGACGCGGGCTTGGCCGAATGCTGCTCGACGCCGGGTTGCATCACCTCGCTGCCACCGGCTGCGAGGACGTGCTGCTGTGGGTCGATCTGGCGAACGAGGCCGCGCTGCGGCTGTACGTCACCGCCGGCTTCGAACAGCGTTGGGAGGATGTGGCGCTGCTACGCCACGCGCGACACGTGCCGACCCACCCACACACGTAGCCGCTGTGACCTGGCGCGGGATCATGCGCAGATCTAGCGCGGGATCACGCGTCGGCGGGAGCATCATCGGGCTCTGACGCCCCGCCGCGGCGCCCCTCGGGCACCAGCTTGTAACCGACCCCGCGGACGGTGACGATCATCGACTCGTGCTCGGGACCGAGCTTGGCGCGCAGCCGCCGAATGTGGACGTCGACCGTGCGCGACCCGCCGTAGTAGTCGTAGCCCCACACCTCTGACAGCAGCAGCTCACGGGTGAATACGCGGTTCGGCGACATCGCCAGCGCCTTAAGCAGCTCGAACTCTTTGTACGTCAGGTCGAGTGGCTCGCCCCTCAGATGCACCTGGTAGC
Organism: Nitriliruptoraceae bacterium; assembly: GCA_047610595.1. Lineage (GTDB taxonomy): Bacteria > Actinomycetota > Nitriliruptoria > Nitriliruptorales > Nitriliruptoraceae > JBFGFG01. Next base: position 651 of record JBLFZR010000050.1, on the reverse strand, counting down.
TGTCCTCGTCCACGATCAAGTCGCCAACGGCGGCGGTGGGTTCCTCGGCGCGCGAGCTGGCGCGATCGCGCGCCAAACGGAGCCGGGTCTCGATCTCGGCCGGTCCCGCGTGCGGCAGGAGCCAGTCGTCAAAGCCCCAGCCCAGCTTCAGCGCAGCCAGCCCCCCCTCGGTGACGACGACCACCACCCCGCGCAGGAACTCGGCGAGCATCGCCTGGCGGCACGCACCCGCAGCGCCACGCAGGTCGGTGCGCCCGTCGATGAGCACGACGTTGCACGCCGAGAGCTCGCGAGTCGTCGGCGAGGCCAAAGCAGCCCACGTCACCTGATGGTCCAGGAACTCAAGCGCCGGGAGCAGCTCGCCGACGTCAGCCGGACGATCACTCAGCACCAACAGGTGCACATCGTCCTCCGTGGGATCAGGGTGCATTCTCGCCGCCCGTGCGGCAGCATGCCAGACCATGACACCTGACGCCCATCCTGCAGCCACACCGACCGTGCCTCGACGCACGGCGGCCCACGCCTGGGCCGAGACCCGCGGGCTGATCGGCCGGCACACCGCACCCGCACGTGATGTCGACCTGACGACCTCAGACGGCGTGCGACTGCGCGCCACGCTGCTGCCCGGCCCGGTCGACCACCAGGGGGCTG
>JBLFZR010000049.1:0-10583 GCA_047610595.1 Nitriliruptoraceae bacterium | reverse complement strand
CGACCAACGCTGACCTAGTCACGTCCGACGCCGAGCAGTCCGCGGACGCGGCTGCCGACGAGATCGTCGCGCTGCTACGCGAACGTGGGCTGCTGTCCGGCGGCTCCCGGGAGACCGGTGCCTGATGCCGGACCCGACCTCCGCCGTGCCCCCGAAAAGCACCAACATCGTCGCGGCAACGGGCAACGTCGACGCCGCGACCCGCCGGGCCACAACCGGGCACGGCGCCGTCACCTTGTGGTTCACCGGCCTGTCAGGCAGCGGCAAATCGACGGTGGCCTACGCCGTCGAGGCGGCGCTGGCGGCACGCGGCGTCAACGCCTTCGTGCTGGACGGTGACAACGTTCGGTTCGGCCTGAACGCGGACCTCGGGTTTAGCCCACAGGACCGCGCCGAGAACATCCGGCGCATCGGCCACGTGTCGCGCCTGATGGTCGACGCCGGCGTCGTCGTGCTGTCATCGTTCGTGTCGCCGTACCGCGCAGACCGTGCGTCTGTGCGCGACCTCCACGACGAAGGACAGTTCCACGAGGTGTTCATCGACACCCCCATCGAGGTGTGCGAAGCCCGCGACGTAAAGGGCCTGTACGCCAAGGCACGTACGGGCGAGATCGGCGATTTCACCGGCATCAGCGCCCCGTACGAGGCGCCCGAGAGCCCGGATCTTCGTATCGATACCAGCCAGCTGCGGCTCGACGCGTGCGTCGAGCTGGTGCTGTCGCACCTGGCAGCCCACGGCGTCACGTGAGCGCAGGGCGTCCCATCCGACGACGCGCGGCGTTACGCAGCGGCGTACGCACGGCCTCGAGCGCGAGGTAGTACGCCGGGAACGACAGCAGCACGAGGAACGTCGAGCTCACGAGCCCACCGATCAAGGTGAAGCCAAGCGACTCCCAGAACGGGTCCGAAAGGGCCAACGGCAGCAGCCCAACAACAGTCGTCAACGTCGTCGCGACAAGCGGACGGAAGCGCCGGGTGACTGCCTCCTGGATCGCCTCGGCGGCTGAAGCACCGTCGCGTCGCGCGTGGTTGGCCGCCTCGACCAGCAAGATGGTGTTGTTCACCGCAACACCGATGAGCGCGACGAACCCGACCACGACGAGGAACGACAGCGGGTTGTCGGTCGCGCTCAGAATCGTGAACACACCGAGGAAGCTGAACGGAATCGCGAGGAAGATCAACAGAGACTGCGCCACGGACCGGAACTGGACCGCGAGCAGCATCAACATCAGCCCAACCGCGATAAGACCGACGACACCGAGCGCCGCGAAGTCCTCCTGGTTGTCGGACTCGAAGCCGAAGTCGAACCCGAGCGCCTCGGCTGGGAGCCCGGCCGCCACCACACGGTCGGTGAACTCTGCCTCAACAAGCTGCTGCGTCTGCTGCGTCAGAGCGGTGACCGACGCAGGGTCGTCAAACTGCGCCCGCACCTCGACGAAGCGGTTCCCGTCAGCACGGGCGACCGCACCGTCGGTGGAAACAAGCGCGTCAGTGATGGTGATGGTGTCCGAGCCGATTTCTAGCTCTGCACCAAGAAGGAACTGCTGTATCTCGTCGGCCAGCACACGGCCAGCCTCTGCCGTCGCGGCGCTGACCTCGAGCTGCGTCGCGAACGGAAAGTCTTCGACCGGCGGGCCGTTCTCGGCCTGTGCCACGGTGATGCGACCACCCGGGATCTTGTTCACCATCTCTTGCAGCTGCGCCACAAACGTCACTGCGGTGGTGTCGCGCGCATCGATCGGGGAGAGGTCGATGAACATCTCGATGACCCGCTCGTTGCCGCGGGTGTACTGCGCCCCAACAAGGTCGTCACCGAGGATGGCCATGACATCGCGGTCGATCTCGTCGGCGACAGCCTCGGCCTGCGCAAACGTGGTGCCGGCCGGGAAGTCAGCGGTCACCAGCATCGAGACCGCGTCCTTTCCGGTCGGGAAGATCGAGAATCCGAGCTGACCCGCCATCGCGCCTCCGACGCCGATGGATATCACCGACAGCAGCGCCAGTGTTGTGCCAACGATCCAGCCCTTGACACCGTTGCCTGACGGGTAGGCAGCAAGCCGACCGGCCGCGGCGCCCAGCGCTCGCGTGGCCCGCACCACAGGGTTGTTACCTGTTTTGTGCCCCAGCAGGAAGCCGCGCGCGATCATCGGAATGAACGAGATCGAGAAAAGGAACGACGCCAGCAGCGTAAGGATCACCGTCGTGGGGATCGGCCGGATGAACTCGCCGAGAATGCCTCCGATGAAAAGCAGCGGCGAGAACACCACGACTGTCGTAAGCGTCCCTGACAGCGACGCCGAACCGACGCGGGCCAGCGCGGTTCGAATGACACCGATTCGCTCGTCATCCTCCTCGGGATCGGGGTCGTCGCGGTTGGCGTCGATCGACTCCGAGATGACAATCGCGTCATCGACGAGCAGGCCCAGCGTCAGGATCAGACCGAACAGTGTGATGGTGTTCAGCGAGAACCCCACGAACCGCAGCCCGACCAGCGCGCCGAGCATCACGACGCCCATGAAACCGGCGGTCATCAGCGAGACGCGCCAGCCGATCAGCAGCAGGCTGACCAGCGCGACGGCCAACAGCCCGGTCCCGAGGTTGGAGGTCAAAGAACCCAGCTGAAGCCGAACGCTCGTCGCGAAGTCAGCGGTGATCGCGGCCTCAAACCCGTCCGCGAGCGGCGTGGCAACCAGCAGCGACTGGATTCGGTCCGAGTACTCGAGCACGTCGAGGTCGGATCCCTCGGCCTGGACGAGGCCGACCGCCACCGCGTCGCGGTACGGGCCACCAGGCTCCAGCACCACGCGAGTGAAGCGCGTCGTAGCCGTCACGGACTGGCCGGTGACCGGGTCAACAACCTCGCTGAGAAGCGCGCGGGATTCGGCAGACTCCACCGCATCATCGGTCACGAGGATCGCGGCCAGCTTGTCCGCTTGGGCCTGGAGCTCTTGGACGGTTGCGCCCTGCGGGCCCACAACCGATGCGAGCATGTCGTACTGCCCAACGAAGCTCGCAGCCTCGACGGGGATGTAGCTCACCTGTGCCGTCGGTGGAAGCGTGACGCCGAGCGCCTCAAGACGGGCGCTGCCGTCGGTGCTGGCAGTGCCGTCCTCAAACTCGACGATGACGGCGAAGCCACCAGGGAACGCTTGGCTGCTGGTCGCCTCGACGCCTTCGACAGCGGCAAACGCGTCGGTGAGCGGCAGCACGACATCAGCATCTACCGCCTCCGCCGACTGCGGCACGAGCTGACCGCCGGCGGCGTCCACATAGCCACCCTGCACGATCACAATCGGGGTGTCGATCGGCGGGAATCCCTGCCGGTCGAGCCCGACCGTGTACGCCCAAAGACCGGAAGCCACGACCGCCAGCAACAGGATCAGGGTGATCGCGCGGTGTCGGCTCGCGGTCGTCGCCAGATCTGCGATGCGCGACCGTCGTGGCGCGGCAGGCGTGCGCCCGACTTCGCCTTGGGACTGAACGGTCGTGCTCGACATGACTACCTCGGCCGGTCGGGGAGGGGGTTCGGCGCGCGTAGCATGCCATGACGGCCGCGTCACCGGCAACCTGCGACATCGACGCCCCCCAGACGGGCGGCGGCTCGCGTGCGTCCTTTGGGGCAGGCGCTACCGGCGGCCTGCGTTAGTCGCGGCGCCGCCGACCCACCACCACAGCCAGACCGAGCAACAGCACCGACACCGCGGCTGCCCCGCCGCCGGTCGCCGCGAGCGCAGTCGGCCGGTCGATCACGGCCCCCAACACCGCGTCACCTGCGAGCAGAGTCGAGATCGGCGGCGTACCGAGCCCGCGGCCGAGCCCCTCACCATCTTCGTAGGTCATCCACGGGATCGTGTCCGCCTCCGAGACCCCGCTCTTGGTGTAGTCGCAGACGCCGCCCACGTACAGCTGCTCCAGCGCGACCAGCTGGGCCTCGGTCGGCACGAACTCGCCGTAGCCGAACTCTCGCACCGAGATGAGCTGACACTTGGCGACGTCGTCGGTGATCGGCATACCTGCCTCGATGCGCGGCGACGAGTACTCGCGCACGGCCGACACGCACGCGTCGAAGGCTGGCCCTGCCGGCGCGTCCTGACCGGCGCCGGAGGTGCAGCGCGGCAGCACAGTCTTGTTGTCGACGATCTTCTGTGCCAACGCGACGTCGCGCACGTCCGCCTCGACGGCGGCGAGCCACTCGTCCATCGCCACGATGCCTTGGGTCGTGAAGTTCGCGTCACCGAGCAGCGGCACCTGACCGCGCCAGCGGACGTGGTTGTCAGAGTTCCCGTGCTCGCGGACCAGCCGCTGTTCCAGCACCGTGGTCCGATACGCGTCGTGGAACGCTCCGTCGTCCGGCCCGCGCAGGTCGATGATCGCGACCTGATTCATGTTGGTGGCGGTGTTGCTGGCGCCCGAGAGATACAGATTGACCAGGCCTGCCGGATCAGCTGCGCTGCGCTCGGCGATGGGGGTGAGGTCGATGTCGAATCCACCGATGCCGGTGTTGACGTTCAAGAACGCACCGAAGCTGAGCGTGCCCTTCTGCAGACCGGCGAGTCCGTACTGGACACCGACGTTGTCGTACGGGCGGTTCGCGAAGCCATCAACGGCGCGACGGCCGAAGACGTTGACCATGTAGTCCTGGAGGGTGCATCGCACCCCGTCCGGGTTGGTGTTCTCGTCGTACACCTCGTCGCCAGGGACGCACGAACGGGTCGGCTCCCCCGAGTTCGGGATGGCGGTCGTGAAGCTGATCGGGTTGGCCGGGTTCGGATGGCCGTACACCGCACCCATGCCGGTGCCGAAGTCGGCGTCCGGCGCGAGGAACGTCGGGTCGCTGGCGTTGCCACCCTCGAAGAAGTTCCGAAGCAGCACGTAGTCCACGTACTGCGCGGCGGTCGACCATGCGTCCGCGAACGAGCAGGCTGGCAAGATGCCCTGGTAGACGCCGGGGTAGGCGTTGGCGACCTGCTGCTGGGCGAGGGCGCCGCCGGAGCAGCCGGTCCCGATGGCGTAACGAATCGCGCCGTACTCGTCAGCGAGCAGCTCCTTGGTCATAAACAGCGCCTCTGCCTGCGTTGCGATGTTGCAGTTGTGGCCCGCGTTGTCGAGCGCGTGGCTGATGACCGCGAAGCCCCGACCGAGGGCGTCCTTGAGCATCACATCCGGGGCCGTGCCCATCTGGTAGTTGGTGTCGCACGACGCACCGTGGGTGATCACCGTCTTGTGGTTGAACTGCTCCTGCGGCTCGACAGACGTCCAGCCCATCTCTGGCTGGAACAGCACGGCGATTCGGTACTGGTCACGAGCGAGGACCCCGGTCTCGATACGCACGATGAACGGCACCGTCACGCCCTCATCGGTGGTCGTGGACGCGATGTACGCCGGGTTCGTCGAGGCGTCGTACGCCCGGAACTGCCCGGTGGCCGCGTCGGAGTACTGCAGCTCGTACGACGCGTCGCGGGCGCAGTCGCCCAGCTCGCCGTCATCGCAGCGCCACGGCTGCAGCTGCGGGCCGGATGTGACCGGTCCAGCCTGCGGATGATTGTTGATCGTGAGCGCAGCACCACTCCCGTCCGGGAGCGTCACCGTCAGCGTGTTCGTGCCCAACGCCAAGCCGTCAACGAGGCCGATGATGCGCCCGTCGTACGCCTCCCGTACCGCGAAAGAATCGGTGACGTCGCCACCGTTCAGCTCGGCCACCGCGCTGTCGCGCTCGGCGGATGCAGGAAGCACGATCTCGAGCAACACATCGCCGCCCATGACCACATCAGATCTGCCTGACAGCGACAAGATCTGCACCCCGTCAGCCGACGCGGATGCCGCCGAGCCACCAAGGGGCAGCAGCATCGCCGAAAGCACGGCGAGGCAGGTCGCGGCGATGAGCACGCGCATAGGACGGGTGGTCGTGAGGGACACTTCGATAGCTCCGGATCGTGGCTGCCTCCGGGCCGTTGACGCTTGAGAAAACGCCGAGCAGGCCGCAGGCCGGTCACCTACCGATTCGACCACTGCTCCTAGCACTCCTGCACCGAATCGCCAGGTGTGCGCCCACGGCAACGCACGTTGCGCAGCCGCTCGGCTGCCTCAGCGAAGCCCGATGCGCTCGTCGTAGGCCTTACGGGCGACCGCATCGACGCCTGACAACATCGATCCGGCCGGTATCAAGATCCGCTGGATGCGGCGCTGTACCCGCAACGGCAGCGGCTTGGCAAGGTTCGAGATGGCCCCGACGATCTTCGGGACGTACACCTTGGGCTTCGGGCTGCGGATCGCCCCAATGATGCCGTCCGCCACGTCCTGCGGCGAAACCTTCGCGACAAAACGCGACCCCTGATGGCCGGCCGTCAGCTCGGTATCGACGAACGCCGGGAGCACAGCCGTGACCTCGATGCCCTCCCGCTCAAGCTCCACGCTGAGCGACAACGTGAACCCGAGCGCTCCCCACTTACTGGCGTGGTACGTCGCCATCCCGCCGACGGCGGACTCACCTGCAACGCTCGCGATGTTGATGATGTGACCGGTGCCTCGGCCGGCCATCCGTTGCGCTGCGAGCTTGGATCCGGTGATGACCCCGAGCAGGTTCACATCCAGCGTGCGCGTGGTGACGTCGAACGGCTCGTCCGCCAGCAGCCCCACCGGCATGATCCCGGCGTTGTTGATCAGCACATCGATCGGACCGAGCTCGCGCTCGACCTGGTCAAGGAAAGCCCCGAACGAGTCCGGGTCTGTCACATCGACACGACCGGCCACGACCGACTGCGGCAGCTCGGAGGCCGCGGACTTCAGCGCCACCTCATCAATGTCGCACAGACCGAGCCGGGCACCGTTCTCGAGCAGGGTGCGAGCGGTGGTCAGGCCGATGCCACGCGCGGCCCCGGTGATGACGATGACCTTGCCTGCGACCGGGCGTGACACGGTGGAGCTCCTACGTGGGTGACAGGAGCATCGTAGTGAGACGCGAGGCCACGCGGTGTCTCATCTTCAACAACTCCCGAATCGCTACGCACCGACCCCCCCGCGCCGCTACGCACCGATCCCCCCGCGCCGCTACGCACCGACTGCATGCGCTCCACCGTCGACGTGGATGATCTCGCCGCTAATCGCAGGCATCCAGTCGCTGAACAGAGCACACACCGCCCGCGCCACCGGCTCCGGGTCGGTGACATCCCAGCCCAGCGGCGCGCGCTCACCCCACACCCGCTCGAAGGTGTCGAAGCCCTCGATATGGGTCGCTGCCATCGTCCGGATCGGACCGGCCGCGACGAGGTTCACGCGCACACCCGACGGGCCGAGCTCGCGGGCGAGATAGCGGCTGGCCGACTCGAGACCCGCCTTCGCGACACCCATCCAGTCGTACGACGGCCACGCCACGGTGGCGTCGAAGTCCAGCGCAACGACACTCGGGGAGCTCCCCGCCGCAAGCAGCGGTGCGAGCCCGCCTGCGACAGCCGGCAGCGAGTATGTGGACACCTGCAACGCGGTCGCCACATCCTCCCACGGCGCGTCGAGGAACCCGCCGCCGAGACACGACGGAGGCGCGAACGCCACCGCGTGCAGCAGCCCGTCCACAGCACCCCACCGCTCGTCGAGCGTCCGGCGTAGCGCGTCGATGTCAGCCGGGTTCGTGACGTCAAGGTCCAGCACGTCGACCGGCTTCGGCAGCCGCTTGGCGGTCCGTTCGGTCAGCCGCTTCGGGCGGCCAAAGCCGGTCAGCACCACCTCCGCGCCTTGCTCCTGCGCGAGCTTGGCGACGTGGAACGCGATGGACCGCGGGTCGAGGACCCCGGTGATGACGAGGCGCTTGCCGTCGAGCAGCATGGTGTGGCTCCGTAACTCATGGGTGACAGGTGATGGGTAACACGTAATGGGTCTAGGCGATGGGTTCTAGGTTGGGAGATCAGCGCGGGGCGGCGTCGGTCATCGCGACCATCGCGAAGGCATGGGTGGCGTCGTGGCTGAGGGACACGGCGATCGGTGCGGGCTGCCCGTGGATGTGCACAACTGGGGCACCGGTGGCGTCGCTCACCACCTCGACATCGGTCCATGACAGCGCGGGGCGATGCAGCAGCTTCACGATCGCTTCTTTGGCTGCGAACCGGGCCGCCAGCCGTTGCCGGGCCCGAGGCGTGGTCAGGTCGCCGCCATCGCGCGTCGCGTCCTGCAGCTCGGCAGTCGTGAACAGGACCTCGGCGGCCCCGGCCCGACGGTCGATCATCGCGGCGACGCGGGCCACCGACACGACGTCACATCCGACGCGCACACCGGCCAGCGATGGCGGTACGGGCACTGCGAGCGACCCAGCCAGCTGCGAGTGCAGCGGGTCGCGAACGATGCTGCTCATACGGCACCGCCGACGGGGGCGAGGCCGTCCGCGGCCGGGCGGCCGGACAGCTCGACAAGCGTGGCGTGCAGCTGCTGATTCCAGGCACGGCGTGCCTTGGGGCCGCCCACCGGGGGCGCCATCGGCGCGCCGATGCGGACCGTCACCTCGATGCCTGGTCGCATCCGTGGCCGGCCGTCAACGGGCCAGGCCACGTGCGTCCCCGTCACTCCGACCGGCACCACGGGCACACCGGTCGCCTCGGCCATGCGCGCGACACCGCTGCGCGGTCGGTGGACCGCCAGCGTCCGGCTGCGCGATCCCTCCGGATAGACGACGAGCGCGCCGCCGGCACGTAGCTCCGCCGCCAGACCGTCGAGCAACCCTGCGTCACCCTCCCCCCGCTCGACCGGCAGCAGCCCGAGCCGCGGCAGCAGCGGACCGATGACCCGCGTGTCGGCGAGGTTGGCGGCGCCTAAGAAAAGCAGCGGCCGACGGATCGCCGCGCCGAGCGCGAGGGAGTCTGCGTGCGAGGTATGGCTGGCCGCGATCAACACGCCACCGTCGACCGGGACGTGCTCGGCCCCTTCCACACGCAACGAAAGCCAGCGACGGAGCCCTGTTCGGGCCGTCGTTCGGATCACGGTCGCGGCCATGTTCAGGGCTGCGTTGGCAGCCCGCGACGTACGCCTGTCCGGCAGCACACGCGCGGGAACTGCGGCCGGGTTGCCGGTCGGGTTTGGGTCAGGTGCGGGCACGGTCGACCTCACTGCGGGAGGTTGTCGTGCACGAAGCCTCGAGCCGTCGCCGGACGCCGCGCCGCAAGCAGGCCGATCAGCGCCCGCCGCGTGTCGGCAGGGTCGATGATCTCGTCGACGCTGCCCCGTTCGGCTGCCAGCGTGACGTCCATCGCCTCGCGCTTGTACTGGTCGATCAGCTCCTCGCGACGTGCCGGGTCCGCCTCGATCTGGCGACGGAAGATGATGTCGGCGGCGCCCTCGGCTCCCATCACGGCCAGCTCGGCACCGGGCCATGCCAGCACCGCATCCGCGCCGATGGAGCGTGAGTTCATCACGATGTAGGCGCCACCAAACGCCTTGCGCATCACCACGGTGACGCGCGGCACCGTCGCGTTGGTGTACGCGTGAAGCAGCTTTGCGCCCTTGCGGATGACCCCGCTCAGCTCCTGAGCGCTGCCCGGCAGAAAGCCCGGCACGTCTACAAGACTGATCACTGGAAGGCCGAACGCGTCGAGGAAGCGGACAAACCTCGCGGCCTTCTCTGACGCCGTCGCGTCCAAACAGCCAGCAAGCCACGCGGCTTGGTTCGCGACGATCCCCACCGGGTGCCCGTCCAGCCGGGCGAACCCGATCACGACGTTGCGCGCCCAATCCTTCTGGACCTCCAGGAACCGACCGCCGTCGACGATGCCGGCGATGACGTCGCGCACGTCGTACGGCTGGCTGCCGTCGGTGGGCACCAAGCTGGCGAGGTCGACGGGCAGCGGATCTTCGGCCGTGATCACCGGCGGCAGCTCGTTGCAGGACTGCGGCAGGTACGACAGCAGATCGGCGGTGAGGTCCAGCGCGTCCTGCTCGGTCTGCACCGTGAAGTGGGCCGCGCCGCTGCGCTGCCCGTGAACCTCGGGGCCGCCGAGGTCGCGTCCGGTTACATCCTCGCCGGTGACTGCTTTTACAACGCGAGGCCCCGTCAGAAACATCGTCGCGTGGTCCGCCATCACGACGAAGTCCATCAGCGCCGGTGAGTACACCGCACCGCCCGCACACGGGCCGAGCAGCACCGCGACCTGTGGCACACGGCCGCTGGCAGCGACGTTGCCGGTGAACACCGCGCCGTAGCCGTCGAGCGCGGCAACACCCTCCTGGATTCGTGCCCCGCCCGAGTCGTTGATTCCGACGATCGGCGAGTCACCGGCCACGCCCTGCTGCAGCGCTCGCGCGATCTTGTCGCTGTGCGCCGCCCCGAGGCTGCCTCCGAGCACGCTGCCGTCCTGCGCATACACGCTGACCGGCCGCCCGTTGATCTGCCCCACACCGGCGACGACACCATCGCCGTCCGGCCGCTTCGACGCGAGCCCGAACGCGGACGACTGGTGCCGGCGCCCCGACCCCAGCTCGACCAGCGAGCCCGTGTCGAGCAACGCGTGCAGGCGCGCCCGCGCCCCATCACCCGCCCGCAGCGCAGCCGGGTCCGTCCCGGGATCCCCGGTCAGCAGTGTCTCAAGCATCATGTGTCCTTGTGT
>JBLFZR010000048.1:0-10597 GCA_047610595.1 Nitriliruptoraceae bacterium | reverse complement strand
CGGCGGTAGAACGTGATGGCCCCGCCGAGTTCTCGTCCGTGCGCGGGCCCCGCGAGGGGGCCATCAGGCTGCTGCCCATGTCGACAACCCATGTCGACAACCCATGTCGACAACCCAGCGCACCCTGCCGCCGGAGGCCGAGGACAACATCTACGAGATGTCGGCCGCTGAGCGTGCCAAGGCTGGCATCACATCGCTCCCGGTTGACCTTGGCGAAGCGTTGCGGCGCATGGAGGAGTCATCGCTGGCGGTCGACAGCCAGCCCGTACGCGTGCGTCGTGCGTCGCCTTCCGCTGGCGTGCCTGATCGCAGCGGTACCCTTTGCTGAACGGTCCACGGCGATGTTGTGGGCCGTATCCGCGCGTGCGCCGTCCTGTGTCCTATGTCCTATGTCGTCGGTCTTCGGTCTTTAGGTCCTCGGGTCGCCGGTGGCGGCTATGCACCATCCGAGCGACGTGAGTGAGGCCCTATGAAGTGGCGTGAGGGTTACGTCTCTGGTGGCGATACACGTTTCTGGGTGCGCGAGGCTGGACGCGGCGAGAACGTCGCTGTGTTGCTGCATGGTTTCCCCCAGGACGGATCTGCGTGGGAGCGGGTGGCAGCGCTGCTCGTCGATCAGGGCTGGCGTGTCGTCGCGCCGGATGTCAAGGGTGTGGGGCGCTCGGATCGGCCCGACAGCGGCTACGACCCGCAGACGCTCGCCGATGAGATCAGCCAGCTGATTCGCAATCTTCACGTGAAGAAAGCGCTGCTCGTCGGCCACGATTGGGGCGGGGCGATCGCGCTGGCGACCGCGTTCCGGCACCCCGGACATGTGAGTGGCGTGGTGCTCGTGGCCGCGCCGTACCGGCAGCTTGATCTGCGTAGGGCGTGGCACATCGCCCTGTGCAACATCCCGATGCTGCCAGAGGTGGCGTTCCGGCTGGCGCCCCGACCGATGGTGGCCGCGGCGCTGCGATCGCAGTCACGCCTGCGCGAGCCGTTTGACGCATCCGCCATTGATGCAGCGACCACCGCTGTGTCTGGCGGCCAGCCGCCCGCGTGGCTTGGCTATTACAGGACGTTGTCGCGCCGCGCTGTGGTGGACTGGGCGGTCCGACGGACCAGACGTCGTCTGCCGGTCGTGCCAGACCCACGCACCCCGCACCCGCTGCGCGTGCCGGTGCAGGTCGTATGGGGCGAGCAGGACCCGATCTTTCCCGTCAGCCTTGGCGCGCGCGTGGCCCGCGACCTCGGGGCGGACCTGGACGTGTTGCCAGGCGTCGGTCATCACCTGCATGTCGAGGACCCGCTTGGGCTCGCTCGGAGCATTCAGCGCTTCGCGACCAACGCGCATCTCGCACCGGGCACCGGTGCCGATGCCGTGGTCTGAGCTGTGAAGCACGCGTCAGCGTGCGAGCTCAGACCGCTTTGAGCGACGTTGTTGTCCGTACACTGTCGGCTCGAACGGGGTCAGCTTCGGCGGTAGCTCGCTGCAAGCGGACCACGAAATGAGCGCCGGTATCAGACGTTTTGAGATCGATGGTTCCGCCCACAGCCTCGACGAGGCCGCGCACGATGGCGAGCCCCAAACCGGTTCCGCCCTCTGCACGTGAGGCGGACCCGTCGGCCTGCGTGAACCGCTCGAACAGCTGTGGCTGGAACGAGCTGGGGATGCCCTCACCGGCGTCTCGGACGTGTAGATCGATGCCGTCCGCGTCCGCGACCGCGTGGATCTGTACCGGTGGTTGACCGTGTCTTGTCGCGTTTTCGACGAGGTTTCGTACGGCCCGCGCAAGCTGGAGCGGGTCCGCGTGGACGAGAATCCCGGCAGGAACGCTGATCTGTAGATCTGCAACATCGGCGATGGATGTCCGGCAGCCCTCCTCGACCGCAGCGGCAAGATCGACAGCTTCGATCTGAGGCTGTGGGCCCTGCGCTCCGATCCGGGACACTAGAAGGACGTCGTCAAGCAGCGTCTGCAACCGGACCAGCGCCCGCTGTGCCCGTTGGAGGAAGTCCTCGGTGTCTCCCTGATCGAACTGGGAGCCGTGGTTGACAACGACATCGAGGAATCCTCGAGCGATCGCGACCGGCGTGCGAAGCTCGTGCGACGCGATCGCGACGAACTCGTTCTGGGCGATCGCCAGCCGCTGCAGCTCGCCGTGGACGGCATCCTGCTCGTCAAACGAACGGTCGAGCTGCAGCCGTGCGATGTGGCGCTCGATGGCGTAGCTGATCGCCCGGCTGATCCTGCGGCCGTCGAGCGAGCTCCGCAGCAAGAAGTCTTCGGCGCCGCAGGACATCGCGTCGAGCGCGAACGACTCGTCCTCCACGCTGCTCACGACCACGATCGGCAGGGGGGCGAGGGCCACAAGCGCGGACTCGAGCGTGTCGATGCTCTCGCTGCCAGGCACGGTCAGGTCGAGCAGCACTGCGTCGAACGGGGCACGCGGTGCATCGCGTACCGCGGCGACGGCGGCAGCCAGGGAGGCGACGTGCGTGACGTCGTGCTCGTACCGCTCGACCTCTTTAAGTTGCGCAGCTACCAGCAGGGCATCAGTGCGGCTGCCATCCACGATCAGGATTCGCCGTGCGGTCACCCGGTGGCTCATTGTCGCCTGCTGCGGAGAGGGGTCTTGTGGAACTAATCGGCGAAAGTACGCGCGCCGAAAGGGTTTTGCCCGATACGGGCGCGTGTCGTGGTGAAGGCGGAGAATCGGACGGCTAGGGTCTGGCGCGGCCGTCTGACCTGACGCCGAGCATGAGCCTCGGACGCGCCGCCGACTCACGGGAGCGTCTGGATGCGCATCGCAATAATGCTTTTCGATGGCGTTGAGGAGCTGGACTGGGCCGGCCCGTGGGAGGTCTTCACGATGTGGTCCGCGCTGGAGCGCCGCGCGCGCCGACGTTCGATCGATGTCACGAGCGTGGCCGACTCGTCCGAGCTCGTTACCTGTGCCAAGGGAATCAGGGTCATCCCGGACACGACCTGGCCGGCGTTGGTGGATGCAGAGGAACGACCAGACCTGCTGGTGGTGCCCGGTGGTCGGGGCACGCGGGCGCTCATCGATGATGCAGCCACGCTGACTCGGCTGCGCGAGCTGCATGCGGGAGGGACGCAGGTCGCCAGCGTGTGCACTGGTGCGTTGCTGCTGGCATCGGCCGGTCTGCTCGCGGGCCGGCCAGCCACGACGCATCACGGCGCGCTCGATGAGTTACGCGGCCTCGACAGCAGCTGCGATGTCCGCGCCGACGTGCGGTGGGTCGATGACGGAGATGTGCTGACCGCGGCCGGCGTCTCGGCTGGGATTGACCTCGCGCTGCATCTGGTTGACCGGCATGCCGGGACCGAGATGGCCCGGGCCGTGCGTGCCGCCATCCAGTACGACCCGATGCCACCGGTGTGATCGCACAGATGCAGCTGCCCGCAGCCGTCGTGTTCGACTGCGATGGGACCCTGATCGACTCAGAGCGGGTGACGGTTGCTGGCATGCGCGAAGCGTTGCGGCAGCAGGGCCACACGCTGACCGATGAGGACGTCGCCGAGATGGTCGGCCATCCGTGGCCGCGGACCCGCAACCGCATCGTGCAACGCTTCGGCCTGACCGAAGAAGAGCTCGAGAGCTATCGCCGCACGATGATCAGGCTTGTGCGACCGCAGATGCAAGACGACGGGCTGGTGTTCGAGGACGTCGTGCGGACGTTGACCGGGCTGGCACAGCTTGGGGTACCGCTGGCGGTGTGCACCTCGTCTGGTCGTCAGCATCTAGACCGTGTGCTGTCGCTGACGCCGCTACGCGACACGTTTGTGGTGTCCGTGGCTCGCGAGGACGTCGTACGGCACAAGCCGGACCCGTTGCCGTACCACGCAGCGATCGATCGGTTGGCGGCACATCTTGGTGTGCCGCTCGTAGCAGCCGACGTAACCGTGGTCGAGGACAGCTGGGCCGGGGTCGCCGCGGGCGTCGCGGCCGGCTGCTGGACGGTGGCGGTGGATCGAGGCGCTGGGCTTCACGATCTGTCGCACGCCGATGTCGTGGTCGCACAGCTCGATGTCGACGCGCTGTGTCGGATCAGAGCCGCCTGAAGCACGGCGTGTTGGACTTAGGATTCTCTCAGACGTGTACGGCAGGATGGGTAGATGGAAACGGTGTTGGTGGTTGACGACGAACGAGCGGTGCGCGACGCGCTGGATCGGGCGTTGCGCCTGTCCGGTTACACCGTCGCGCTGGCCGAGCACGGGCTGGACGCGCTGACGCAGGTCGCGACTGTGCGACCGGACGCCATCGTGTTGGATGTCAACATGCCGGGTGTGGACGGGTTAGGGGTGGCACGCAGGCTGCGGGCCGACGGAGATCGCACACCGATCTTGATGCTGACGGCGAAGGACGCAGTGGACGACCGCGTCGCAGGTCTGGACGCAGGCGCGGACGACTATCTGGTCAAGCCGTTCGCACTTGAGGAGCTGCTGGCCCGGTTGCGCGCGCTGCTGCGACGCACGACTCGCCCTGTGGACGCGCCCATCACGGTGCTGCGGTTCGAAGACCTGTCGCTGGACACCGAGACCCGCGAGGTGCTGCGAGGCACCCGGCGGCTGGAGCTGACCAACACCGAGCATCTGCTGCTAGAGCTGTTCTTGGAGAACCCGAGACGCGTGCTGGAGCGTGATGTGCTGCTGGACCGAGTCTGGGGCTTCGACTCGGGGACGTCGAGCAACGCGCTGGAGGTGTACGTCGGATACCTCCGACGCAAGCTCGAGGCGGACGGCGAGCCGCGCCTGCTGCGGACCGTGCGCGGCGTCGGCTACCAGCTGATTGAGCCATGAGTCTGCGCGCCCGCGTCGCGTCGACGGCCGCTGCGGCGGTCGCGATCGCTGTGCTGCTTGTTTCGGTGCTTACGTACACCGCCACCGCACGCCGGCTCGAACACCAGGTGGATGAGGACCTCGATGTGGCTGCGCGCAGCATCATGGAGTTGCAGGTGCAGGACGCGTCTGCGGGTCTGAGTCGGCTGGAGGCGTTTCGGCAGCTGCAACGGCTTTCGGTGCTCGACCAGATTGACAACCGGACCAGCCCCCCGACCGACGGTGACGTGTCCGCTGTGGGGCGTCCGAGCCGTGGGCCGCGCGATGACTTTCGCGGTGCACCGGACCGGCAGGACCGGTTCCTCGGCCCCTTCGGCGTCGGCATCGTGCAGCTGGTCGGGCAAGACGGGATCAGCTCGACCGTCGGTGCGCTGGCGCTACCTGTCAACGACGCGACGCGTGCGTTGGCGAGCACCGGCACCGGCGCGGCGGTGCGTGACACTGTCCAGGTGCAGGGCAGGTCCGTGCGGGTGCTCGCCATCGGAATCTCTGAGGATCAGCGCAGCGCTGCGCTGCAGCTCGGCGTGCCGATCGACGACATCGTTGGCGCGCTCGCGGCGCTGCGAGGCCAGCTGGTGCTGGCGGGGCTGCTCGGCGTGGCGCTCGCTGCCGCGCTCGGGGCCGGTGTCGCGGACCGCGCTGTCCGGCCGGTGCGACGACTGACTGTGGCGGCCGAAGAGGTCGGGCGGACAGGGGACCTCGCGACCCGTATCGACGTGGTCGGCCATGACGAGCTCGGACGGCTCGCCGCGTCCTTTAACAGCATGCTTGCCGGCCTTGAGCAGGCTCGATCGGCGCAGCAGCAGCTGGTGGCGGACGCCTCGCACGAGCTACGAACGCCGCTGACCAGCCTGCGCACCAACATCGAGGTGCTGCAGCTCGGCGGGGCGCTTTCGCCGGAAGATCAGACGGCGCTGTTGGTTGACGTGACCTCGCAGATCGAGGAGTTCGGACAGCTTGTGGACGGCATGGTCGAGCTCGCGCGTGGTGATACGCCGGCCCGTGCGCCGACCCGCATCGACCTGGGGCCACTTGTGTCAGATGTTGTCGATCGCGCGGCGGTGTTCGCACCGCACGTTGCGTTCGATCTGACGTTGGACGGCTCGGTTGTGATGGCCGAGCAGGACCGGCTGGCGCGAGCCGTCAGCAACCTCATCGACAACGCGGTCAAGCACGGAGGTGGGACTCCTATCGTGGTGGTCGTAGATCGCGGTGTGGTGCGTGTGCGCGACCACGGACCCGGCATCGCTGACGAGGATGTGGCGCACGTGTTTGATCGGTTCTACCGCGCACCCGACGCGCGGGCGCGTCCTGGCTCGGGGCTGGGGCTGTCTATCGTCGCGCAGGTCGCGACCGGCCTCGGCGGGAGCTACGCCGCTCGCACCCACCCAGACGGCGGGGCCGAGGTCGAGCTGCGGCTGCCTTGGACGTAAGGTGCGCGCTGTGACACGCCGAGGCTCGCCCCAGAGGAACCACCATGACTGTCCACCGCTCCGCGCTGCACCTCGGCTTGGCGCTGCTGCTGGCCGCCAGCTGGCTGCTGGCGGTGGCACGCCCCGCCACGGCCGCGTGCCACGTGGCCGGGTTCGTCGAGAACGCCGTGTCGGGTGACGAGTCGGTGGGCTCCGCGGTGCTTATCGTCGAGCTGCAGGGGCGCGTCGGATCGTGCGCCGGCACGGTCGACGTCACGACCGTGGACGGCACTGCCACCGCCGGCTCCGACTATGAGGCAGTGACTCGCACGCTGCGCTTCGAGACAGACGACGACCGCGTCGAGACCGTAGATCTGGTGCTGCTCGACGACACTGAATCCGAGGGTGCCGAGACGTTCACCGTCGAGCTGTCGAACCCAACCGGCGGGATCAGCGGCACCGGAGGCCCGGCGACGGTGACCATCGTCGATGATGACGGCGACGATGCTGACGCCACCATCCCACCGGCTGACGCCACCATCCCACCGGCTGACGCCACCATCCCACCGGCTGACGCCGACGCCCAGACCCCGGCCGCCGCCGACACTCCGCCACTGGTGGAAGGCGTTCAGACCTTGCCGGTCACAGAGGAGCGCGATCCGCTGCTCGTGATTGTGGTGGCGCTCGCCGTGATCGGTGGCGCCGCGTTCTTGGGCCGCCGCGGCCGCGCGGGCTGAGATGCATCGCAGCTATGTCTTGTTGCGGTGGCGGCTGGCCGCGGTCGGCCTCACGACCATGTTCGTGGTGGCGTGCGCGCCGACAGATCAGCCCGACGCAGGGAGTGAGCAGCCGGTCGCGGTCGTATCGGATGCGCCCTCGCCACTGACCTCGCCACCACCCGGGCCACTGACCTCGCCACCACCGGGGCCCGCGGTGACGCCCACGCCGATGTCATCCCCCGACCGATCGCCTGCGCCGGCTGCGACGCAACCGGCGGTGCTGGCTGCCAGCGAACCGCCGTCGTGGTTTCGCCAGCGTCTGTTGGACGTCACTGCCACCGGTTTCCCGGCGCCACAAGACGCCCCAACCGAGTATCTCGATCGGCGGTTGATCACGGTTGATCGGCTGCCCCGGCCCACACGCGACGTGTTCGGCTGGACCGCCACCGCGATACCCGACGAGCTGGTTGCCCGCTCGACCTGGCGTGAGGGATGCCCGACGACGTTAGAGGAGCTGCGCTACGTCACGGCCACGTACTGGGGCTTTGACGGGCTGCACCACACCGGCGAGCTGATCATGCACGCCGACGTCGTGGACACGATGGAGCAGGTTTTTCGGGTGATGCACGACGATCGGTTCCCGCTCGAGCAGGTGGCCTTGCTGGAGCCGATGGATTTTTACGAGTTTCACCGCCGTGGTGACGACAACATCACGGCGATGTACGAGTGCCGTGCTTCGACCGGCAGCAGCCGCTGGTCGCAGCACGCGTTCGGTCGCGCGATCGACATCAACCCGTTCCACAACCCGTACCGCAAGCAGACGTCCGAGGGTCTGGTGATCTTGCCCGCGTACGCCACGGCCTACGTTGACCGGGCGGATGTGCGGCCCGGAATGATCATCGAGAACGGCCCCATCGTCGCGGCCTTCGACGCTGCCGGATGGGGTTGGGGTGGCCGCTGGAACACCCTCAAGGACTGGCAGCACTTCTCGGCTGCGGGATCCTAAACCTCCGTTGTAAACGATCGCAACGCCCGCGCACCTGATGATCAGACCAGATGTGACGGCGGCTCTGCTTCGGCCACCGGGCACCCCCACCCCCACCGGGCACCTTCACCGCAAAGCAGCTGTGAGGGAGCAGCTGAGCTGTTGCGCCTGTCGTCACGGTCTTGCTGCATCCGGATGGGCCGCAGCGTGCGCCGTTCGGTGACGAGGTCACCGATGCGAGGCCGCTACAAACCAACCCACTCAAAGTGATGATTATCGGGGGTGGGATAACGCCCGCCCCAACGGAACCCGTGCCGCTCGAACGCGGCGATGATCCCAGGCGAGGGGATGGGACCTAACCCCGCTGCATCGAAGTCCACGTTCACATCGATCGCGATGCCCCATGCGTGGCGCGAGAGGTTCGCGTTGCGGTTGATACGTCGTGGCGCCCAGCAGCCGCCGTACAGCTCGGGGTCGATCTCGTGGGCCAACCCGACGTCGATGATCTGTTGCATCACGGCTGTGAGGTCGTCGATGATCAGCCGGTGGCAGACGACGCGGCCGATGATCGGGATCTGCGCCTCGATGATCGATTCCTCGATCCACGAGACGCCGACCTGGACGTCGCGTCCGTCGAGGTCCTTGAACGCGAACTCGCCGAACCGTGCTTTTGTTTCTGGCAGCGACAGGACGAGCTGCCGGTCGTTGGAGGAGCGCAGCTGTGTGACGGTGTCACTGCCGAGGATGCCACGGGCCGCCGTGGCGACAGCGCCCGGGTCGGCGTCTGCAGCGAGTGTGAGCAGGGCGCGCTGGAGAGGCCGAAAGCTGAGGTCGGCTGCCGCGGCCGGTGCGATGATCAGCTCGACGCCCGCGTATCCGGCCCCTTCGACGATCGCCGTGATCGTGCGCGTGCCACCGTCGCCCAGGGTCAGCGTCCCGCCGACGTCGAGGTCGCGCAACGGCAGTGCCTCGACGGTGAGCGCGACCTCGTTCGGTCGCAGGGCGAGCGCGCCGTCGTCAACTTGGCCTGCTACCGAGATCTTGAAGTCGTTGGGCAGGCTGTCGACCGGTGTGCCGTCGGCCCGCGCGCTGGCGATGATCGCGACGTCGTCACGGCGTGCCGCAGCGATCTCGGTCACCCCAGCAAGCTGCCGCAGGGACTCGAGCTCCGCGTCGTCGAGGATGTCGTCGACGCGCACGAACAACAACCCGACAGCTGCTCGTGCAGCCGGGGGAGAAGCGGTGGGAGCGGCATAAGGCGTGGGCACGGGTGCGCGTGACTCGGTTGCGGCACCGGGTGCTCGCGGCGCATCGAGCGCGCACCCGGTCAGCAGCAGCACCAACGCGCACGACATCCAAACCAGCGTCGGTCGGGTGTGTCGTGACACAGCGGTCGCCATCGCTTCAGCGGGCCGGGGTGTCTGGCACGCCGAGACGTGCGTAGTCGCGGATGACCTCATCAACGATGAACCGCAGCAGCTGCTCGCTGAACGTGGGGTCGAGCCCAGCGGCCTCCGCCAGCTGACGGAGCCGCGTGATCTGCAGCTGCTCACGGCCCGGGTCGGCTGGCGGTAAACCGACGGCCTTCTTGTGCTGCCCGACCGCTTTCGTGATCTTGAAGCGTTCGGCGAGCAGGTGCACGAGCGCGGCATCGATGTTGTCGATGCTGGCCCGCAGGCTGGCGAGGGTTTCGTCGGGTTGCGTCATACCCGCGACGCTACCCGCGAGCCTCCGCCCTGCGCCTCCGCATCTCCCTAGGCCGGCCCCGACCCTCGCCCGGCGGCGTCACCCACGTGCGTGACACGTATGTAGCGCCGGAGCCGTGCCCAGCGTTCATGATTCGGAACGCTCGGCCTCACGTGATTCGGTTCAGCTGATGCTGGACCGCCGTCGTGTCAACGCGGCTGTCAGCAGCAGCAGCGCAGCCCAGGCCACACCTCCGCCGGTAGCGGCGAGGCCGTCACCGCCGGCGCTCCCGACGCCGTCGCTGCTGGCGGTGCCGGCGGCGGCTGCGAACCCAACGTGGTGGACCCACGCGCCGCGTTCGATGAAGTAGTGGCGCCCGCACGGCCCGACCGCGCCGGTGGCGGTGCAGATCTCGCCGTCCTTGCCACCACGCTCGCCACGCCCGTCGTCGAAGTACACGCTGCGCCACACCGCGACGTCGTCGCCCTGCACGCTGACCAGCTGGTCGACGGCGGCGTCGAACACGCGCTGCAGCACCTCGGCTGGCGTATCGCCGTCGAGGTAGTCCTCCAGCGGTGCCAACGACGAGTAGTCCTCGTCCAGCACGCGCAGCGCCAGCTGTAGGTGGGTGTCGCTCTCGGTGGTGTGGCGTCCCATGTACTGCTGGGCGACCAGCAGCGGGTTGGCCACGGTGTAGCTGCCTAACAGCGCAGCATCGAGCTTCTCGACGATCTCGTCGAAGAACGTGGGCGCGGCGCCCACGGTGGCCGGGTTCTCTGATGAGGTGTCAGCGAAGCCGGGCCACTCCAACCCGCCCAGCGGGTTGCGGTCCCAGCCAGCCAGCAGGTCGTACGCGGCCTGACCGGTGGTGTCGAGCGCTTCGCGGTCGATCGTCTTCAGCACCAGCGGAAGCAGCGAACGGGCACGGAAGTCAGTCTGCGAGATCTCG
>JBLFZR010000047.1:0-10672 GCA_047610595.1 Nitriliruptoraceae bacterium | reverse complement strand
GGCCTCGTTGATTGGACCGGACTCTCAGCCGAGCTCGGCGGCCCGCGCGACGGCGGCGGTCACAGCGTCCAGAACGGCGGCCCGCACCCCACGCTGCTCCAGCACCTGCAGCGCAGCTGCGGTAGTGCCGCCTGGCGAGGTGACCTGCTCCCGGAGGGCGGCAGCGCTGCTGTCATCGGCCGCCAGCAGCGCGCCCGCGCCCGCGATGGTGCCTGCCACCAGCGCAACTGCGTCGGACCGGCTCAGACCCACAAGCACGCCGGCCTCCGCCATCGCCTCTGCGAGCAGGAACACGTACGCCGGCCCGGACCCAGAAACAGCCGTGACCGCGTTGATGCTGGACTCGGGCAGCACCCGCACGACACCGAGCGTTTCCATCATCTGTACAACCCGCGCGACGGCCACCTCGTCCGCGCGTGGTCCGGCTGCAACGACCGTCGTGGCCGCCCGCACGAGCGCCGGTGTGTTGGTCATCACACGGATGATGGCCGGCCCGGTCGTCAAGATCGCATCGAGCGATGCCGTGGTGACTCCGCCGGCCAACGAGACGACGACAGCGTCAGAGCGGACTGATCCCGCCAGCCCCGGCAACACCTGCGGCAGCACCTGCGGCTTCAGACCGAGCACAACGATGTCACATCTCGCGGCCGCGACTCCGTCGATGCTGGCGTGGACACCGTGCCGCGTCGCGAGCACCGCTGCGTGCGCATCACGGCGCACCGAAACGTGCACGTCCACAGCCGCGACCACCCCGGCGTCGAGCAGGCCCGACAGCACAGCCTCGCCCAGCCGACCGCACCCGATGATTCCAACGGTTCCGATGCTCGCACCCACAGCTGCCTCCTCGACCGCGCGAACGGTACTCCCGGCTGGCACCGTGAACCGAGACCTGAGCGCGCACCTGCACGTGTTGCGAGCCGCGCACGGGGCCCCGGTCGTCGCAGCTCATGCCCGTGCGCGCCTGTGCAGATCTGGCGCATCCGCCACATCTGTGCCAGGATCGGACACCCACGCACAAAACGGTCGCGTTCGACAGCTCTGTGTGACGCGCAGCCCCCACGCGCCGCCGGTGGCGGTGGCTGTGGCGTTCGTATGCGGCTCAGGCGTCAGGTCGCGGGGGAGGCGTTGGGAACGCCGGGTTCTCATCGACGCCGGCCGAGCGCCGCCATGCCTGCTCGGACGCGACGTAGTCAGCGAAACCACGGCCGACGATGTGGTTGAACGTCTCGTCCGCGGCGGTCAGCAGCTCGCCGAGCAGCTCGTCGAGCTGCGCCGCGTCGACCACAGCCAACGGCAGCCGGGCGACCAGCAGCACGTCACCTTCTCCGTCCATCGCGAAGCGCACGTCGCCGGCGCGCTCGTTGCGCTTCAGCAGATAGCCGTACACCTCCGCACGATTCTGTTCGATGGCGCCAGCCAGCATCGCGCTGCAGCGCAGGTGTCGGTCCTCAACCACCAGCAGCACCGGCAGCCCGCGACGCCATTGCCCCGTCACCGTCACCATCACGCGGTCGTCGCCGGTGGGGTCGGGGTCGAGCCCGATGTCGCGAAGCGCGTCGGTCAGCCAGCTCAGGTCCGGTGCCATCAGCCTGCAACCGCCAGCGGGGCCGAGCCCTCGACCGCCTCGCCGTACACCCGCAGCAGTCGGTCCGTCGCGCTGTCCCACGTCGTAGACGCCGCGAACCGCAGCCCGCCGGCTCGCAACGCGGCGCGGCGCTGCGGGTCCGTGGCGACGTCAATGACGGCGGCTGCATGCCGGGCCGGGTCATGACCGGGAACCAGCACACCGCCGGATCGCACCGTGGCACGCAGCCCCGGCACGTCCGCCGCGATCACCGGGATCCCGCACGCCTGCGCCTCAAGCGGCACCAGCCCGAACGTCTCGGAACGGCTGGGAGCCAGCAGCAGGTCGGCTGCCCGGTACCACGAGGGCAGCTCAGATTGCGGCACCGGCGGGTGGAAGCTGACAGCATCCTGCACGCCGAGGCTGGCCGCCAACGCTCGAAGCTGCACCGGGCTGCTACGGCCGTCACCGGCGCCGGACGTGCCTCCGACGATGGCGAGGTGTGCCTCAGGCAGCCGTTCGCGGACGGCAGCGAGCGTCCGAACCGCGACGTCGGGCCCTTTCAGCGGCTGCAACCGACCCACGAACAGCAGCAGCGGGCTGCCGCTCGGCGCGTCCGCTGCGACGGGTCCGTCGGGACCGAACGACGCCAGGTCTACGCCCGCGGGCACCACTCCGATGCGCATGCCGCTGGTGCCAAAGGTCTTATGCACCAGCCGTGCCTCGCCGCACGTCAGCACGGCGATGCGGTCCGCATCGGCCGCGATGCGACGCTCAGCGACCAAGCGAATCGCCGGTTCAGGCATGTCGCCGGGCGCGAGCGTCTCATTCTTCAGCACACCGAGGGTGTGATACGTCATCACATACGGGACCCCGGTGTTGGCCCGGACGCGACGTGCAACCCAGCCCGACAGCCAGTAATGGGCGTGCATCAGGTCCCAGCTGCCGGCGCGAGGGTGGCGCTCCACCCCGAGCGCGAAGGCGCACAGCCGGCTCGCGAGATCCGTCTTGGGCATGGGACCGCGGGCGCCAGCGTCGATCCGGTGCAGCGCCAGCCCGGGCGCAAGCTCCTCGGTGTCGGGCGCGTCCTCGGTCGCGCGCCGGGTGAAGACGTCCACCTCGATACCACGGGCAGCCAAGCGACGCGCGGTCTGCAACACGTACACATTCAACCCGCCACCGTCGCCGATCCCCGGCTGGTCGAGCGGCGACGTGTGCACCGACAGCATTGCCACACGGCGCACACCCGGCGGCAACGCAGCCGTGCCCGGCGCCACGACGGAAGCAGCCCGGGGCATCATGCGCGGTGGAACGTGGCTGACACAAGCTCCCGGTCAACGGGACCAAAGCGGTACTTGTACGGCTCGTCCCCGCGCAGCAGGTCGAACACTGCCAAGCCCTCGTTGGCCGCCATCTCGATCAGCTCGCCGACAATCACCATCCCAGGCGCCAACATCCCCAGGGCAGGGTCGAACGCAGAGTTGTACAGACCCCACTCGCCGCCGTGGACGATGCTGACGCACGCGGCACCAGGGGTGCCACCCACATGCAGCTCGTGGATGCGCAAGATCTTGTCCGCGCCTAGCTCTGACGCCAGCGCGCGGAACCAAACACGCATCTCGTCGTTGGCGAAGAAGCGACCCTTCTCGTCGCCTGCCTCGACGTTCATCTCGAAGAACCGTTCCAAAGCCTCGCCGTGATCCGCCAGCGGCACCTCAACCAGCTCGTACTCCCCCGCGTCGCGAGACAGCTTGCGGGCCTTACGTCGTAGCTCGTGTCGCAGCTTGGATGGAAGACCATCGAGGTACGCGCCGTACCCCTCGGACAAGTCGATACGAGGACACACATCCTCTGGCACGGCCTCGAGCGGGACCAAGCCGAGCGCCAACGCGGCGTCGCGCCAGTGCGCCTCCCAACCGCTGCCGACGACTACCCCACCGGCGACGAACTCATCCCAGTCACCGTCCTCGGCAAGCTGGCTGAGGTAGGCGCCCGCCACCGCACCTCGGTGCTCGGGCAGCGCCACCGGTCCCAGATAGTCCGTGACCTGATCGCCGCCAAGGAAGCGCACGACCTCCATCGGGCCCGTGGCTGACCCCTCGCGCTGGAGCGCTACCGGGATGATCCCGATGGTCGTGTCACCCTCAACGACCTCGTGGACATGCACCGTGGCCCGCGTGCCAAGCACACGAGCCCACAGCCCGAGGTACCTCGGGGTGTGGAAGAACGTGCCCAGCGGGTCCGCGGCCACAAGAGCATCCCAGCGCGCGAGAAGGCCAGCGTCGTCGGGCATGCCGATGTGGGTCCTGATGACTGCCACGCGGTCCTCCAGCGTCGAGTGTCAGGCTAACCCCGCCGTCGGCCCACACCATGCTCAGCCGGCGATGCGCTCCGACGTGCTCGGACGTGCTCGGACGCGTAGCTGTTGCCCTCGGCACGGCATCATGCTTCGTCGGGGTCCTCTTGCGCCGCAACCACGGATGCGATGTCTTGGTCGCTGACATCGCCGGTCGTGATCGCCTCGATGACGCGATGCACCACGCGCGGTGGTCTGTCGTCCTCCTGCACCGGCGCGGCAAGCGCTGCGGCCGGAACCGGGCCGGCCGCTGGCTGCTGCGCCGGTGCTGCGGCAGCCGGCTTGAGACCGCTGACGGAGCGGAACGTGCGGTACATCTCGATCAGCGTGGCACGCTGATGCTCGGTGAGGTAGCCATCGCGGGCGATGGCCGATTCGACATCGCCGTCCCCACGCTCATCGAGGATGCCGGCGCGCACGTACAGCGTCTCGGCAGACAGGTCGAGCGCCTTGGCGATCGCCTGCAAGATCTCGGCGCTTGGGTTCCGTAGCCCGCGCTCGATCTGACTCAGATAGGGGTTAGAGACACCCGCAATCTTGCTGAGATTGCGCAGCGACAGCTTCGCCTGCTCGCGCTGCTTACGAATGAAATCGCCCAGATCGTCGCGGCGCGAATGTTCACCGACCGCAGCGGCTGCGGCTGACGCGGTCGGCGCGGCGGCTGCGGCTGACGCGGTCGGCTCCGGCGCGCGGGCCTCATGATCGTCATCGTCACCGGCGACGGCGGTCAGAACGGACACAGGAGGCCTCAGAACGATAGGTAGCAGGTGCTCACTGTAGCGAGCAGCCGGCCGGGCTTCGACGAGCTACGCCGCATCTCACACGAGTGCGCGCACCGTTGCTGCCGCCCGGAGCTGCCCGGCGATACGGCCGCCGCCGGTCACCGCCGCCGGCGTCCAGACGTCGGATGCCACGACTCCCCGGTCCACGAGCACCGCCATCACCGCGACCGCGGCGCCCCGGTCAGCCCCATCCGCTGCCTTCGCGGCCACGCCATGCGGCGCACCATCATCATCCACCCAACCCGCGGCGAACACGCCTTCGGCTCCAACCTTCGCAACCACACCGTGGGCCAGCAGCGCGCTCTCGAGGCGACCGGTGCCTCCGATCAGCAGCGGCCGGGCCAGGCCCGCATCGCGGACGCGCGACCAACGACCGCCAGCGGCGAGCGCCGCGTACCCGTCAGCCAGACCCCGCAGACCCGCCCGCATCGCGGGCGCGCCACAGCCATCGGTGCCCCACCCGGACAACGGCCCCACCCCATCCTCGACACCGGAAAGGGCGCGCTGCTGCAACGGACCCGCCGGATTGAGCAGCGCTGCCCCTGGCAGGCCCATCGCCCGGCCCGTAAGCGCGAACAGGGCGTGCTTGCCCGAGCAGTTGTAACGAATCCGGCTCGGTGGCTCACCTGGCGATGCCGGAGGCCACACCTGATCAGCGTCTGGGTACGCCGGCGGACAGGTGAGGTCGGTGGGCAGCGTCCCGCTGCGCGCCAGCAGCCTCGTCGCTGCTGCGATGTGGATCTGTTCGCCACGGTGCGACGACCACGCGATGGCGACCTCATCGTCGGTCAGATCTGTGGCAACAGCCTCCTCACCATGCTCGGCCAACAGCTCAAGGCAGGCGGTCGCCTGGAACGGCTTTGCGCACGATCGAATAAACGTGATCAGGTCCGGGTCGCCAAGCGAAGCCTCAACGCCGTCCGGGCCCGTCACCACCAAGTGACCAACGTGGACAGACTCGACGATCTGCTCGTCACCGACAGCCCTCGTGACCTCGGTCAGCAGCGCTGGCGCCCTCACTTGACGATGGTGAGTCGCTCGGTCGACCCGCCGTCCGCCAGCCCCAGCTCGTCACACATCGTGACGAACTCGCTGGTGAGAGCCGGGTCGAACTGGGACCCGGCGCAGCGCTCAATCTCCTCGAGTGCGACGTGAACCGGTAGCCCCTTGCGGTACGGACGCGTGGCCGTCATCGCGTCGAATGTGTCGATGATCGCGAAGATTCTGGCCGGCAGATAGATCTCCTCGGCTGTCAGCCCTTCGGGGTAGCCCTTCCCGTCCCAGCGCTCGTGGTGGGACCGGATGATCTTCGTCGCGTCTCCGAGGAACCCGATGCTCTGCACCAGCTGCCAGCCGTTGAGCGGGTGCAGCCGCATCAGCTTCCACTCTTGGTCGCTGAGCGGGCCTGACTTGTTAAGCACGTTGTCGGGGACCCCGACCTTGCCGATGTCGTGCAGCAGGTAGCCGTAACCGATGCCGACGTCCAGGGCGAGCTCTGGCGCGACCCGCCTTGTCAGCGCCATCGCGAACTGATACGTCCGGTCGAGGTGGTCGCGGGTGTAGTTGTCTTTCATCTCACACACGACAGCGAGGGTGCGCACCATGTTGATGTACGCCGCGTTCAGCTCGCGATTCGCAGCCTCGGCCTCGCGGCGGCGGGCACGCTCAGACGTCGTCATCTGTTGCAGGTCCTCCGCGAACATCATGAGCTGGCGGCGCATGAGCTCGAGATCGTCCGCGGAACCGGTGTTCATCGGGGAGCCTCTATAAGGTCTTCGAGCACCTGAATAAGGTGCAGCGGAGAGAAAGGCTTCGCAAGATGGGCGTCAGCACCCACCTCGACAGGATCGTGTGGAAGCGAGCTCGCGACCGCGGCAGTCAGCAGCACGATCGGCAGCTCGCGGGTGGACGGCTCGGCGCGCAGCCGGGCCAGCACCTCCAGCCCGGTCAGCCCAGGCATCATCTGGTCGAGCACGATGCCGTCAAACTGCTGGGTCAGAGCCAGCTCCAAGGCTTGCTGTCCATCCTCGGCGAGGACCACCTCGAACTCTTCTAGATCGAGCACGGTGCGCAAGACCTGCAGCGTCATGGCGTCATCGTCCGCCACCAGCACTCGCCGACGCGCACTCACGCTCCGTCACCGGAGAGCAACGACGCTGCGTTGACGCCGCTGTCGCGGTAGCGCGCAACCAAGATCATCTGGAGCTCGTCCAGCTCATCCAGCAACGTCCGTCGCTCGCTGGATGCCTCGGCCTCCGCGGCCCGCAGCGTCTGCAACAGACCCGCCAGCTCCACCTCTTCGTAGCCCCCAAGGCCGGTCGGAAGCGGCGCAACGCTCAGCTCGGGGTGCGTGTTCAGAGCCACGGCACGGGCCACGGCAGCACCCTCGCTCGGCCTGTCTGCGATCGCAAGCCCAATCAGCGTTGCGAGGTCCTCGTGCGGACCGGACACACCGAGCTGCTCCACGATGTCCATCTGCGCCTGCAGCAATCGCCGCCGGTAGGACAAGGCTTCCCCCCGGTCGCGAACCGCATCACGTCGCTGTCGCAGCTCGGCCACGGACATGACAGTGAGGTCGGCCGTGCGATCGTCGGTCATGCGTCATCCGGTTCGTCTGCCCGTCATCATGCCAGCATCCGGCACGATGTGCTGCCGTTCCCCGCTGTCGCGGTATCCCGAGCCGTGATGGATACGATTCTGCCATGACTGCACTGGACACCGAGACGTACACCGCGGCGCTTCTACGCCTCGCGGACGAGCGCGCCACGGGCCTGCTCACATCGGCCGACGCAGGCGGCATCGCGGTGCTGTTGCGCGGCGGTCGCACCGCGATGATCGGCCCCCACGACGGGCCACCCCCACGCGACGATGACCCGGTCTCCCGGGCCACGGCGGTCGAGGCGCTCGTAGCGCAGCTCGTGTCGGGCGTCACGGCAGGCGCCTCGAGCTGGTTCTTCATCGACGGCGACGACGGCACCGGGCACGCCCTGATCGAAGTCCCTGCCGGCCTCCCTGCCGAGGTTGCGCGTCGGACCATGCCCGATGCCGAGACGCGCGGGCCCCGGGTGACAGCGCCCAGCACCCCCGGGACGGCCCCCAAGACGCCCGATAGGTCGCCCGATAGGACGAGGCCTGTCGTGGACGAGACCTCCGAGATGTTCGAGCAGGACGACTTCGATGACGGGCCCGAGCTATGGGTCATGGGCGGGGAGCAGGGCGACACGCTGGGCGACACGCTGGGCGACACGCTGGGCGACAGCGTGGAGCCATCGCCTCCGACGGCCGCCGTAACTCGCACCAGCGCGGGGGTGGCCAACGATGTCTGGGCGGACACATCGTGGCTGGACGATCTCTCGCCGGCGCCGACGCAGCAGCCCGGCGGCAACCCCGAACCGAAGGCAGAGCCCCCTCCCGTCGCGACCCGCAACACGACGACCTCCGACGATCGTGCCAGCGTTTCCGACGAGCTTGCAGGGCTGCGTGGAAGCCCGGAAACCGGGGATGTGCCGGCAGCCACAGCTGCCAACACGCCCGTTGCTGACGCGTACTCCGAACCGGCTGCCACCCGACCCACGACGACACAGCGGCCGCGGCCACGCCCCGAGGACGTGTCGGAGTTCCTGCGCGAGCTCTCACGGCTCGCGCTCGATGACGGCATCTAAGCCCCCGCTACCGCGCCACCCCGTGGGTGTGCGCGTGCGCGTCCCACCAGCCCGCCGGCCGACGTTCGCCGTTAGTGTCCGCTTGAGTTAGATGGTGGACCGATAACGGGAGTTGTGAGATGGCCGAGATGCGCGAGCAGCAGGCGTTCGCAGAGGCGGCGACGCTGATCGATGGACTGCGCAGCCAGCATCCGGACATCGATCCGACTGAAACGGCCGAGTGGCTCCAGTCGTTCGACTCTGTGGTGTCGCAGCTCGGCCGCACGCGCGGCCGTTTTCTGATGCTCAAGCTCCTCGAACGAGCGCGCGAGTCCAACATCGGTATCCCGTCGTTGACGACGACCGACTTCATCAACAGCATCCCGCCCGAGCGTGAGCCGGAGTTCCCCGGCGACATGGCGATGGAGGCCCGGATCCGTCAGCTGGTCCGCTGGAACTCGGCGGTGATGGTCCACCGCGCCGAGCTCGGCCACCACGTCGGCGGCCACATCGGCACCTACGCCTCGGCTGCGATGCTGTACGAGATGGGGTTCAACCACTTCTTCCGTGGCAAGGACCACCCCGGCGGCGGCGACCACATCTACTTCCAGGGCCACGCCTCGCCCGGGGTGTACGCCCGCGCCTTCCTCGAAGGCCGGCTCTCGACCGATCAGATGGACGCGTTCCGTCGTGAGGTCGACGGCGGCGGACTGTCGTCGTACCCGCACCCGCGTCTGATGCCTGAGTTCTGGGAGTTCCCGACGGTGTCGATGGGACTCGGCCCGCTCAACGCGATCTACCAGGCGCGCTTCAACCGCTACCTGCACAACCGCGGCATCACTGACACCTCCGACCAGCGTGTCTGGTTCTTCGGCGGCGACGGAGAGACGGCCGAGCCAGAAACGCTTGGCGCGCTGGCCGTGGCCGGGCGCGAGGGGCTGGACAACCTCACCTTCGTTATCAACTGCAACCTGCAGCAGCTGGACGGGCCGGTGCGCGGCAACGGCAAGATCATCCAGGAGCTGGAGGGCGTGTTCCGCGGGGCCGGCTGGAACGTCATTAAGTGTGTCTGGGGCTCGCAGTGGGACGAGCTGCTGTCGCGTGACGTCGACGGTGTGCTGATCAACCGGATGAACGAGGTGCCTGACGGGCAGTTCCAGAGCTACACCCTCGGGCCCGGCAGCTACATCCGCGAGGACTTCTTCGGCACCGATCCCCGACTGCTCAAGCTCGTCGAGCACCTCTCGGACGATGAGATCGTCAAGCTGCCACGCGGTGGTCACGACGCGATGAAGGTGTACGCGGCGATGGACGCAGCGACCAAGACCAACGGCGCCCCCACCGTCATCCTCGCCCACACCATCAAGGGCTGGACGCTCGGGCCGGACTTCGAAGCCCGCAACGCCGTGCACCAGATGAAGAAGCTGTCGACAGACGCCCTGAAGGGGTTCCGCGACCGCCTTGGGATCGACGTCTCCGACGAGGCGCTCGAGTCGGACTTGCCGCCGTACGTCAAACCGGCTGATGACGCGCCAGAGATGGTCTATCTGCGCCAGCAGCGCGAGGCGCTCGGCGGCGCTGTCCCCGAGCGACGCGTTGACTTCGAGTTCCCGGAGCTACCTCCGTCGTCTGCGTACGACGAGCTGAAGGAAGGGTCGGGCAACCAGCCGGTCGCGACGACACAGGCGTTCGTGCGTCAACTCAAGCCCCTGTTCCGGTTCAAAGGCACCGATGGCAAGGGCCTCGGCCCGCGGATCGTCCCGATCATCCCCGACGAGGCCCGCACCTTCGGGATGGACTCGCTGTTCCCATCGCTGAAGATCTACTCGCCGCACGGCATGACCTACGAGTCAGTCGACCGTGATCTGCTCCTGTCGTACAAGGAATCCAAGACCGGCCAGATCCTCCACGAAGGCATCACCGAGGCCGGCTCGATGGCCTCGTTCCACGCCGCCGGGTCGACGTACTCGACCCACGGCGAAGCGATCCTGCCCGTCTACATCTTCTACTCGATGTTCGGCTTCCAGCGCACGGCCGATTCGATCTGGTCGGCCGCAGACCAGCGCTGCCGCGGGTTCCTGATCGGCGCGACGGCCGGCGGCACCACACTCAACGGCGAAGGTCTGCAACACCAGGACCGCCACTCGTTGCTGATCGCCCAGACCAACCCGGGTGTCGAGGCGTACGACCCCTCGTTCGCGTACGAGATCTCGGTGCTGGTCGAGGACGGCATCCGTCGGATGTTCACCGACGAAGAGGTCACCGGCGGCGAGGACGTGCTGTACTACCTGACCGTCTACAACGAGCCCAACGTCATGCCAGCGATGCC
>JBLFZR010000046.1:0-10682 GCA_047610595.1 Nitriliruptoraceae bacterium | reverse complement strand
TCGTGTACGAGGGCATCCGTCTCACCCCCGACCAGATCGTGCGTGCCGCCGTGGACGAGGACGTGTCACTGGTCGGGCTGTCGATCTTGTCCGGCTCGCATATGGAGCTGATCCCACGGGTCGTACAGGGGCTGCGCGCCGCCGGACATGACGTGCCGGTCATCGCCGGCGGGATCATCCCGCCGTCTGACGCTGCCTTGCTCCGCGAGCTCGGAGTCGCCGCCGTGTTCACGCCCAAGGACTTCGACCTGACGACCGTGCTGGTTGAGGTCGCCGAGCTGGCCTGACCTAGCACGATGCGGGGCGCCCCGGTCTCGACGGTTAGCTCGTCGGCGCCATCGCGGGCGAGACCCATAGTGACGCGCTCCTGTCAGGGGTTCGAAACACGGTTGAGCTGCCCACACGCTCCGGCGTCAGCGCCACGTCCAAGCTGAGAGTCGTTTCGGACGAGCCCAGCATGACGACGCCACCGGGGACGGTCACGTTGACGAGCTTGCGCAAGATCGCCTCCTTCGTCGGCACGTCGAAGTAGATCAGGACGTTGCGCATCAGCGAGAGATCGAACGGACCCAGCGGGCCCCAGCTCTCGATCAGGTTCATCTGCTTAAACTCACACAACGCACGCAGCTCATCGACCACGACGAAGCTGCGGCCTTCCCTTCGGAAGTAGCGCAGGTTCGCGACTGGCAGCCCGCGATTGATCTCCAGCTGGCTGTAGCGCGCCTCTTGCGCCCGCGCGACAGCGTGCCGCGACAGGTCTATGCCTTGGATGCCCACGCGCCAGCTGTTGAGCTCGGGGAAGCTCGAGCGAAGCATCATCGCCAGCGAGTACGCCTCCTGCCCGGTGGACGATGCCCCCGACAGGATGCGCAGCTGCTTGGTGGCGCGGTTCTTCTCCATGATCTGAGGGATGAGCTTGGTACGCAGCGACTCGAACGGATGCAGGTCACGGAAGAACGACGTCTCGTTGGTGGTCATCGCGTCGATGACCTCGTCGCACAGCGCACGGTCGAACGGCAGTTCGCGCAGCAGCTCTGACAGCGTGCCCCCGCGCTGCCGTACGAGCGGCGCGAGGCGGTTGACGACGAGGTACTCCTTGCCGTCCCCGAGGTCGATGCCAGAGCGGGCTTTGAGCAAGACGCGGAACTCCTGGAGCTCCTGGGGCAGCATGCCGCTCATGCGCTCACCTCCCGACGGCGCGATCCCCGTGACACGATTCCTCGGGCGGACGCCGTCAGCTCAGCCGCGATCTGCGACAGCGGCAGAACCTTGTGCGCCACACCGGCGTTTACGACCGCACCTGGCATACCCCAGACCACGCTGGTGGCCTGGTCTTGGGCGATGATCGTGGCACCGGCGTGGTGCAAGTCGATGGCTCCGAGCATCCCGTCCCGCCCCATCCCGCTGATCACACAGGCAACGGTGCGGGCACCGAAGACCTCGGCGGCGCTGCGAAACAGCACGTCCGCAGCGGGCCTGCAGGAGTTCTCGGGCGGGCCATGCTGCAGGCTGGTCTCGCAGCCGAGAGCGCGACCCTTGATAACGAGGTGCGTATCACCAGGGGCGAGGTAGGCCGTGCCGGCACGCAGCTGCTCCCCGCCGGTGGCCTCCACCACGGTCAGGGCTGCGTGCCCGTTCAGTCGGTCTGCCAGCAGCTTGGTGAAGTCCGGCGGCATGTGCTGCGCGATCAAGATCGGAAGCGGGAAATCGTGTGGCAAGGCCGAGAAAAGCACCCGAAGGGCGTCTGGCCCGCCGGTGGAGGAACCGATGACGCAGACGCCGATGCCAGCTGGGTGGCTGGCTCCCACGGCAGCAACGGCAGCGCGCCGCCGAACAGGACGCAACAACGGCGGCGGCGACGGCAGCGACGGCAGCGACGGCGGCGGCAGCGAGGTCCGGGCGATGTGCATGCTGACGCCTCCGCGGGTGGCGCTACGTGCCGCCGCCTTGGCCTTACGGAGCAGCTCCGACCAGATGGGATGCTCATCTGAGATGTGACCACCAGACGCGGTCGGCTTCGCAACGGCGTCGTCAGCGCCCAGCAGGAGCGCCTCAAAGCGGGCCTGCGTCGTGCGGCCGATGTGCCCCGAGAACATCACGACCGCGACGGTCGGGTGCTCGGAACGGATGACCTTCAGCACGTCACGCCCACGCATGTCAGGCATCTCCTCGTCAAGAATCACGACGTCCGGAGGATCGCGGCGAATGCGCGCAAGCGCCGTGGCTCCCGATGCAGCCGTTCCGATGACGTCAATCTCATCGTCCTGCGCAAGGCGGCGGGTGATGAATCGGCGCGCGATGACGCTGTCATCCACGACAAGGATCCGGATCTTCTCGGGGCCGTTCACGACAGCACCCCAGTCGACTTCCAACAAGACCGCACGCACACGTTGGCCTGCGCGTCGCGGACGCGCGGCAGCAGCGCGAGCGCTCGAGCGACGTCCACACGCATGCAGGCCTCCTCAGAGGGTTTCCCGGCAGCTCTCCGAGCCAAAATATCAGGACGCGATGTCGTCGTACGCGTGTGAGGGAAGCTCGACCAAACGGTCAGCATCCAGCTGCAGCAGCAACGCGTCGTCAAGCTTGTAGACAGCTGTAATCAGCTCACGCATGTGCGGGGCAAGGGTGTCGGGGGCCCGCTCCCGCTTCAATGACGCCAGCTCGATGACATCGCCGACGTCGTCTACAAGAAAGCTCACCGCACCCTCATCGGTGCGCACAACGACGTGCATCAGCGGCTCGGGGGCGGTCGAGGACGGCAGGCCGAGCCGGGCACGCAGGTCGATGGCCGTGACGATCTGACCGCGCAGGTTGATAAGGCCGCCAACGGCGGGATGTGCACGCGGGACGTTGGTCATCGGCTGGCTCCGAATGACCTCTTGCACCCGCAGGACGTCGACGCCGAACAGAGCGCTACCGACCACGAGCGTGCAGAGCTGGGTGGGATGCATACGCGACTCCTCAGGTGGGGGGCGTGGTAAGGGTGCCCAAGCATTCGAGCAGCCCATCGATGTCGACCACATCGGTCACGACGCCATCAATGACGGCCGAGCCGGACAACCCCGGCGCCTCGACGTCGCCCGTGACGGTCAGATGCTGGTGCACGATGTCGGCGATTGTTCCGACGACCAGGCCGACATCGCGACCGTCCCGGTTGTGGATGATGACACGCACCGGTTTCTCTGGCGCACGGTCCGGGCGACGGCCTCCTTCGAGCACGTCTGCGACGTGCCGAAGCGGCAGGATGTGACCGCGGCACTGGACGACATCTTCCCCACCGGACCGTTCGATCGCGGTCGGGTCGAGCTCCTCAAGCCTCACGACCTGCGAGAGCGGCAGGGCGAACGTCCGCGCCGATGACAGCCGAAACAGCAACAGCGGCTGGGCATCCACATCGAGCAGCACCTGGTCGAGGTCGGGCTTCTCGTGCGAGTCGCGGCGCTCGCTTCCGAGCCCGGCCTGCGCAGCGATGCCGACCACATCAAGGATCAGCGCGATCTGTCCGTCGCCCATGATCGTCGCGCCGGCGAACACCGCGATCTCTCGCAGCAGCGTGCCGAGCGGCTTCACCACGATCTCGGAGGTGTCCTCGACCTCATCGACAACCAGGCCGAACGTCCCCTCGCCCGACTGCACCACGACGATGTGATCACCGGTGGGCTCAACGTGGCT
The DNA here is from genome assembly GCA_047610595.1 of Nitriliruptoraceae bacterium. Taxonomy (GTDB): domain Bacteria; phylum Actinomycetota; class Nitriliruptoria; order Nitriliruptorales; family Nitriliruptoraceae; genus JBFGFG01. Next base: position 7,010 of record JBLFZR010000046.1, on the reverse strand, counting down.
GTCAGAGAGCTGCTCGTTGAGGAACACCAGCGGCAGCAGCGTCCCACGGAGCCGGTAGACCGGCGCTCCGTGCACCGACTCGACGGCGTCCGGCCCACCGTTGAGTCGGACGAGCTCGAGCAGCGAGATCTGCGGTATGGCGAACTTCGCCCCCTCACAACGCACCACCAGCGCTGGGATGATCGCCAGCGTGAGCGGGATCTTCAATCGGATCGTCGTGCCCTCGCCAAGCGACGACTGCAGATCAACGGTGCCGCCGATCCGCTCGATGTTCGTTCGCACAACGTCCATTCCGACGCCGCGGCCCGAGAGGTTGCTCACATCCTCGGCGGTCGAGAAGCCTGGGGCGAAGACCAGCTCGGTCATCTCGCGACGCGACATCTTCTCGGCCCGCGCCTCGGTGATGACACCGTGCGCGACGGCGAGGTCCCGAACACGGATCGGGTCGATGCCGCCCCCGTCATCGGAGACCTCGATGATGACCTGACCGGACGCGTGGTAGGCGTTGAGGCTGACAAGACCCTTGCGGTCCTTGCCCCGACTTTCACGCACCTGGGGCGACTCGATCCCATGGTCGATGGCGTTACGCACGATGTGAGTAAGCGGGTCCTTCACGGCTTCCAGCAGCGTCTTGTCCAGCTCGGTTTCATGGCCGTGCAGCTGCAGACCGACCTCCTTGCCACACAGCTTGGCTAGGTCGCGTACGACCCGCGGATACTTCGCCCAGGCGTTCTCTATCGGCTGCATACGGGTCTGCATCACGCCGTCTTGGAGCTCGGTCGTGATCAGTTCCAGCCGCTGCAGTGTCTCCGCAAGCCCGACGTCCTGCATCTGCGCGGTGTGCTGCAAGATCTGATTACGGTTGAGCACCAGCTCGCCCACGAGGTTCGTCAGCGTGTCGAGCAGCTGCACATCTACGCGGATCGACTGGTCGCCGACGTGCCGTGGGTCGCCTTCTGACTGACGCGCGAGCGCACGATCAACATCCCCCGCCGACAGCGCGCCCCCCTCAGCCAGGATGTCACCGATCCTCAGTGACGTGATATCGGAGACCCACCCCGCGGCCTCCGGCTCGTCCTGCTCGACCGGTGCGTCCTCCTTGACAGCGTCACCGGTGGTCAGCGCGGTGAGCTTGTCCAACAACACCCTGTGATCAACGCCGCCATCGCGCCCGGTCGTGACAATCAGACTTACTGTCTCGCGCACGGCGTCCACCAGCTCCAGCAGCACCGACACGACGGCGGGTGTTGCCAAGATCTCGCCGTCGCGAAGCTTCGCCAGCAGGTTCTCACCCGTGTGCGTGACGGTCTCTAGCCTCACGAACCCGAGGAATCCGCACGTACCCTTGATCGTGTGCACCCGGCGGAAGATCGATGACAGCGTCGCGGTCGACTCGGGGTCACCCTCAAGCTCGATCAGCTCAATGTCCAGCATGTCGAGCGCCTCGGTCGCTTCGACCACGAACTCTTTGAGGATCTCGTCTTTCACACCAGCACCTCATCTACATCGGTCGAGCGCAACAACGTCGCTCGCAGCGCAGGGCGCACCGTCGCCCCCATACCCGTCGGCAGGCGCGCAAGCCCCTTGCGCAGCCACACACCTCAGGAGCCACTCACATGGGCCACGACGTCCCGCTGGTGACCATCGAAGAGATCCGTGAGGCACGGGTCGCGCTGGACGGCATCGCCCTGCGAACCCCGCTGGAAGACTCTCGGCATGTCTCGAAGCTGGTCGGCGGGCAGGTGCTCCTCAAGTGTGAACACCTGCAACGAACCGGTTCATTCAAGATCCGGGGCGCCTACACCCGGATCTCCCGGCTGTCGGACGACCAGAAGCGGGCCGGGGTGGTCGCAGCCAGCGCGGGCAACCACGCGCAGGGTGTCGCTCTGGCGGCACAGCTGCTAGGCGTCGATTCGACGGTGTTCATGCCGTCCAACGCCCCACTGCCAAAGGTGGCCGCGACGCGTTCCTACGGCGCGGAGGTGCGGTTTATCGACGGGGCGGTGGATGACTGCCTCACAGCCGCACAGGAGTTCGCCGACGAGGTGGGCCGCGTGCTCGTGCACCCGTTCGACCACCGTGACATCATCGCCGGACAGGGGACCCTCGGTCTTGAGCTCGCAGAGCAGGCACCGCAGCTGAAGACGGTGCTGGTCCCGGTCGGAGGCGGCGGCCTGATCTCGGGCGTCGCAGTCGCGATGCGCGCAGCGTTGCCCGACCTGCGGATCATCGGCGTGCAAGCGGCCGGGGCCGCCTCCATCGCGCCGTCACTGGCGGCCGGACGCCCGCTCCGTCTAGACGAGGTTGACACGATCGCTGACGGCATCGCGGTCAAGCGCCCTGGCGACCTGACGCTCCCGCACATCCGTGACCTGGTCGACGAGGTGGTGCTGGTCGATGACGCCACCACCAGCCGCGCGGTGCTGCTGCTGCTCGAGCGCGCGAAGCAGCTGGTGGAACCGTCTGGCGCGATCGCGTTGGGTGCCCTGATCGCGAAGGCGGTCGAGATCGAGACCCCGGCGGCCGTGATGCTGACCGGCGGCAACATCGACCCGCTGGTGCTGCGCACGATGATCTCGATCGGGCTCACCGAGGAGCGCCGCTACGTGGCGCTGCGGGCTCGCATCCCTGACAGTCCAGGCTCGTTGGCGACGCTGTTAAACCGGCTGGCCGCCGCCCGGTCGAACGTCGTGACCGTTGAACATCACCGGCTGCGCGACTGGATCGGTCTGGGAATGGTCGAGGTTGTCGTCGAGCTGGAGGCACGCGGCCCCGAGCACGTGCTCGATGTGATCGCCCAGATGCGGGGCCACGGCTACGACGTGGAGGAAGCGTGACGGTGCCCGAGCTGACCCACAGCCCGAGCTGGTCGGTGCTGACGGCAGCCGCGGCGCGCCCGCGCCCATCGCTGCGGCGGCTGTTCGCCGACGACGCCACCCGGGCAACGCGCCGGACGTTTCGGGTCGCGGGGCTGACCGCGGACCTGTCACGCCACCTCATCATCGATGACGTGCAGCACGCGCTCGAGACGCTCGCTGACGAACGCGGGGTGCTGACCCGGCTCCAGGCCACGCAGGCGGGAGAGCGTGTGAACGTCACCGAGGATCGAGCCGCGCTGCACACCGCGCTGCGACTGCCGCGCGAGGCGCACCTCACCCTCGACGGCACCGACGTCGTGCCCGTGGTGCACGCCGAGCTCGACCGGGCGATCGCGGTCGCGCAACAGATCCGGTCCGGCGCCTGGCGCGGGGCCACCGGCGAGCAGATCCGAACCATCATCAACGTTGGGATCGGCGGATCGGACCTGGGCCCGCGCTTCTTGCACGAGGCCCTGCGCGATCACGTCGACGTGGACCTCGACGTGCGGTTCGTGTCCAACGTCGACCCCGACGACGCGCGCGACGCCGTGCACGGCCTTGACCCTGCGACCACGCTCGTGATCATCGTCAGCAAATCGTTCGGCACGACCGAGACGCTCACCAACGCCCGCACGCTGCGGCGGTGGGTCGTAGCCGCGCTTGGCGAGAGCGCCGTGCCCCAGCACTTCCTCGCCGTGTCCACCAACGCCGAACGCGTAGCCGCGTTCGGCATCGACACCACCACCATGCTCGGCTTCTGGGACTGGGTCGGCGGCCGCTACTCGGTCAGCTCCGTGGTCGGAATCTCGCTGCTGTGCGCCATCGGGCCCACCGGTTTCCGCTCGTTGCTGGACGGCATGCACGCCATGGACCAGCACGCGGTCCAAGCACCGGTCAGCCACAACCTCCCGATTCAGCTCGCGCTGCTGCAGCTCTGGTACGGCAACCACCTCGGCGCGCAGTCGCAAGCCATCTTGCCGTACAGCGTGCGCCTCGGACGGCTCCCCGCGTACCTCCAGCAGCTCGAGATGGAGTCCAACGGCAAGCGCGTGACCTTGGACGGGATGCCGGTCGAGCACGACACCGGCGCGATCGTGTGGGGGCAGCCAGGGACCGACGGCCAGCACGCGTTCTTCCAGCTGCTACATCAGGGCACGCACCTGGTCCCCGCAGATCTGATCGCCGTGCTGCGACCGGCGCACGACGCGGCAGACCACCACGATCAGCTGCTGGCCAACATGATCGCGCAGGGGCAGGCCTTGGCGTTCGGACAAACCTCCGATGAGGTGGCCGCGGCCGGGGTAACACCGGCGCTCGTGGCCCACCGGACGTTCCCCGGCGACCGCCCGTCCTCGACGATCTTGCTCGACGAGCTGACCCCGTTCACGCTCGGTGCGCTGGTGGCGCTGTACGAACAGAAGGTCGCTGCTCTCGCCGCGCTGTGGGACATCAACGCGTTCGACCAATGGGGCGTCGAGCTCGGCAAGGTGCTCGCCGGAGAGCTGCTGGGGCACCTCGTCGCCGACGAGGCACCAGAGCTATCGGAGCTCGATGCGTCCACCCGAGCGCTCGTCGAGGTCGCCCGGCGCGCACGTGGTCGCGCCTGAGCGCGCTGGCGGGGTGTTATACGGCAACCTCTCCGCATGCTTTCCCTGCCATGCCCCGTGCCACAACGCGCCAAGGATCACCGATGAACCCGCTCGCTCGCCTCGCAGAGCTCGGCCAGAGCATCTGGCAGGATGACATCCGCCGTGACCAGCTTGATGACGGCACGATCGCGACCCGGATCGCTGACTGGGCCGTCACCGGCCTGACCAGCAACCCGTCAATCTTCGACAAGGCCATCGCGGGCAGCGACCTGTACGACGCGGCCATCGCCGAGCTGGTCGCGGGCGGCATGACCGACCCCGAGGAGCTGTTCTTCGAGCTGGCGATCCAGGACCTGCAGCGCGCCGCCGACCTGTTCGCCCCGGTGTTCGAGCAGACCGGCGGCCTTGACGGCTGCGTCTCGCTTGAGGTGTCGCCGACGCTCGCTGACGACGCTGCCGCCACGACCGCGCAGGCCGCCGAGCTGTTCGCACGGGCCGACCGCCCCAACCTGATGATCAAGATCCCGGGCACGCCCGCTGGCCTGCCCGCGATCACCTCGACCATCGCAGCCGGCATCCCGGTCAACGTGACTCTGCTGTTCTCGGTCGAGCAGTACCTGGCCCAGGTCGAGGCCTGGATCGTCGGCCTCGAGCAGCGCCACGCTGCTGGCGGGTCGCTGACCAACCTCCCATCGGTCGCATCCATCTTCGTGTCACGCTGGGACGTCGCCGCCAACGCCGAGCTGCCCACTGAGCACCACAACAAGCTCGGCGTGGCCGTCTGCGCCGCCGCCTACGCCGCGTACCGCGAGCTGCTATCCAGCGACCGGTTCGCCGTGCTGGCCGTCGCCGGCGCCACCCCACAGCGCCTGCTGTTCGCGTCCACCTCGACCAAGGACCCGGCGCTGCCAGACACCATGTACGTCGAGCAGCTGGCTGCGGATAACACCGTCAACACCATGCCGGTCAACACCCTGATCGCGTTCGCAGACCACGGCACCGTTCCTGCCGGCCTGCCAGCTGACGGTGGCGCCGCTGCCCTCGACGTCGCCGTCGTCGCCAACGCCGGTGTCGACGTCAACGGCCTCGGCCAGCAGCTCCAGGAGCAGGGCAAGCAGTCCTTCGTCGCAAGCTGGGACTCCCTGATGGCAAGCCTGCGCAACCAGGCCGCCTGAACAACAGCCCAGACAAAGCACAAGCGAAGGCCCCGCCCACCGCGGGGCCTTCGCTTGTGCTTGGCGCTCGCGGAGAGGACGAATTCCTCTGACGCGTACCAGTCTGGTTGACTCCGCACGTCCCGCACCTGCACCAGATCCTCGGAACTTACGATGACCGACGTCCGTATCGCGCACGACACCATGGGCGAGATGGAGCTGCCCGCCGACGCCCTCTGGGGCGCGAGCACGCAGCGCGCCGTCCTGAACTTCCCCGTCTCCGGCCAGCCGGTTCCGGCCGAGATCGTGCACGCGATGGCGCTGCTGAAGTGGGCCGCCGCCACCGCAAACCAAGAGACGGGCGTCATCGACGCCACACAGGGCGACGCGATCCGATCGGCCGCCGACGAGGTCATCGGTGGGCAGCTCGACCGTCACTTCCCGATCGATGTCTTCCAGACCGGGTCCGGCACGTCGACCAACATGAACGCCAACGAGGTCATCGCCAACCGGGCCAAGCAGCTGCTCGGCGAGCCGTTGGAGTCCAACGCGGTCCACCCCAACGACCATGTGAACGCCTCGCAGTCGTCCAACGACACCTTCCCGAGCGCCTGCCATATCGCGGTCGGGACCCTCACCGTCCACCAGCTGATCCCCGCGCTCGAGCAGCTGGCTGCCTCGCTGGGCCGCAAGGCCACGGCATGGAAGGACGTCGTCAAGCCGGGTCGCACCCACCTGATGGACGCGACGCCGGTCACCCTCGGTCAGGAGTTCGGCGGCTACCAGCGCCAGATCGTGCTGGGCGTCCGGCGGCTCCGCAACGCGCTGGCCTCGATCGAGGAGCTCGCGCTCGGCGGCACCGCCGTCGGCACCGGTCTCAACTGCCCTCCCGGCTTCGCCTCGCGCACGATCGGTCTCGTCGCCGAGCGCACCGGCATCGGCTTCCGTGAGGCGGAGGACCACTTCGAGGCGCAGGGCTCGCGCGACGCGCTGGTGGACCTGTCCGCCGCGTGCAAGACGATCGCGGTGTCGCTGATCAAGATCGCCAACGACGTGCGCTGGCTGTCGTCGGGCCCCCGCACCGGCCTGTTCGAGATCAGCCTCCCGGCGATCCAGCCCGGCTCCTCGATCATGCCAGGCAAGGTGAACCCGGTGATCCCCGAGGCCGTCCGCCAGGTCGGCGCACAGGTCATCGGCAACGACGCTGCGGTCACCGTCGGTGGGCTGTCAGGTGAGCTCGAGCTGAACGTGATGATCCCGATGATGGCGACCAACGTCGTCACCTCGATCAAGCTGCTGGCGAGCGTCAGCAAGATCTTCGTGACCAAGTGCCTCGAAGAGACTGTGGCAACCGACGAGGGCCCCAAGGCTGTCGAACGCTCGTTGATGTCGGTCACCGCGCTGGTCCC
>JBLFZR010000045.1:0-10846 GCA_047610595.1 Nitriliruptoraceae bacterium | reverse complement strand
ACCGGTGTTCCGAGCCGCCGCCCCCGGCTGAGCGCCAGCACCAGCAGCGCTGCCAGCGAGAGCCACGCCGCGTCAAACCAGCGCGGGTCCACGATGTCGAACAGCGTCAGCTCGGCCGTCCGTTGCGGTGCAGCGACGAGCCGTACGACCTCGTCACCGGTCGGTGCCAGCAGCCGCACCAACGCGATGCTGGCGTCGCTGTCGAAGAGGCGCGCGTTCAGGAACGGCTCCATCGTCCCGAGCGCGATCAGCTCACCAGCTCCGACGTCGACCCGCGTCAGCCATACGGCGCGGTCCTCGGTGAGGCACCGATCTGCATCGGCAGCCACCGCGCCCTCGACCTGTTGCCAGCCACCCCAGCTCCCGGACCGCAAAACAGCGACGTCCGGCAGCAGCGTGCACGCCACGTCAAGCGTCACCAACCCGATCCCGCCGAACGCGACCGGAGCCGACACCGACTCGTCGTCGGGTCGTGCGACGGCGATGACGCGCGGTCCCAAAGACGCGAGCTCGAAGATCTCCTCCTCACTCCACCCGAGCGGGGCGATCAGCACCGTGTCGGCGGCGCTGGCGTCCAGCATGCTGTCCACAACCGCCACATCCACGTCGAGCGCCTCGAGGACGTCCACTGTGGCCGCCAGCCCGGTGTCACCGGTCGAGCGGGGATCGAACGTGACGTCATCGCTCGCTGGCTGATAGCTGACGACGGCAACCGCCCCAAGAATGGCCAGCGCGAGCCCCGGTCCCAGCCACCGGCTGCGAGTCGGCGCTGCCGCAGACTGGCCGCGCACAAAAGCGTCATGGGCGCTCATTGGTGCCTCGCTGAGGCCTCGAGCGACCGCTCCAAGGTGCGCAGCGCATGCTGCACCGCGCGGTCATCGGCCAGCGTCGCCGCACGGTGGCCATACACCACCTCGGCGAGCGCTCGGCCCGCGCTCGTGACGTCCGCCGCGGCCGTCGGCACCACCGACCCCACGATGGCGTCCACCTCACCAACTGTGGTGGAGGGGCGTGCCAGCAGCACGTCGCGCTCCGCCAGCAGCACCACAAGCGCGCCGTAGCGCGCCCGCACCGCCTCCTGCATCCTGCCGGCTGCACGATGATCGTCGGCAGCCTCCATCAGCTCGGCGCGGCTGGCGTTGGACACATCGTCAACCACGATGTCGATCACGCCGCGGCGCCGGAGCCCGAGCAGCGCTGAGACAAGCAGCACCAGCACGAGGGCGACAACGGCGAGGGCCACAAGCTGGCCGATCCGCCCTGCAGTCGAGGTCGCCAACGTGTCGTTGACGAGCTCTGCGATCCAGCCGAGCAGTCGCTCGATCCCTTGGTTCCACAGCGAGCCGGGGATCTCGCGGTAGGCAGGGCTCCGCAAGACCTCCTCAGTGGCCTGACGGATCTGTTCCGGATCGATCATGCGCAGATCACGTGAAGATCATGCGCTGTCCAGCTCGGCGGTGAGCACCGCGACGTCCAACGCTTCGTGGCGGACCCTCGCATCGACGTAGAGCAGCAGGCCGATGTTGGCCTCGAACGGCACAGTCACCATCAGCCCGATCGTGCCGATCACGCCGGTCGCCAGCTGCGCAGCGCGCCCGCCCATCAGCGAGAACGGCACCGCCAGCACGCTGAGCACGCCGCCGATGACAGCCAGCAACAGCCCTGTCACCAGCACGATGCCGATGATGCGCAGCAGCTGCGGGCGCACGAGCGAGTACGACCGGCGGAGCGCGTGCATCGCCCCGACGTGCTCGACAACCACAACCGGAACCGCCAGCCGGATCAGCGCTGTGGCGACCAGCGCGGCAGCACTGACCACGACAGCTGCCACCAGCCCGTACAGCACCGCCAGGATGATCACGTCAGCGGCGATCATCGCGGCGATCGGAAGCACGACCACGACGCCGATCACCAACGCCGCACCAAGACCGAAGGCCAACAGCAGGAACGCGAGCCCGAGCAGGCGACCCGCCAGCTGGAGCCCGAGCCGCAGCCCCGCCTGCCACGAGCTGTCGCCCCCGCGGTCAGCGGCCAACGCGATGCCTGTCACACCGCCCCGAACCAACGGGTAGATCAGCAGCTGCGACAGCACCGTCACCAGCCCGAACATCCCGTACCGAATCGCGATATCTGCCTCGTTGATGGCGAGCCCGTTGATCGCATCGACGTCAAACGGCCCAGGCAGCACCGGCAGGATGAACGAGCTCAGCACGCTGAACGCGCCAAGTGTGATCGCAACCAGCAACGCAGACTGCAGCGCCGTGCTGCGGAACAGCTTGAACGACGCGTCCAAGATCTCGCCCAGCCGCATCGGCCGGAGCGGAATCATTCGCCCGCCCGACCACGCGTCTGAGCCGGCCTGGGCGCCGAAAGCCGGGGCGCCGAAAGCCGGCGGCGGCGGCGGCGGCGGTGGTGGTGGTGGCGGTGGAGGCGGTGGGCTGCCCGCAGAGGCGCCGGGCCACCCGACTGGTGGTGGCGCGACCGGTGGGGACGCGGCTGGATCCGCTCCAGGATGCCCCGGTGCGACGAACGGTCGGTCTGTCATCGTGCGCCTCCATCGGCGGTGATGCGTGCAAGCACGAGCGGCGGGGGTGCGATTGCGTCTCCCACATCGATGAGCTGTGCGAGCTCTGCGATGACACCCTCCGCGTCCGCGTCGGTGCTGGCGTGCACCTCGATAGACGGCCCCTCGGGTACTTCCTCCCCGAGCGCAAGGTGACAGATAAGGCCGACGCGCATGTCGAGGATGTCGTCGTGCCGCATGCGGCCCGCGCCGAGCCGGCCGGCAAGCTCGCCCAGCCGCCGCGTCGCGATGGATCGCACGGTGCCGGCGGGCGCCTGCCATCGTGCGATGACCGGCGCCTGCGGCAGCAACGCGCTGGGATTCTCGGCGACGGCGGGGTCTCCGCCCTGCCGCTCAACCCACCGGGCGAACGTCATAAGCGCGGTCCCGTCGTCGAGCGCCGACGTGACGCGAGCGGTCGCCTCACGTCGTGGCACCCCTGTGAGCGCGAGCGCCTCGGCCGCGAGCGCGATGCTGACTGCCCGCAACCTCACACCGCCACGACCGGCCAACACGTCGATCGCGGCGTGCACCTCCAGCGCGTTTCCGATCGCCGGCCCGAGCGGTTGGCTCATGTCCGTCACAAGCGCCGAGGTTGCGCGGCCGTGTGCAACACCGATCGCCACGCACCGCTCGGCCAACAATCGGGCGCTCGCTAGATCTGGCAGGAACGCACCGTCGCCGACCTTCACGTCCAGCACGATGTGCTGGGCTCCACCGGCAAGCTTCTTACTCATGATGCTCGCCGCGATCAACGCGTGTGATGGCACGGTGCCAGTCACGTCACGCAGCGCGTAGATCCGCTTATCTGCGGGCACCAGCGTCGCGGTGGCTGCTGCGACGGCCACGCCGATCTCCTCGACTTGCGTGTGCACCTCAGCCGGGGTCAGGTCGACCCGGAAGCCTGCGATGGCCTCGAGCTTGTCCAACGTCCCACCGGTGTGCCCGAGCCCCCGGCCTGACAGCTTGACGACCTGACAGCCCACCGCTGCCAGCAGCGGTGCGACCACCAGCGTGGTCGTGTCGCCGACGCCGCCCGTGGAGTGCTTGTCGACCGTCGGCCCGCGCAGCGCCGACAGGTCCACCACGTCGCCCGACCGCAGGTAGCTCTCGGTCAACGCGGTCGCTTCGGCGTCTGTGAAGCCTCGGATCAGCCCTGCCATCAGGAACGCCGACATCTGAGCGTCTGACACATCATCGGCGAGGTACGCGGTGACGAGCTGATCCAGCTCAGCTGCAGACAGCTCACCACCGTCGCGCTTGCGGGCGATCAGCACGCCAGGCTCCAGCCGCGGCGTCACGTCAAGCCCGCCCGTGCTCGCCGCCACACCCACCGACGATGCGCGCCGACCAAATCGGTCAAGATCTGCAACGTGACTCCAGGGTCGCGGCGGAACAAGATGGTCGCTCGTGGATCGTGCATCCTAGGCGTCGTCAGCCAACCCGGTCCATGGGGTGCGCCCGAGCAGCTCCAGCACGACCGGCTCGGGGGTGCCCGCAGCGCGCTCCAGCGCCGCGAAGGTGTTGCGCAGCGTGCGTGGGGAGGTGCCCGCAGGCAGGTCGACGGACCGCGCCCGGTCCGTGACCAACCGCCAGATCCACTGCCGGGTAAGGCGTGTCCCCCGTGCGTTCGGGAACAGTGCCCCGTCGGCATCGCCCACCAGCGGCCGTCCCCGCGCAACCCACGCGCGTAGCGCCCGTGGATCTGCCACCGGAAGCGGGCGCGGGCGCTCGCCGCCGACAGCCAGCCGCCGGCCCCCGTCCAGCACGTCGACGGTGTCAAGACCGACGACCTCCGCCGCACGGATGCCGGTCGCCGCCAGCAACGACAGGACTGCGCGATCACGCAGCGCACCGACGTCCTCGCCGTCCACCGACGCCAGCAAGGCCGCGATCTCGTCCCGCTCGAGCACCATCGGAGCCGCCCGCACCGCTGCCGGCGATGGGATCGCGGCGGCAGGGTCATCCACCGTCAACCCACAGTCCGCCGCCCAGGCATGAAAGCTCCGGACGGCCGACACGACCCGCGCCACCGTGCTGTCAGCACGGATCTTGCCGCTCCGTCCCGGCGCCGTTGCGAAGGCGCGCACAAAGTCCTCGACGTCCTCAGGCCCGACGCGGCGAATATCACGCACATGCGCCGCGTCAAGGTGGCGCACGTACTGCCCCACGTCACCCTCGTACGCGGCCACGGTGTGGGGCGAGCGGCCCGCAGCTGCGACCGCAACGATCCATGCCTTCGACATCGCTGACGGAGCCATAGACGCGACCGTTGGGGGATCTGTCACGCGGTGCGTGCCGCGGCGAGCAGCACCCCGACGACGGTCTTGGCGTCGGTGATCGTCGCGTCGTGCACCGCCTCGATCGTGGCAGCAAGCGGGAGCCGGACGATCTCCATCGCGGCTTCCTCGGCATGCGGCACGAAGCCAGGTGGTGGTGGGCACGGTCGCACATCGGTGGCCAAGACGATCGTGACGCGCTCGGCCGACCAGCCCGGCGACGACCAGATCGTCGTCAGCGCCGTCATCGTGCCTGCCACGAGGCCGACCTCCTCGGCCAGCTCGCGCGCGGCGGCTGTCATCACGTCCTCGCCTGGTACGTCCAGCACACCAGCGGGCAGCTCGAGCAGCGTGGAACCGACCGGCTGGCGGTGCTGTCGCACCAGCACGACATCGCCCTCGAACAGCGCGACGATCGCGACCGCGTTCGGCGGTGTCGCGACCTCACGCTCCACGGTCGTGCCGTCTGCAGCTGCAACAGTGTCGATGCGCACGGTGACGTGGCCGGCGTGCGCGATCCGCGACGCGACCGTCTCGAACCATCCCCCGCCGTCCCCAGAGATACCGGACCCGATCGGGGTCACGCCTCGCCGACCCGAGCCGCCTGCTCTAGCTCAGCGACCGTGGTCTCATCGAGGTCGGGGAAGTCCGGCACTTCCACGGGTAGCACGCCGGAGGTCTCACGGCGCCGCTGCATCGAAGCGCCGATGAAGCCATCAAACAGCGGGTGCGGACGGTTCGGTCGAGACTTGAACTCCGGGTGCGCCTGCGTCGCGATGAAGAACGGGTGATCGGTGAGCTCTACGAACTCGACCAGCCGTTCGTCGGGCGAGACACCGCTGCACACGAAGCCTGCCTCCTCGAACTGCTTGCGGTATCGGTTGTTGAACTCGAATCGGTGACGGTGACGCTCGTAGATGACAGGTTCGCCGTACGCCTCGCGCACCTTGCTGCCCTCCGCGAGCTTTGCCGGATACGCACCGAGGCGCATCGTGCCACCCATGTCCTCGACATCGCGCTGGTCGTGCATCAGGTCGATGACCGGGTGCTCGCATCCTGGCTGGAACTCTGAGGAGTTCGCGTCCTGCAGCCCCACGACGTTGCGGGCGAACTCGATGGTCGCTGCCTGCAGCCCAAGGCACAGGCCGAGATACGGCACCTCGTGCTCGCGCGCGACGCGGGCGGCCTCGATCTTGCCCTCGACGCCGCGGTAGCCGAAGCCACCGGGGACCAAGATCCCGTCTGCGCGACCGAGCCGATCCCGCGCGTTCTCGCTGTCGAGCTCGTCGGCTGAGACCCAGTCGATGTCGACGTCGACCCCGTGGGCGAGGCCCGCGTGCTTCAAAGACTCGACGACCGACAGGTACGCGTCGGGGAGCTCGATGTACTTACCGACCAACGCGATACGCACGGCGGCGCCGCTGCTCTGGATGTGACGCACCTTGTCGACGATCCCACGCCAGACCGACAGGTCCAACGCGCCACCGTCCGGCTCGGGCAGCTGCAGCTGACGCGCGACGACGCGGTCGAGGCCCTCGGCGTGCATGCCCAGCGGCACCTCGTAGATCGACGCCGAGTCAACAGCCGAGATGACCGCGTCGAACTCGACATCGGTCTGCAGCGAGACCTTGCGGCGCAGGCTGTCGTCCAGCTCGCGGTCCGAGCGCAGCACAAGCACGTCTGGCTGAATACCGGCGTTGCGCAGCTCACGGACCGAGTGCTGGGCCGGCTTGGTCTTCAGCTCGTTCGCCGCCCGGATGTACGGCACGAGCGCGACATGGATGTAGCAGATCCTGTTGCGACCGACGTCGGAACGCATCTGGCGGACGGCCTCGAGGAACGGCAGTCCTTCGATGTCGCCGACGGTGCCGCCGACCTCTGTGATGACGACGTCGGCGTCCTCGGCGACCGAGTGCACACGATCCTTGATCTCGTTGGTGATGTGCGGCACCACCTGCACGGTCTTGCCGAGGTAGTCGCCGCGGCGCTCCTTGTTGATGACCGCTTGCCAGATCTGACCGGACGACACGCTCGAGCCTCGATGAAGGTTCTCGTCGAGGAATCGCTCGTAGTGGCCTAGGTCGAGGTCCGTCTCGCCCCCGTCCTCGGTGACGAACACCTCACCGTGCTCGAACGGGTTCATCGTGCCGGGGTCGACGTTGATGTACGGGTCAAGCTTCTGGATCACGACCTTCAGTCCGCGTGCCTTCAGCAGACGTCCGAGCGAGGCCGCCGTGATTCCCTTACCCAGGGCAGAGGCGACGCCTCCAGTAACGAAAACGAACTTGGCTTCGTGATCGCGCGACATACGGCACTCCATCGGTCGTCAGGGGGGCAGCCAGCTGCTGGGCCCCGGACCGCGGTGCGGTCCTGTTGACGGTAGCCACGGACGCGGCATGACGCCTGTAAGCGCGCACCAACCGCAAACCTGACGTCAGGTCAGCAAAAAGCGCAGGACCACTCGACGCCGCAGCCCACACCGAGGCGTACGACCCTCGGCGTCAGCCCTCGCGGCGCTTCACCTCGATGTGGACGTGACCCAGCTTGACCGGTGCTGTCGCCCGATCCACGACGGCCTCGAACGGGAACCGGCGCGCGTTGTCCGCCAGCACCGTTCCGACCTCGACCCGATCGCCTGCGCGCACCTGCACGCCCTCAACGTGAATCAAGACCACCGCATACTCCGCGGCCTCGTCAGGGTGCAGCTCGAGACGAACATCGTCGTACGTGCCGTACAACGAGTACGAGCGCACCTCGGCGACGACCCCAGCGACTGGCGACAGCACGGCCTCTCCGTCGGCGAGCGCAACGTCGACGGCGGACGTCGGCGCGTTGGCACGACCGCGCGAAACCTGCACCCGATACGGCGCCCCACCTGACTGGGCTTGCGGCGCGCTAAACCGCGTGCTGTTCTCGTTGCCAAGCAGCGTGCCGAACGGCACGACGGCGACGGCCTCTGGGCGCGCTGCCTCGTGGAAGGACACCAGCACCGCCTCGGCAGCTGGCACGAACAACGTCACCGGACCGGCTGTTCCGATCAGCCCTTGGCTCGCCGCCGCAGCCACCACCGCGCCGCTTTGGCTGATGGATGCGTCGTTGTTGGCATCCTGACCCGACAGCGCGAGTGCGCCGTCGGGGGACGCGCCGGATGGCCCCTCAATGTTGCGTACCAGCATGCCGATGCAGGCAGCTACGAGCAGGAGCAGCACGAGGCCAGCCCGCGGCGTCGGACGCCCCCGGGGGCTGGGTTGATATCGGCCGGTCGCGCCGCGATCAACCCGCACGACGAGCTGCTTCCTCGAGCATGGCGGCTGCGTGCGCGAGCCCTGCATCGCCACCCGCGTCGCCACCGAGCATCCGTGACAGCTCGGCCGCGCGCGCGTCGTCCGCGATGCGACGCACGGTCGTGACGGTCCGCTCACCGACGACCTGCTTGGTCACGACGTGGTGCACGTCCGCGAACGCAGCCAGCTGCGCAAGGTGCGTCACGCACAACACCTGACGCCCGGCACCGGTCCGCGCCAGCCGGGCCAGCTGCTCGCCGACCGCCATCGCTGTGGCACCACCGATCCCTGCATCCACCTCGTCAAACACCAGCACCGAGGCACCCTCGGCGTCCGCGAGCGCGACCTCAATCGCCAGCGCAACCCGAGAGCGCTCGCCGCCGGAGGCAGCCCGCTCGAGGCTGGCTGGGGGCTCGCCCGGGTTCGCGGCCAGCAGGAACGCGATCTGCTCGCCCCCGTGCGACGACAGCTCGCTCGAGGCCAGCTCGACCAAGAACGTGGCGTGCGGCATGCCGAGCTCGCCCAGCAGCCCATCGACCGCCGCCTCAAGCCGGCGCGCCGCAGCGCGCCGGCCCTGCGTCACATGCGCCGCGCTTGCGACGGCGGCCGCGCCCAGCTCGATCACGCGCTGGTCTAGGGCGTCAGCGTCCGCATCAGCATCCTCCAGCTCCATCAGCTGCTTCGCAGCGCTGGCGCCGTGGTCGAGCACCGCGGTGACATCCACGCCGTACCGGCGAAACAGCTCCTGCAGCTCCCGCTGGCGTGCCCGAAGCAGCTCGAGCTCCTCCGGATCTGCGTCGAGGTCGTGCACATAGCCACGCAGCGTGCCAGCGATGTCGCGTGCCTCCTCGACCACGGCAACGATCCGTTCGTGGGCGGCGTCGAGCACGGGGTCCGCTGCGGGCAGCCGACGGAGCGCATCCAACGCCTCCCCCAGCGCCTCACCGGCACCGTCCGACCCGATGGCTTCCGCCGCACGGTGTGCGGCCGCTGCGAGCTCTTCGGCGTGCTCTAGCACCGCAAGCCGGCCACCCAGCCCCGCGTCGGCGTCGGCGTCGGGGGCGACGGACTCGATCTCGGCTAGCTCATGTCGCAGCCGGTCGATCGTGCGCTGTCGCTCGCGCGCATCGTCGTGCAGCCCGGTGCGTCTGTCACGCGCCTCGAGCAGGGCAGCGTGCGCGGCCCGGTGGGCCTGGAGCGCTGCGTGGTGCGCATCACCTGCGAACCGATCCAGCAGCGCCCGTTGCTCTCGAGGGCGGGCGAGTCGTGCGTGCTCACCCTGACCGTGGACCTCCACATGGGGTCCGACTGCGTCAGCGAGCGCGCCCACCGGGGCGAGCCGGCCACCGATGCGTGCCCGCGAACGCCCTTCCGTGCGCAGCTCGCGCTCGACCACCAGCTCGTCCTCGTCGGTCCACTCCCGCGCTGACTCGGGCACAGGCACGAACCGAGCCGCGACCCAGGCACCGGCCGCGCCATGGCGCACCAACCCCGTCGGGGCGCGCGCTCCGAGCAGCAGTTGCAGCGCCGTGACGACCATCGTCTTACCCGCGCCGGTCTCGCCGGTCACAACGGTCAGCCCGGGCGACAGCTCAAGCGTGGCCTCCTCGATCACGCCAAGCGAGCGGATCTGCAGCTCGTCGATCATCGGTCACCCTCACGGTCAGATGCAGAGGCAGCGGGCAGATGCATGACGGGCGGCAAGCCTACGGGCCACACCCACCGTGCACCGTGCAGCTGCGCCCCGTACGGGGGATGAACACAGCACAGGGGATGAACACGGCACACGTTATGAAAACGGCACAGGCGGGAGGACGTCCTAGCGCAGCGAGAACTTGCGTCGCACCAGCTCGTAGAAATGCGGTGGATCAACCCGCAGCAACCGGACGGGGCGTCCATCGCCGCGAACAGTGACATCGCCACCCGCTGGCACCCCGATGGGATCACGGCCGTCGACGCTCAGCACCGCGGGCTCCTGATCCGGCAGCACGCGCACACGTACGTCCTCGTCCGGCGCGCATACAACGGTGCGGTCAAACAGACTGTGCGGCGCCACCGGCGTCACCAGCGTCGCGGGTACACGCGGCGAGAGGATCGGTCCGCCGGCAGAGAGCGCGTACGCGGTCGATCCGGTCGCAGTCGCCAGCACGATCGCGTCTGCCGGGACTGACGCGAACGTCTGGCCCGCGATATCGAGCTCCATCAACAGAACCCGCTGCCGAGCCGTCTTCTCGACCGCGACGTCGTTGAGGGCCCAAGCCCGTGCTATCTCGACGCCCGCGGCGTCGTGGACAACCGCCTCGATGGTCGCGCGGGGCTCGATGGTGTGCTCGCCCGACACGAGCCGCTCGATCGCCGCCTCCAGCAGCGGCACCTCGACCTCCGCGAGGAAGCCCACCCGTCCGAGGTTGACGCCCAGCACGGGCACACCTGCGTCGCGGCATCGGTGGGCAGCACGTAAGAACGTTCCGTCGCCACCAAACGACAGCACGACGTCGGTGTCCGCCACGAACGCGCCCCGATCAACCGCCGTAACGTCGACTCCGAGGTCGAGCTCGTCGGCGTCCCGCCGCAGCAACACCAGCTGCACACCGCGCTCGTGCAGCAGCCGGGCGGCGAATCGGGCCGCGTCCACCGCAGCCGGACGACCGCTATGCACCACGAAGCCGGCGCGGACGACCGGGGTCCCGGGCTCAACGCTCATACAAGACCCTCGTTCA
>JBLFZR010000044.1:0-10896 GCA_047610595.1 Nitriliruptoraceae bacterium | reverse complement strand
ATGCTGGTCCGCCCAGGCCATACGTCCAGACAGTGGGAGAAGCACAGTGCGAAGGATGATTCTGACAACACTCTTTGCGGCCATGTTGGTCGTCGCCACAGGCGCGACGGCCTTCGCCGGCGAGGTCACCGGAAACGGGAAGGTGACCCCGATCAAGTCGCATCAGGCGTCTTCGATCTGCTCGTTCTCAGGGCTGAATGACAACCCAGCCGACGAGCGACCGTTTGAGGGCGGCCGAGTCCAGTCCTTCGGGGACATCGTCCAGGAGATGGTCCAGCTGATTGGCGATCGTGGGGCATCCACCGCGACCGGCATGATTCGAGCCGAGGGGCCGGGGACTGCCTGCCGTGGCAACGCCACAGACGGCGATCACTGACACCCTGCGTGAACCGATGGCCGGCCCTCACACGCTGCGGGGCCGGCCATTCGGCCCAGTCTGATCGCCCAGTCTGGTCGGCCAGGCTAGGGCTCGTGGGTCGGGCCTAGGTTCGCCGAACACGTCGCGTCGCGGCGCGACGGCACCGGAGCTTGGCGATGACCACGTCCACGAACGAATCCATCGACACCGCGATCGCGGAGCTGCAGAAGGGCGAGGCGGTCTGGGCATCGCTCTCGTTGGCCGAGAGGCGGGCGCTGCTGGCCGCGACTGTCGACGCGACCATCGCCGTGTCCGATCGCTGGGTCGAGGTGGCGCGCGAGATCAAGCAGCTACCGGCCGACTCGCCGTTGGTCGGCGAGGAGTGGATCTCAGGCCCCTATCCGTTCCTGGGCGCGCTCGGCGCGTTGCAGGGTTCGCTGGTGGCGCTCGAAGCTGGGGGGAGCCCGGTCGATGGCTACACCATCCGTGACGCGCCGGGCGGACGGCAGGCTGTGCAGGTGCTGCCGCACGACATCTTCGACTCGCTGCTGCTGAGCGGTTTCTCGGCGGAGGTGTGGACGACGCCTGGCGTGAGCGCACAGGCGGTCCGCGACGGTGCAGGGCTCGGTCAGCGCACGCCGGCGCTGACCGGTGGTGTCGGCGCGGTGATGGGCGCGGGCAACATCTTCTCGATCGCGCCGCTCGATGTGATCTACGAGCTGTTTTCCAGCAATCGAGTCGCGCTGCTGAAGCTCAACCCGATCACCGACCCGCTGCTGCCGGTGTTCGAGGCTGCTTTCGCGCCGTTCATCGAGCGGGGATTGGTCCGGATTGTGACGGGTGGCGCAGATGTCGGCACGCAGATCGTCCATCATGCTGCGATCGACCACGTGCACATGACCGGCAGCGCCCGGACGCACGACGCCATCGTGTTCGGCACCGGCCCGGATGGTGCGGCCCGGAAGGGCGCGGGCACGCCGCTGCTGCACAAGCCGATCACCTCCGAGCTGGGCGGGGTGTCTGCGACGATCGTGCTGCCGGGCGAATGGTCTGAGCGGGACCTACGCTTCCAGGCCGAGCACGTCGTGACACAGAAGCTGCACAACAACGGTTACAACTGCGTCGCCAGCCAGGTGCTGGTGCTGTCTGCGGACTGGCCCCAGAAGGAGGCGTTCCTCTCGGTGCTCCGCCAGGCGTACGAGGCAGCCCCGAGCCGGCCGGCGTACTACCCGGGCAGCGCGGACCGGGTCGAGAGCGCGCACGAGCGCTACGACGACGCAGCGTTGGTGGGGGCCGGCGGGACCCGCACGCTGCTGCCGCACCTGGATGCGGGCATTGACGAGGCAGCGTTCACGACCGAGTACTTCTCGCCCGTCATGGGCGTCACCGAGCTGCCGGGAACAGGACAGGCGTTCCTCGACGCGGCGGTCCGCTTCGCCAACGACCGGTGTCAAGGGACGCTCGGGGTGAACCTGATCGCGCATCACAAAACGATCGCGGCGCTCGGCCAGGGGTTGGACCAGGCCATCGCCGACCTCCGGTACGGGACGGTCGCGCTCAACGCCTGGACCGGCGTCGCGTTCCTCACCGCCCGTGCCAGCTGGGGCGCGTTCCCAGGGCACACACTCGACGACATCCAGTCCGGCATCGGTGTCGTGCACAACGCCCTGCTGCTGGACCACACCGAGCGCACCGTCGTGCGTGGCCCGTTCCGACCGTTCCCTCGCTCGCTAGCCACGGGGCAGCTGTCGATCTCGCCGCGGCCGCCGTGGTTCGTGACCAACAGCACGGCCGACACCACCGGTCGGCTGCTTACCGACTTCGCTGCTCACCCTCGCTGGGCAGCGCTGCCGGCGATCTTCGTGTCGGCGCTCCGCGGCTAACACCGGTTGGCCGCGGGGCCTGGTGCTAGGTCAAGCGATGGTGCGAAACGTTGCGTGCGGGATGCCGCGGAAGCGGTCCGGGTCGCAGGTCAGCACGATGATCTGGTTGCGCTGCCCGACGCGTCCGAGCAGTGTGTTCACACGGCCCCGTCGCTCGGGGTCTGCGAAGCCCAGCGTGTCGTCGAGGATCAGCGGGACGCCGTCCTTGCGATCGACCAAGGCTGCGGCGGCGAGCCGTGTGATGATCGCAAGCTGCTCTTGGGCGCCGCCGGAGAGCTGATCGACCTCCAGGGTGGTGCCGTCCATCGTCCGGGTGATGATCTTCAGCTCGTCATCGAGGGTCACCTCGAAGCTGTCGCCGAAGACGACGCCCCCGATGCGTTCTACCTCGGCCTTCAGCGGTGCCTGATAGCGGGCGCGTGCGGCATCGCGGTGGCGGATAAGCGTCTCGCGCAGCATCGCGAGCGCGTCCGCCTTGTGGTGCAGCGCGGCGGCCTTCGCGGTGGCGGTCGCCAATGTGGCTTCGAGCTCTGGCACGCGCTCGCCCAGGCCGCGGTCGGTGGTGGCTTTGATCGAGCCCCACAGCTCTGCGCGGCTCTCGTTGGCATCGTCGCGCTGGCGTCGCGTTGCAGCGAGCCCGGCCTGCGCGCTCTCGGCGTCGGCCTCGAGCCCTTCCACGTGCAGTCCAGCGAGTGCTTCGGTGGCTTCGGTCCGCGCCTGCGCGGCGTCGGTCAGCTGCATCTCGGCTGCGGTGACCGCGTCGGCGAGGGCATCGTCAGCCAGCTCGGCGCGCGCGGATGTGAGCGCGGACTCGACCTCGGCGGCGCGGTCGCGGTCCGACTGCAGCTGCACCGTCGCGGTGGTCGCATCGGTCCGAGCGGTGCCGGCCGCGCTCACGAGGGCCTCGAGCGTCGCCTCGGCCAGACGGGATGATGACTCGGACGCAGTCACCGCGTCGAGGGCGGCGCTCACGGCGGCCTCGGCGGTCGCCACGTCCGGCGGCAGCGACTGCGTCGCGACGCGTCCCGCCTGGAGCGCAGCGCGGCTCTGCTGTGCATGGGTCAGCGACGCCCGGATGCCGTCAAGCCCGTCCGCAGCCAAGAGCTGGCGCCATGCGTCCTCCGCCCGGTCGAGCTCCGACTGCGCAGATGCAGCGGCATCGCGACGTGCGCGCGCGGCGGCCACGTCGGTCGTACCCACGTGCTCGAGTCCGACGCGCAACGCGCGCTCGGCCTCGACATGTTGATCGGCCAGCGCGTTGGCGGAAGCGCCTGGCAACACGGTCATCGTGACGTCATCGACGTTGACAGAGACCTCGGCATCAATCGCACGGTCCACGCCGTTGGCGCCCAGTGCGGTTGTCGTGCCATCGATCGCGACGGTGTGTCCCGCGGGGCCGGTGATACGCAGTCGGGGGAGGTCAACCTCCATCACGGCGGCCGCCGTGCGCACATCGAAATCGAGCTGCTCCAGCCGTTCGATCGCGGCGGCGCTCGGTGCGTCATCGTCGATCGTGGCGCGTGCATCTTCCCGGGCTGCGTGTGCTGCCTCGGCCTCGGTGAGGCGGCGCGACAGTGTGAGGACTTCGTCGTCCAGCCGCAGCAGCTTGACATCGGATTCGGCCGCGCGATGGGCTGCCTTGGCGGCGTCAAGCGCCCCGCGCGCGACATCGCGCTCGTCACGCTTCTCGGTCACCAGCAGGTCTGCGTCGCCTGCCTGTTTGACCACCTGATCGGCGGCGGCGGCACGGCCGGTCACCGAAGACTGCAGTGACGCCAGCTGCGTGACGAGGGCAGCGCGCTGGGTGCCGCGCTCCTGCGCTCGGATCAGATCGGCGTGCGCCGCCGCAACGACACGCTCGGCCGTCGTGATGGCGTCGCGCTTGGACGCGAGGCCCGCCACCACCTCGACCGCTTCCTTCGCGGTGCGTTCGAGCTCAGGTAGGGCGCGACGCCAGCCCTCGATCTGGTGGACCAACCTGTCGTGGCGGGCGGTCGCGTCAGCGACGCCGGCCAGCTCGGCCCGGGCCGCGTCCAACATCACGCCGACGGTGCGGGACGCCTCGTCGGCGTCAGTGAGCAGCTTCTTCGCCTTGCCACCATCGGTCCAGAACTCGCCGAAGGCGGTGTCGACGCGCGACATCAGCGTGCCGTCATCGCGCAGCGTCGCCCCACCCTCGTTGGCTGCGTCGAGGGCGGCAGACAGCGCACCTGATGAGGCCAGATCGGCCTGTCCTACATCGTGGCGTTGCTGCACGCGGAGCGCGGACCACAGCTGCTCATCGACCGTCTCGGCAAGGATCTCCTGCATCCGGTCGTGTGCCTCGTCGCCGGTGTGCGACTCCGGCCGTGGCGCGCTGACGGTCAACGTCGTGGCGCGGCGCTTCGGTGAACGGCCGAACACCTTGCGGTAGGTCAGCGTGTACGGGCCGGTGGTGCACGACAGCTCGATCGTCGGGTCCGCGTCGTTGTGGGCCGGGCGGATCGAGCGGATCGAAGCCTTCGTGGTTGAGTCCTTCTCGTCGAGCAGCAGCTGCAGCGCCTCGGCGACCGTGGATTTGCCGGCCTCGTTGGCCCCGACGAACACCGTGACGCCGTCGGTGAACTGGTAGCGACGGTCCGAGACGCCGCGGACGTCGGTGAGGTGGATGTAGTGGAGCTTCACGCTGTGACCTCCTGTGCGATGCGGTAAAGCTGAGCCAGCGCCTCGGTCGCCACGGGATCATCTGCCGCGCGTAGCTCGTCCAGCGCGGCAGCCGCGTAGCCCCGTAGGTCCAGCTTGGCGAGGTCAGCCTCGTCCGGCTCGATCAGCAGGTTGTCATGCCGGTCAGGCAGGTCGAGGCACGCGAGCGCATGCCGGTGTGACTCGAGCATCGTGTCCAGCCGGGTACGTGTTGCCAGCGAAACCACGCCCGACAGCTTGCAGCGCACGATCGCGCGGGCTCGGTCGCCGATGGCTGCGAGCGTCGCGTCCAGCCGATCGACGGATGCGGCGTCGCGCAGCTCCTCCTCCAGCAGCTCGAATCGCCAGCTGCCGACGGCCAGCGTGGTGACGTCGCAGGTGCCACCGGGCTCGATGTCGACAAGCAGGATGTTGCCGGCGTCCACCTCGCGGAAGGCGGTCGGCTCGGGCGCGCCGGCGTACCAAACGCGATCGTGGCCGGGCACCTGCCAGGTCGAGTGGCGATCGCCCAACGCCACGAAGTCGATGCGACCGTCGTCGATCGCTGCCTGGAGGGCCGCGGCTTGGATGACCGAGACGGACTCGCGGTCGGGGGCGACGCCAGCGTCCACTGCGCCGTGCGCAACCAAGATCCGAACGGTGTCGGGGGCGGCCGGCATCAGCTCGGCCAGGGCTGCCGCAGCGAGGTCGGTCGTTGGCGCCTTCGAGAACCATGGTGCGCCGACGACCTCGGCGGCCGCGCCGGGCACAGGCACGGGCTGACCGTCGAGCAGCACCACGACGTTGTCCGGCACCGCGTCAAGGAAGGTGGCCGAGTGAAACACTGACGCGCCGTCGAGCGGGTCGTGGTTGCCGGGTAGCAGGTAAACCGGGACTGGCACGGTGGCCAGCGCCTCGCAGGCCCACTGCACGGTCCGTGGGTTCACCTGGTTGGTCTCAAACACGTCACCCGACACGACGACGAAGGCCGCGCCCGTGTCGCGCGCCGCCTCTGCGATACGCCGGATGACCTCGACGCGGTCGTGCTGGAAGCGTGGGAGGGCGTCGGTCGGGTCCAGGTACGAGCGACCCATACCGAGCTGCCAGTCGGCCGTGTGGATGAAGCGGACCACGAGGTGGCCTCCGGAGATGGTGAGCGGACAACGCGAAACAAGACGCGGGAGGGATGCGTGCGAGCCCCATCATGCCGACGTGTGTGACATCCGCGGCGTAGCGTGAGCAGCTACCTGTGGAGGAACGCTGTGATCAACGACACGATGGACCCGCACCGCTGGGTTCAGACGCTCGCGGCCGCGCTCGACGTCCCGACTCCCAGCCAAGCCGAGATCGACGATCTGCTCGCGCTTGCGGGGGACGCGGCGCACGCATCGCAGCGTTGGGCCGCGCCGATCTCGACGTACCTCGCTGCGCAGGCGGGGCTGTCGACAGCGGACGCGCGTGCGCTGGTCAAGCGGCTGGCTGACGCCGCTGCTGGACCGATCACGGAGCCCGACGCATGACCGTCGATCTGGCATACGAGGTGCACGGTCCCGACGCCGCGCCGGTGCTGCTGCTGATCGCTGGGCTCGGCGCCCAGCGCGGCTGGTGGCCGCCGGCGTTTGTGGGACGGCTGGCGGCCACCCATCGTGTGGTGCTGCTGGACAACCGTGACGTTGGTCGCTCGCCGTGGATGGACCACCTCGACAAGCCCAGCGTGACGATGGCGGCGTGGGGTGCGGGGGAGATGGTCCCACCCGCGTACTCGCTGCGCGAGATGGCGGCCGACGTCATCGCGCTGCTCGACCGGCTTGGGGCGGACCGGGCCCACGTCTTGGGCGCCTCGATGGGCGGCATGATCGCGCAGCACCTCGCCTTCGGCTGGCCCGAGCGCGTCGCGACTCTTACATCGATGATGTCCACGACCGGCGCGCCAGACGTGCCGCCGGGCGACCCGCAGGTGCTGGCGGTGCTGACCGCGTCGGCTCCGATCGATGACCTAGACGCGTTCCTCGACGCGGGTGCTGCCGGAGCCCGCGCCAGCGCAGGTCCGCACTTTGACGAGGCAGACGCGCGGCGCCGGAACCGCGCCTACTGGGATGGCGGCCTGAACCCGGACGCGAGCGGACGTCACATCTTGGCGGTGCTCGCCGACGGCGACCGCACCGAGCGACTGGCGGCGATCACCGCTCCCACGCTGGTCATCCATGGGCAGCTCGACCCGATGATTCGGGTCGAGGGCGGCCGCGCCACCGCAGCCGCGATCGCAGGGGCACAGCTGCTGGAGCTGCCAGAGATCGGGCACGAGCTGCCAGCTGCGATGCACGTGCGGGTCGCGGACGCGGTGGTCTCGCACACGCGGGGGGCCGATCTCGCGCGTTGACGGCCCGACGCGCAGGGTGTGCGGCCGTAGCATCTCGTCGATGAACTTCTCCCGTTTCAACCCAGAGGTCACCGGCACCCCGGCGACGGCGCGTCCCGCGCGTTGGCCCGCCTGGTGGTGGTCGCGCCTTGAGCTATCACCCAACACCCACCGGTCGTTCTCGCACATCGCGCCGCGATCGCGGGGCTGGTTGCATCTGTGGATGGTGTTGATCTGGCCGGTGCTGGTCATCCGTCTGATCATGATCGCGACCCCGGGCGAGGCGCGCTACTCGGCGCTGATCTTCGGGCTGGCGATGCAGGCGATGTTCACGGCCAGCGCCTTGTTCCACTGGAAACGGTGGGATCCGTGGACCACCGAGGTGCTGTTCCGGTTCGACCACATCGGGATCTTCCTCGCCATCGGGGGCAGCATGACGCCGCTGGCGTTGATGGCGCTGTCGGGCTGGAAGGGCGCCGCCGTCTTCGTTATCGCGTGGGGGCTGACACTCGTCGGCGCCTCAATCGCGCTGTGGCCGGGCCAGACGCCCGTCGGGTTCGGCAACACCGCCTTCATCGGAGGCGGTCTGCTGATCTTGCCGTTCATCCCGTCGGCGTTCGGTCAGATCGGGGCCGGCGGCATCACGCTGCTGCTGACGGGGGGCGCGACCTACGTCGTTGGTGCGGTGCTGCTGGCGTTCCAGCGGCCGCGGTTCAGCGAGCGGTGGCTCGGCTATCACGAGGTCTGGCACGCGATGGTCGTGCTCGGCGTGCTCCAGCATTACGTGATGTACGAGCTGTACTTCTTGCCGCTGGCCCTGACCGCCACCTGACGGATCAAGCCGGAACGGGTGCCTCGGTCATACGTGCCACGGCGAGATCGGCGAGCATCCCGAGGTCGGCGAGCTCACGCTGGGCGAACCGCGGTCCGTACGGGCGGCACACCAGCAGGGCCTGCGACGACGACCGCAGCGGCGCAGCCGCCAGCTCGAGCGGCTCTCCGACACGCAGCCACGACTCGGGTGTCCACGCACCCTGCTGCAGGCGCCGTACGTCGCGCAGCGGCAGCCACGGGGTCGGCAGCCCGACGAAGCTGGGCGCACCCACGCTGGCGGCCACGACGTGTACCTGGGGGTGTCGTTGGGTCACGGCCGCCGCCCACGTGCCCTCGAAGCTCACAACCACGCCGTCGACCAACGTGTGCAGCACATCGTGGACCGATGCGCGGCCGAGTCGGACCGCGACGCCGAGCGGCGGGAGGCCTGCGTGGCGTCGCGTTGGTCGCAGGGACTCGACCACGACGCCGTCGAGCGCGTTCAGCTGCGCGCTGACCTCGTCGCCGATCGATCCGGGTGCCTCCACAACCAGCTGATCTACGGCGCGGTCCACGCTGCGCTCGAGCACGTCCAGCTCGACGATGTTGGCCCCGATCTGGCCGAGCGCGTGTGCGATGAGGGCCAACGAGCCGGGGCGGTCGGAGAGGCGAACACGGATGGTGAAGGTCATCATGGGTCCTGACGTCACAGGGCTGGCGTTGGTGCCTAGGACGCAACGTGCGGTGCACGTGTGTCGCAGCCGTTACGCCGGTGTCAGCCTGTTGTTGCGATGTGCGTAGCCTCCCGCCAGCAACGCCCGACGATGGAGGTGGCGTGGAGCCGGTTCTGGTCGTCGCGGTCGTTGCCCTGTCCGTCCTGTTCGGCGAGCAGGTCGCGGTGCTGGTCGGTCATCGTCTGGGCGATCAGACGGCCGAACGGGCGGGGCGCCTGTGGTCGCCGCAGAAGCTGTCGGACCTGCTGGGCACCGTGCTGATCCCGTCGCTGCTGGCCGTTGTGAGTCAGGGGCCGCTGCTGGCGTTTGGATGGGGACGACCGGGTCCGGTGGGTCCGGCGAGTCTGACGGGGTGGCGTGCGATCGCAGCCGCGACGGCCGCGCCTGTGGCGCACCTCGTGCTCGGGGCGATGGCGGTCGCGGCGCACGTCGCGCTGGCCGGCAGCGGATCTTCGGTCGGGCTCATCGACGTCACGATCATGGCCGGTCAGACCAACCTGATCATCGCGGGGTTCTTGCTGCTGCCCGCGCCACCGCTCCCCGGCGGTCGGGTGCTCGGGATGTGCCTGCGCGGCGAATCGGCGACGCGCTGGGCGCGCTGGGGTCGATGGTCGCGGGCGCCGTTCGGGCTGGCCATGGCCGGGTTCGTCGCGTGGCTCGTGTCAGAGCCCACGCTGCACCGCTTCGGCTGACGCCGACTGCCTCAGCCGGGCGCGTCGTTGGCGATACGGCTCAGGCCGCGCAACACGTTGACGCTGTCGCCACCGATGCGTGCCAGGTCGTACCCGCCCTCGTGCACGCTGACGACTGGTCGGCCAAGGGCTGCGATCGCCGCGCCGATGCGCGCGTACGCGTCTGTCGACAGGCCGAGCCCGCCGACGGGGTCGCCGTCGGCGGTGTCCGTGCCGAGGCTCAGCACGATGACGGCCGGGTCGTGCGCGTCGATGGCTTCGGCTGCACGGTGCAGCGTGGCGATGTAGCTGTCGTCGTCGGTTCCCTTGGGCATCGGGAGGTTGAGCGTCGTACCACGGCCCGGTCCCTCGCCGATCTCGTCGGCGAACCCGGCGAACCAGGGGTAGGCCGACGCCGGGTCGGCGTGTAGCGACACGTACTGGACCTGATCGTCAGTGAGGAACAGCTCCTGCGTACCGTTGCCGTGGTGGTGGTCGATGTCGAGCACGGTGACGCGCCCGACCTGCCGTCGCAGCGCGGTCGCGGCGATGGCGGCGTGGTTGACGAGGCAGAAGCCGCCGAGGTACGCCCGTCCTGCGTGGTGGCCTGGCGGACGCGTCAGGGCGTGCACGACCGTGTGCCCACCGTCCACGACCAGGTCGACCGCCGTCAGCGCTGCGTCCACGGCGGCGGTCGCGGCCTGCCACGACCCCGCAACGATGGGGGTGGCGGTGTCCATCAGCCACCAGCCTGCTGCACCGATGGGGGAGGGGGGACGCCGCACGCTGAGCGCCCGGTGCGCGAACGCGTCGGGGATCAGCACCTCTGGCCCCCCCGCTTCGCGCCACGCGGCGTAGCCGTCGCGCAGCCAGTCCACGAGCTCTGGGTCGTGGACGTCGCGCCAGATTCTCTCGCCGTGTGAGACCGCCGGCGTCGTGTCGAAGCCTGCCTCGACCATCGCAGCGTGCAGGACGGCGTGCCGTTGCGGGGACTCCCACACAGGGCTCACACGCTGGCCGAGGTTGACCTCGTACAGCGGGTCGTGCATGGCAACGTCGGGTGCGGTCACGATTAGCACGGGCACACCTCAGCTGCGATTTAGGGCCCCGTCATGTGACGCGAATGCCCGACGTCAGGTCGGACCCTACGCGGTCACGGATGGCATCCAGCACGTGCGGGTCGAGCGTCATGCCGATGTGCGTCGAGCGAACTTCGACGTGGTCCGCCCACGGGTTCTCACGGTCCTGCTGCGCACGCCACTGCACCACGCCGTCGCGCTTCGACCAGACGATCGTGATCGCGACGGTGGGCGGCGTGGCCAGCCGCCGCTCGACCGCCTCGCGGGCTGCCTCATCCATCGACCGGCTGTACAGCGCAGCGAAGGAGGTGAACATCGACCCGTGCAGCGGCGTGCCG
>JBLFZR010000043.1:0-10927 GCA_047610595.1 Nitriliruptoraceae bacterium | reverse complement strand
GACGCCCGGCGCACGGCAGGCACGCAGCAAGGTGCACCTCAAGCTGGTCAAGCTCGTGGAGCGGCAGCTCACGGTCCAGCAGCAGGTCAAGCTTCGCAAACAGCTCACTGCAGTCGGCGCCGCCGTCCAGCGCCGGCGCGCAGCCGTCGTTTACCGGAGCTTCCGGACTGGGCTCGTTCAAGGGGTTCATCACGCTTCCTTCCCGTCGCGGATCAGACCGTTTGCACGCGCATAGTCCTCCAACGCGGCGTGCAGGCCACGCCTTCCCCGGTGGATCCTCGACATCACGGTGCCGACGGGCGTCCCCATGATCTCAGCGATCTCTTTGTAGGCGAAGCCTTCAACGTCGGCGAGGTAGACCGCCATCCGGAACTGCTCCGGCAGGGCCGCGAGCGCGTCCTTGACCACCGTGTCTGTGAAGCCTTCCAGCACCTCAGACTCGGCTGATCCCGCCGTACCCACCGCGTCGTACAGCGTGTGGTCGCCCCACTCATCGGTGAGGTTCTCCTGCGGACGGCGCTGCTTCTTGCGGTACATCGACAGGAACGTCGTGTGAAGCACCCGATACATCCAGGCCTTCAGGTTCGTGCCTTGCTGGTACTGGTGAAACGATCGGTACGCCTTGACCATCGTCTCCTGCACAAGGTCCTGGGCGTCCGCAGGATCGCGGGTGTAACGCATCGCCGCGCCGAACAGACGGTCGGCCAAAGGCATCGCCTGCGCCTCAAAGAGCCGCCGGCGGTCGTCGTCGGACAGATCGGTGCGCAGAATCGAGCCATCGGGCTGCACGCCACCGGCGACCTCGACGAACGGCTCGGGCAGACCCTGCGTGTCTGAAGGGCTGGCGACGTCCGACACGTGACCTCCTGGTTTAGAACGGAGGCTACGCCGCGCGGCGACCACCGCTGTCAACGCCCCACACATCTGTGTTCACATGAGACGCAATGAAACTGCATAAGAGTGATACCGTGTTGGTGCGAGAAGGAGCGCTCATGACCCGCACGACCGGACCTGCAGCCGTGGAAAGCCAACGGCGAGGACTGCTGCTGATCGCACCGTGGGGCGTTGCAGCCGTTCTCGCCCTGACCGGTGCGGCGCGCCTGCTGCTTGCGAACCCCGCAGTAATCACCACCGCGAGCAGTCCGACACCCGCGATCTCAGCCTCGGCCGCCCCATCACCTGGGCAGATCTCCGCGAACGGTGCGAGCCCGGCTGCTGCTGATCATGCCGCGACACCACATGGCGCCGTCAGCATGCACCCCACCGTCACAGCCGAGGTGCTGCGGCTCGCCCGTCGTGTTGTCGCCTCCACCGTCGATGGCCAGGCGGGCGAACAGCGGTGGGCGCTCGACCTCGCAGTCGTCGACACGCGCCAGCTCTCAGAGCGACGCGCGGTGCTGACCGTCCACGGGACTGCCATCGACTATGACGGAGACGCGTGGGACGCCCCCGCGCCCGTCGCGATCGCCGTCGCCGTGACGACGCCCGCGGACCCGAGCGCGACATCGCACGTCACCGTCGGGCCTGCATGGCCGGTGACCGTTCCCGTCACCATCGACGGCAGCGGCGGCAGCCCTGACGCGGCACCCGTCACCACCGACGCCACGCTCACGCTCATCGTCGATGCCCTGCTCGTGGCCGGGTTCGCCCCCGATGACATCACCTCCGTCGGTCGGCTCGACGGCGAGATCTACGAGGTCGCGCTGTACGGGCGCGGGCCGGTGGGCGCCGCGACCGCCGCGCCACACCCGCGCGCGTGGACGGTGTGGCTGGCGCGATCCCCAACGGGGCTGCGTGTTGTCGGCACCCCCGACCTGCAACGCGATCTGAGCGCCAAATCCGCCCCAACTCCACGACCGGACACCACGTGACTCGCACCGCCCACCTCACCGCCGACCGGGCCACCGCAACCGGTCGTCACACGATTCAGCCACGCCGGCGGTTGCGTGCATCCAGCCCGCTCGAGCTCGATGATGTAGCCCGCCGGCGCGAGGCTGAGAGACTCGCCGGTGCGCTCGCCGGCTGGTACGCCGAGACGTTGGCCGGCCGCCGCGATGTACGCCAGCTCCGCGAGCTGCTGACACCGACGGTCGAGCACCGCGTGCTTGGTGCCGTGCTTCGGGAGCGTGCGCGGCTTCGCCTCGGGGCGCGCCGCACGCCCGCGTCTGTCACCGTGCGGCGCGTGATTATGCAGGCGGTCAGCGATCGCTACGAAGCGGTCGTCGTGATTGATGACGGCGTCCGGTGCACCGCGGTCACTGCAGTGCTGCACCCCGGGGCGGCTGGCTGGATTGTCAGCGAGCTCGCGCGCCCGGAGGACCACGTGCCGGCCCTCGCGCCTCCGGTGCTTCGCTGACCACCACCCACCACACGGCCCACACCCCACACGAGCCAGCACGGCGTGTCGAACCAGCTCAGCCGTGGCACCTCTTGAACTTCTCGAGAGAGCCGCACGGGCATGGGTCGTTGCGACCGGTGCCCTCGTACTCGTCCGAGCCGGCGCTGCTGACCGCCGAACCGCCACCCTCGTCCGGGGCCGAGTAGCTGAGCTTGGCCTCCGATGGGACCGTTGGCGCCCCCACGACCGCAGCCGCCTTGCGCGACGCCGCATCAATCTCGCCACCCGCATCGGACGCCTCGGGGTCCTGCTCGGTCGGTCGATCGATCGAAGATGTGGCTCCGGGCTCGACGGCCGGCAGGTCGGCATCGGCGTCCTGCGATGGCGCAGCGGCGACCGCCCCCGCTGGAACCGCTGGTGCGGCGGCGCCCGTCTGCGGCGCTTCCGCGGCAGGCTGCTCTTGCGTCTGGTTGACCGGCAGGCGGAAGAAGTACGTGACTGCTTCCTCCTTCACGGTCGCCATCATCGACACGAACGAGTCATACGCCTCGCGCTGGTACTCGACCAGCGGGTCACGCTGTCCCACAGCACGCAAGCCGATACCAGAACGCAGCGCGTCCATCTCGTACAGGTGCTCCCGCCAACGGCGGTCGACGACCGACAAGATCACGCGGCGCTCGATCTCGCGCATGACCTCATCGCCCCCTACCTCTTCCTCACGGTCGAGGTACGCGCGGTCGACATCCTTGATGAGCTCCGCGATGAGTGACTCGGCGGTCGAATCTTCGAGGTCAATCGACGTCAGGTCGTACTGGCACTCGTAGATGCGCTTGAGCTCTGTCTCCAGCAGCTCAAGGTCCCACTCCTCGGGGAACACGCCCGGAGGCGCGTAGGTCCCGACGATGTTCGCGATCGCGTCCTCGACATACTTCTGCGCGAGCTCATCGATGGCCTCGTGGTCGCCGTCGATGATCCGCTGCCGCTGGCCGTACACAACCTTGCGCTGCTCGTTGAGGACGTCGTCGTACTTCAGCACGTTCTTGCGTACGTCAAAGTTGCGCGACTCGACCTGCGCCTGCGCGCTGGCGATCGCCCGCGAGACCATCTTCGCCTCGATGGGCTGGTCTTCGGGGATCTGGAGCCGAGTCATGATCGAGTCGACGGCGGACGCGTTAAACAGTCGCATCAGGTCGTCCTCAAGCGACAGGTAGAACCGGGACTCGCCCGGGTCGCCCTGACGGCCGGATCGACCACGCAGCTGGTTGTCAATACGGCGCGACTCGTGCCGCTCGGTGCCGACCACGCACAGCCCTCCCAACGCAACGACGTCGTTGTGCTGCTGCTCGAAGTCACCCTCGAACCGGGCGAGCGCCTCCGTGCGGATGCGCTGACGCTCGACCTCAGCTTCCTCGAACGGGAGGTGCGTGAGATCGACCTTCTTGACCTCTTCCTCCGCGAGGCCCTCAGAGTTACCTCCGAGGATGATGTCGGTTCCACGGCCGGCCATGTTGGTGGACACCGTGACGGCACCCTTCTGCCCCGCCTGCGCCACGATGTGCGCTTCACGCGCGTGGTTCTTCGCGTTCAACACCTCGTGCGGGATGCCGCGACGCTGCAGCATCGTGGACACCAGCTCGGACTTGGCAACGTCAGTGGTTCCCACCAGCACCGGCTGGCCGGCCTCGTGTCGCTCTGCGATCTCGTCGACGGCCGCGGCAAACTTGGCCTTCTCTGTCTTGTAGATCAGGTCGCCCTGGTCTGAGCGCGCCTTGGGCATGTTTGTCGGGACCTCGACGACACCCAGCTTGTAGATCTCGAGGAACTCTGACTCCTCGGTCTTCGCGGTACCGGTCATGCCCGCGAGCTTGTTGTAGGTGCGGTAGTAGTTCTGGAGCGTCACGGTGGCAAGGGTCTGATTCTCGTCCTTGACCTTCACCCGCTCCTTCGCCTCGATGGCCTGGTGCAGGCCCTCGGAGTAGCGGCGACCGGCGAGCACGCGACCCGTCTGCTCGTCGACGATGTTGACCTCGCCGTCGCTGACGATGTACTCGCGGTCGCGCTTAAACAGCTCCTTGGCCTTCAGCGCGTTCTGCAGATGCTGAATCAGCGGCGTGTTCACGCTGGCGTACAGATTGTCAACGCCGAGCAGCTTCTCAACCTTTGAGACACCGTCGTCGGTGATGCCGCAGTTCCGCTTGGCCTCGTCCACAACATAATCGCCGGTCTGGATGATGATGCCGCCGGGGCGACGCTCCTCCACCCCGCGCTGGAGGTTCGGCGCGACTCGCGTCGCGAACACCTGATACCACTCACCAGACTGCTCGGCCGGGCCCGAGATAATGAGCGGCGTCCGAGCCTCGTCCACCAAGATCGAGTCGACCTCGTCCAGCAGCGCGAAGTTATGGCCGCGCTGCACCTGCTGATCCTTGCTAAACACCATGTTGTCGCGCAGGTAGTCGAAGCCGAACTCGTTCGTGGTTCCGTACGTGATGTCACTCAGGTACGCCCCCCGCTTGGACTCCTTGGTCTGCTGGGAGTACACGGCGCCAACGCTGATGCCCAGCCAGCGGTGCACCTGGCCCATCCACTCGGCGTCACGCCGGGCGAGGTACTCGTTGACCGTCACCAAGTGCACCCCATGGCCTGGCAGGGCGTTGAGGTACATCGGCATCGTTGAGGTCAGAGTCTTGCCCTCGCCGGTCTTCATCTCGGCGATCTTGCCGAGGTGCAACGTGAGCCCACCGAAGACCTGCACGTCGTACGGCCGCTGCCCCAGCACGCGCCAGGCTGCCTCGCGGACGACAGCGAAGGAGTCGGTGGCGATGTCATCCAGCTCTGCCCCGTTATCCAGCTGATCGCGGAACGAGGCGGTCATCGCCTGCAGCTCGTCGTCGGACATGGCCGCGGCCCAGTCCGAGCGAGCGTTGACCAGCTGGACCTTCGCTTGGACCTTCTTGGCCTGCCGGCCTTCGCCGACACGCAGGATCTTGTTGAACTCCATAGAAGGAACCTCTGTACGTCGGTCGGCACCAGGGGCAGGGGCTGACACGCAGCGCCACGCGGCCGTGAGCGGAGGCTACGGCACGCTGACCGCTCCCGAGGCTTGAGATGCAGGCGGCTGCCGCATCTGTCGTGGCAGAGCCCGACGGGTGCACAGCAGCTGACGGACGCAGCGCCCACGGTCGCGTGTGGCCGAGTCGCGTCCGGTCCGGCGCCCGGCACAGCAACAGCCCGTTCGGGGAACCCCGAACGGGCTGTTGCTCGGTCGTTGACGCTTCAGGATCAGGTGATCTCGAGCAGCTTCTCTCGGACGGCGTACACGACAGCCTCCATACGAGAGTGCAGGTGCAGCTTCTCGAGGATGTTGCGAACGTGGTTCTTGACCGTGTTCTCGGAGATGTACAGCTCGCGAGCGATCTCGCGGTTGTTCATGCCCTGCGCGACATGGGTCAGGACCTCCATCTCGCGTGGGGTCAGCCGCGGCGCGGGCGCCTGCTGCTTCTCCTCTTCCTTCTTAATCATGGCCGCGAACTCGTTGAGGAGCTTGCTGGCCATCGAAGGCGAGATGAGGGACTGGCCACCGTGCACGGATCGGACGGCGTTCCCGATCTCGTCGATCGAGATCTCCTTGAGCAGGTAGCCGTTGGCGCCGCTCTTGATCGCCTGATAGAGGTCGTCCTCCTCGTCGCTGATCGTCAGCATGAGGATCTTGCAAGACGGCACATCTTGCTTGATGGCGCGAGCGGCCTCGATGCCGGACTTGATCGGCATACGCACGTCCATCACGACCACGTCAGGAACGAGCTCACGTGCCAGGGTGGTCGCTTCTTCGCCATCGCCTGCTTCGGCGATGACCTCGATGTCCTCTTCGTCCTCGAGAACCTGCCGCAAGCCTCGTCGGAAGAGCTCATGGTCGTCCGCGACCAAGGTCCGGATCCGCTCGCCAGCCACACATGCCTCCAGGTAAATGGTGCTACGAGCGTATCCATGCCTGCGCCCATACCGCCGCCCATCGCGCCACTGTCCTAGTCCGTTGTAACCGGGAGGCGCACAACAGCAGCGCCCCGTCGCTGCATCGCCGCTGTGACTACGCACGTCGGGCCGGCGCGCTGCCGACCGGAACGCGAACACCGCCCGATAGGAGGGCGGTGTTCGGTCCTGCGTGTGTGCTGCGTGCGTGCTGCGTGGCAGGGCCCGCAGCACGATGCGTCAACGGATGTCGGCGGTCTGTCTGCGACGGTCGACGACCTTCGTCTTGAGCTTGCGAACCTGACGTGACAGCTTGGCCTCGACCTGATCAATGGCCGTCATCATGTCGGGGGCAGCAGCGGTGGCGCGCAGGTATCGGCCTTTGGCGTGAAGCACGACCTCGCAATGGATTCTGTCTCCAATCCGGGGGTTGTGGTCCTCCGTGAAGACGATGTCCATGTCGATGAATCGATCGAAAATCGTTCGGACCTTCGACAGCTTCGCGATCGCTTCGTCACGAATCCGTTCGGGAACATCAAGGTTCGTACCCGTCACCGTCACCTGCATTTGCGCTCCGTTCGTCACCAAGGGCGTGCTCGCCCAGTGGGCTTTCCGGCCTTCTCGGTGGGCCCGATCTTGCGGAGCGGTCCACCGTGCCGGGATCTCGAAGATAGGTGCCCGAGAGATCTCTTCGACGGTGTTGTCCGACATGCCCAGACAACCGCGCGGTCGGGCGCGGACGGCGCGCAGTGGCCGGCCATACGGACGTAACGCGACCACATCAACCCCAGTCCCGCCCGAGAGTGTGGGTACCGGCCCGCGCGATCACCGCTGCGGTGATGCGGTCTGCTCCTGCGCGCCGCACTGGATCGGCTGTCTGGACCAACGTCACGCCCGTCGTGACCAGATCGTCAACGAGCAGCACGTGCGCACCCGCGACCGATGCCGGGTGGGGCACCACAACGCACCCCACCCGCCGGTCGCGCCCTGCGGGCGCTGCGTTGCTGCTGTGCTGCAGGCCACGGTCTGGAAGCCGTCCACGCACGCGCGCCGCGCGGACCGCTGGAACACCAAGGCAGTCAGCGACGGCCTGTGCCAAGATCAGGGTGTGGTCCGTCCCGCGCAGCCGAGCGCGGCGTGGATCGGTAGGCACCGGCACGATCACATCGACACGCACCGATGCTCGATGAACCACCGCCGCGAGCTCGGTGCCGAGCGCCGCGAAGACCTCGGCGCGGCCGGCCAGCTTCGCCTGGGTGATCGCGGCCGCCACAACGCCGGTCCACCGCGTCACCGCGATGGTGCCGTCGATCGGCGCACCTCGGTCCCAGCATGCGTGCCCCGCAACGTCGGGGCCGGCGCACCGCCCGCACGGTCGGTCTGGACGCAGTGAGCGAGCAACCGCGGCACACGCGGCACACCATGGCGGGTCCGCGCGTGCGCCACACCCGTCGCAGCGGGAGGGAACGAGGAGGTTGAGGACAGGTCGCATGCCACAACAGTGCCGCACCCCGCCCTCGCGATGACGTCTCGACCACCCGCGCCTGTGGACGGCGGTGCTGTCAGCCGAGCCGCGGCAGCAACGCCGCCAGCAGGCGACCTAGTCGCACCGCAGCGTTCGCGCCGACCTCAAGCACCTCTGCGTGCGAGGTTGCGACGCCTTCACCGTGCACGTTTGTCACCGACGAGATGCCGAGCACCTGCATGCCGTGCGACCGAGCAGCGATGACCTCGTTGACTGTCGACATCCCCACGACGTCCGCGCCGAGGGTGCGCAGCATGCGAACCTCAGCGGGGGTTTCGTACGTGGGCCCGACCAGGCCCGCGTAGACGCCGTGCCGCAACAGCAGCCCGAGCTCGTCGGCGACGGTGTCAGCCAGCGTGCGGAGCGTGGCGGCGTAGGCATCGGCCATGTCGAGGAACAACGGGGCCCCGTCACGCAGCACGGCATGCAGCGGTGTGGTGCCGGTGAGGTTGATGTGATCGTCGATGACCAGCAGGTCGCCCGGCGTGAGCAGCTCGGCGTGTAGCCCGCCAGCCGCGTTGGTCACCACGAAACGATCGGCGCCGAGCGCCGCTGCCACATCAACGACGCGACAGACATCGGCGGCGGCATGCCCTTCGTACAGATGGATACGCCCGCGCTGCACCAAAACCTCGTGGTCACCGAGCCAGCCGTGCCGCAACGTCGCTGCGTGACCGGGAACCGTCGAAGCGGTCATCCCGGGCAGCGATGCCACGTCGATATCGGTGGCCCGCTCGACTGCCTCGGCCACATCACCGAGGCCGGAGCCGAGGGTCACCAGCGTGCGCGGCGCGGCGCCGGCCGGGAGCTGCGTGCGAAGCGCAGCGGCGGTGGCGGCGACCGACACCGTCATCGGCGCGACTGCCGCGACTCTTCCACGAGCATGACGGGCACACCGTCCACGACGGGGTACTGCAGGCCGCAGCCGAGGCACACCACGGCCTTACGCCGCTCTTTATGCTCGACGTGCGCACGGCACGATGGGCACACGAGCACCTCGAGCAGCTTGGGGTCCAGCGCGACCATGATGGCTCCTGTCCAGCGGTAGAGCCGCGACCGTAGCGGTGTCGGGTCAGACGCCAACGCCTGTGATGATGTCCTCGACCTCGTCTCGGATCGCCAGCATCCGGTCCACGTCGAGCCCTTCGACGTTCAGGCGCAGCAGCGGCTCGGTGTTGGACGGACGCAGGTTGAACCACCCGCCCTCCAGACGCAGCGTCAGACCGTCCTCGGTGTCGCTCGCCGTTGCGCGGTCCCCGAAGGCGTGGGCCACGGCCGCGGTCGCCGCCGCCACATCCGAGACCCGGTGGTTGCGCTCCCCCGACGCGGCGTAGCGGTCGTACGGCGCCACGACCTCTGACAGCGGCGCCCCAGACTCGGCCACGGCCTCCAGAAGAACAAGGGCGGCGATGAGCCCCGAGTCCGCGCGGTAGTTGTCACGGAAGTAGTGATGGCCCGAGTGCTCGCAGGCGTAGATCGCGTCGGTCTCGGCCATCCGCTGCTTGATCAACGAGTGCCCGACGCGCGTCCGGATAGGGATGCCCCCGGCGGCCGTGATCGTCTCGGCGACCACGTCCGAGCAGATGAGGTTGTGCAACACCGTGGCGCCAGGCGTTCGGCGCAGCAGCCGGTCTGCGACGACGGCACCGATAACAGATGACGACACCGGCACGCCCTTCTCGTCGACTGCGAACATCCGGTCGGCGTCCCCGTCAAAGGCCAGCCCGAGCGCGTGGCCGCCCGCCACGACTGCGGCGCACAGGTCCACGATGTTGGCAGGGTCTATCGGGTCGGCAGGGTGGTTCGGGAAGGTGCCATCCAGCTCGAAGTACATCTCCTCGACCTGCATCGGCAACGGCTCGAACACGGCCGGCAGCACGTAACCGGCCATCCCGTTGCCTGCGTCCACGACCAGCGACACCGGCGAGAGCCGTGTGACATCGACAAAGCTGCGCACATGATCCGCGAAGTCAGCGAGAAGCGCCCGGTGATGCACCGTCCCAGCAGGCCCAGACACCGGTCCGGGACCGCCAGCCAGGACCAGATCACGGATCTCGGCGAGGCCGGTCTCCAGCGACACCGGGGCCGCACCGGCGCGGCACAGCTTGATCCCGTTGTACGCAGCAGGGTTGTGCGACGCGGTGAACATCGCGCCCGGCAGCCCCAGCGAGCCTGACGCGTAATAGAGCATGTCAGTTGATGCGAGTCCGATGTTGACCACGTCTACGCCTTGCGCGTTGGCCCCCCGCGCGAAGGCTGCGACAAGCGGCTCCGAGGACGGCCGCATGTCGTAGCCAACAGCGATGGCGCCCTCACCCTCGCCCAACACCACCGCAGCAGCTGCCCCGATGGCCTCGGCCAGCTCCTCGTCCAGCTGCGTGGCGACCAAACCGCGGATGTCGTACGCCTTGACGATGGCATGCAGGACGTCAAAGGACACGGGCACAGCTAGCTCCAGATGTTTTGCGGGGTCGCGGATGCTACGGGCAAGGTTCCACGTGAGCCGGGCGGATGCCGGACGCCGGCACAACCGGCTCGAGGACGTCCCCCGGAAGCGTTCGGCCGATGTACTGCTTTCTGGTGCGGCCCTCCTGCTTGTAGTACCCGTACCAGTACGGGCCGTGGGGACAGCTGCCGCAGCCCTCACGACCGCATCGGACATGTTCTTGGCGGTAGCTGACGTGCATCGGCATGCCATCGTCATCCACTGGGCCAAGCGGGCCCTGCACCCCCACCAGCAGGCCGCGCGTCAAGATCATAAGGCGACGGAGCTGGTGCTCGTCCAGCTGACGAACCTGCTCGGTCAGCGCCCGCGGCAACCCTGCGGCCATCGCTGCTGCTCCCCGACACACGACATAGACGCCCTGCTTAGGTAACGCCTGGCACCCAAGGAACCACAGCAGCAACCGTCCACCCCGGAGGTGGTGCAACCCGCTGCCCACCATCGCGCACACTCGAACGCCACGAACGCCACGACCGCAGCGATGGTGGCATCACAAAGCCGCCCGTTCGGGCGGCCTGTTCGTGCTGGGCGACGCGAGGCCGACTCACCAGAGCTTTGACTCGTCGCGTCGTCGCAGCGGCGTAGGCACAGC
>JBLFZR010000042.1:0-11002 GCA_047610595.1 Nitriliruptoraceae bacterium | reverse complement strand
GGTCGCGCTGTCGGTCGCGCTGTCGGTCGCGCTGTCGGTCGCGCTGTCGGTCGGGGCGGTGGCCGGGGCGTTGCTCTTCGACGGGCTGTAGGTCGGGCTCTGGCTTGGCGCGGCTTGGAGGATGCCGCGCAGCGCGTCACCGAACGTGCGGGCGTCGTGCTCGTTGATCGCGCCGTCACGGTCGAGGTCGAACTGGTCGGTGAGCTCGGTCGCGATATCGCCGATCGCCTCGGCGATCGCGAGGACGCCAGCGGTCGTTGGGCGGCTGTCGTACAGGGCCTGCGCGGTGCCGGAGCTGTCGCCGTCCACAGCGCCGTCGATGGCGTCCAACGCCATAGTTAGGTCGCGCCACGCGCTCTTGAACGAGCGGTCTCCGAACGCGTTTCCGTCAATGTCGGTGATGCGTGCGTCACGGTTGATGTCGAGGGTTTCTGCGAGCTGTGCGGTGGCCTCATCGAGCTGTGTTCGGGCCGCAACGGCGCTCGCGTCGGCGAC
Organism: Nitriliruptoraceae bacterium; assembly: GCA_047610595.1. Classification (GTDB taxonomy): domain Bacteria; phylum Actinomycetota; class Nitriliruptoria; order Nitriliruptorales; family Nitriliruptoraceae; genus JBFGFG01. The sequence goes on along the minus strand of JBLFZR010000042.1, from coordinate 10,507 downwards.
CTTTTGGAAGGCGATTGTGCAGCTGGTTGGATCGGTCGCGCAGGCCGGGGTGACCGTCGCGATGAGGCGCGTGAGCTGGGCCTGGATGGTCCCCGCCCCCGCATCGGGGGCGGCGTCGGTCTGGATGGCGCAGGACTGGACCAGCTGGATAGCCGTCAGAGCGGCGAGGTGGGATGCATCGAGCTCGGGACCAGCCCGCAGCGTCTCTAGCTCACGGCGTGTGTCGCTTGCGTAGACGCTGTAGCTCGGCAAGATGCATCCGCCGTCGCGAAGGGTGAGCGCACCATCGCCATCGCGATCGAGGCTGCGTTCGACCGTGCGTTGGAACGCCCTGATGGCATCTGTCACGTCCACCGAGCGGTACAGAGCTGCGATTCCGCTGCGGTCGTGCTGACCGTCGGCGGTGCTGTCTGCTGCGGCGACGAGTGCCATGGCGGTCTGCACCACGGGATCGGTCCGGGACTGGGCCTGCGTCCCGACGGCGCGCAGTGCGGTCTCGAGCTCGACAACCATCGCCTCGGCCTGTGCGTGGAGTGTCGCGGCGATGGCGTCGAGCGGCGTGGTGGCGATGGTCGCTGCCGCGTCGACTTCGTCAACCTCACGGTCGTCGTTGACATCCAAGTTGCGCAGGATGACCGAGATGACAAGCCCGGCGGTGTCGCCGGCGAGCATCCGGTCGTCATTATCTACATCGCCATCTTGGTCCAGATCGGCGATGCCGACGAGCGCGACCACTGATGGGTTCGGACTGTTGGGCGCAGGCGGTACGTCTCCCGTGATGGGCTCGGCCCCCCTGATCGGATCGGCGAGCGGGCCAGCCGCTGCCGGTTGCGTCTGATGCAGCCTCGAAGTGCAGTCGAGGGCAGCGCAGATCTGGGCGTGTAACGCGCCGGGAAGGCCGCCGAGGGTGGCTGCTGATCCGGCCGCGTCTGTCAGGGAATCCGTGAGAGTCGCTGCAGCAGCGTGGGTCGCGGCCACATGTGAGGTCATGCGAGCCGCCAGAGTTGCCACCTCTGCCGGGACGGTTGGCGCGTCGCCCAGCGCGTCGCCCAGCGCCTGGGCTGCCATGGCAGCATCGGTTGCGGTCCACGCCAGCTGCGCTGCAGCGCCCGAGGCGGCGCCGCCGGTTGTGGCGGCGTCGCCGACGGTGTCGGCCACCGTGGTGGCCAACGCTGTGTTGGTGAGCGAGGTCCAGGTCGCGAGGGCGTCCGCAAGCTCGGTTCCGTCGGTCCCAGCACCGGACGTGTCGGGTCTTGCCGGGAGTGCTGGAAGCGGGACGGCGGACAGATCTCGCAACGCGCTGCGGTGTGTCTCGACCGCGGTGATGACGAGCGTGAGGTGACGCTGTACGCGTGCGACATGTGTGTTGAGCGCGGCAGCTGCCTCGCCCCCACCCACGGGCAGCGGCATCTCGGTTGCGCTGGTCAGGGTCGCTCCCATCTCGCTGACCGCGCCGGCGAGGCCTGTCGTTGCGTCAGCAAGGGTGCCGGTTGTGGTTGCGAGTTTGGTGCTGGCGGTCGCGCGGGAGAGCTCGGACAGCGTGTCCTCAGCTGCGTCACCAAGCTGCTGCGAGACGGCTTCCAGCGCCAGCAGGCCGCCACCAAGAACGATCTGCGTGATCGCGTTGCGTGCGGCCGTGAGCTGGCTGGTCAGGTCATCGGTGGGCGGGGTGACGACGGCCACGCCGCCGGCGGCGGGGTCCCGGCCGGCGGCAGCACTCGGCGCGTGGTCTGGCGTCTGCGCGGGGGAGATGGTGCCACCCGTGGCCGCACGCGGCCGTGCAGCGTCTGTCGCGCTCTGGGTGGGGATGGGCAGCGGGCCGGCTGGACCGACAGTCCGACCGCCGGTCTGCGTCGCGCCGGCGCGCCCGAGGGCCTCGTTGGATACCTCTGCGAGCGCGAGCGCGTCTCCGGCAGCCTCGCCGAGCTCCACCAGCAGCTCATCTGTGGACCTCGCCGCGCTCGATGCATCAGCCCGTTGGGCTGGGACCCGCCATGTGACAGCGGTTGCCGTCGCGGCCACCAGGACGCCGGTCGCGGCTAAGGAGAGCAGGCGGTGCTGGATCTGCTCGGACGGAGAGAGAAGGGCCATATGCGGGTCCGTGGTCGGGCTCGGCGGTGGAGGCCACAGAGATGGCGATCCAGCTGCGTGTCCGGTTCCACTGATGTTCCCGTCGGCCGCAACGGAGGCGATGTGAGCGAGCTGCAAACACCCGGTCGCGAGAGCTCGTGTGACCGGACACCACCATGTTCTGTGCCGTGTGTCGAGGTGCAGCTGGCGAGGCTGCGTCTACGGTCTGGTTGCGGGAGGCAACGTGGGTCGTTCATCGCTCGATCGTGTGGCGCTCGTATGGGACGAAGGCTTGTCGGGCTACGGCTTCGGTCGTGGCCATCCGCTTGATCCTGTCCGGGTTGGGCTGACGGTCGACCTCGTGCGGACGGTGGGCCTGCTCGACCTCTCTCACGTCGACGTGGTCGCGCCGATGGGTGTGGGCGACGACGACCTGCTGCGGGTGCACCGGTCTCGCTACATCGAGGCGGTGCAACGCCTGTCACTGGTTGGGGCGGTGGGCGCGGCGGTGGACCACTCGTTCGGGCTCGGCGTCGGCGACACCCCGGCGTTCCCCGGGGTGCATGACCTCTCGGCCGCGGTCTGCGGTGCAACAACCGAGGCTGCGCGCCGTGTGCTGTCGGGCGACGCCATCCATGCCTTTAGCCCAGCGGGTGGCCTGCACCACGCCATGCCAGACCGCGCATCGGGGTTCTGTGTGTACAACGACCCTGGTGTCGCCATCGCGTGGATGCTTGCGCAGGGGGTCGAGCGTGTTGCCTACGTGGACACCGATGTGCACCACGGCGACGGTGTCGAGGTGATGTTCGCGGACGATCCGCGTGTGCTGACGTTCTCGATTCACGAGAGCGGACGGTTCCTGTTCCCTGGCACCGGACACAGCGATGATGTGGGCGGGCCCGACGCTCTCGGCTCGGCCGCGAACCTGCCGCTGCTGCCGGGCACGGCCGGTGACGTCTGGCTCGACGCGTTCGACGCGGTCGCCGAGCCGCTGCTGCGTGCGTTCGCACCGGACGTGCTGGTCACACAGCTCGGCTGCGACACACACGTGGATGATCCGCTCGCGCACCTCTCGTTGCGCGTCGATGATCACGCGATGATCGCAGATCGACTGCACGCGTTGGCCCACGAGCTGTGCGAGGGGCGGTGGATCGCGACCGGCGGTGGTGGCTATCGCCCCGTCGAGGTCGTGCCGCGCTCGTGGACGGCGGCGTTCGCGGTGATGGCGGGGCACGAGCTGCCAGACGTGATCCCGCTTGCTTGGCGCGACCGGGCTTCGTTCATCGGTCGTGGTCCGGCGCCGACCAGCTTCTGGGACGCGCCTCTCGAGGTGGAGGACGCGGTGCACGCACGCACGATGCAGGCGGCCACGGATGCGGTCGAGGCCCTCCGTCGGTTGGTGCTGCCACGGCATGGGGTGCGGTGACGCAGAGTCCCGCGTTCGACACGGCGTGCACCGATGCAGCAGCCTGGCCTATCCTGCGCCGCGTGGACCCACTCCCCCGCCTCGGCACGGCCGACCTGTTGACGGTCGGTGAGGTGGCGACGGATCTCCGGGTCTCGACCTCAACGGTGCACCGACTGATTCGGACCGGATCCTTGCGCGCCTACGCGATGGGCGCGACGTACCGGATCGCCCGACCGGACCTCGTCCGCTATCTGGGTGGCGCCCGCACCTCAGCCGACGCCCGCACCGATGCCGATGGCCATGCCCTCACCTCAACCGATGCCATGACCGAGCAGGAGACCACGTGACTGACACGGAGAGCGCGCCATCAGCGCGGCGCGTGCTGATCACGGGGATCTCGTCGAAGATTGCTGGGATGCTCGCCGCGAGCCTCGAAGCACGCGACGACATCGAGGAGGTCATCGGGGTCGACACTGTCGAGCCGACACGAGTGCTGGCTCGGACCGAGTTCGTGCGGGCGGACCTACGTAACCCGCTGGTGGCCCGCGTGATCGAGGCGAGCCAGGTCGACACGATCATTCATGTTGGGACGCACACCGGTCCGGCATCATCGGGTGGGCGCTCCCGGATGAAGGAGCTGAACGTCCTAGGCGCGATGCAGCTGTTCGCGGCAGCCCAGCGCTCGCCGCACGTGCGCCGGGTCGTGCTGAAGTCGTCGGCCGCGGTGTACGGATCCCGCCACGACGGTCCCGGTTTGCTGCAGGAGCACGACGTCCCGACGGCCCTTCCTGCCGATGGTTGGAGCCGAGATGCTGTCGAGGTCGAGCGTTACGCGCAGAACCTCGCGGAGCGTCGGACCGACGTCGACGTCACGGTGCTGCGGTTCGCCAACTTCCTCGGCGCGGAGGTGGACTCGCTGTTCGCTAGCTTCTTCGCGCTGCCGGTCGTCCCGAGCATCATGGGTTACGACCCGCGGCTGCAGTTCATCCACGAACGCGACGCCGTCGCTGTGACCGAGCTGGCGGCGCTGGGTGCGCCGCCCGGCACGTACAACGTGGCCGCGCCTGGTGTTCTGTACCTGTCGCAGTGCATCCGGCTGGCTGGCCGGGTGCCGGTGCCGGTTCCCGGGCCGTTGGCGGGCGTCGTGGGCAGTCTGCTTCGCAGCAGCCGCCGGGTGGACTTTACGCCGGAGCAGCTTCGATTCTTACAGTTTGGGCGTGTCTCGGACACGACAGCGATGGTCGAGAAGCTTGGCTACCACCCGACCTACGATGTCCGCGCTGCGTTCGAGGACTTCGTGTCGCGTCGAAGCATCAAGGGTCTGCTCGACCGCGACGAGATCGGTCGTTGGGAGAAGGAGCTGTACGACTTCGTCGCACGCCGGGGACAGGAGCGCTTCGTCGCCGCGCGTCGTGGGGGCCAGCGATGAACAGTCAGCCGTCCGATGACGACGCCGAGGTCATCGATATGGCGTCCGAGCGTGCCGCCCGCACGCAGCGCGACCGTTGCCAGATGCAGGTCGACGGCCGGCCATGCCGCAACTACGCGGTGCAGGACGGCCTGTGCCGCGTGCATGCCATCGAGCTGCTGCCGAAGCCCGCGCCGATGGCTGATCCGATGGATCCGATCACCCGTCCGTCCGGTGGTGTCGACATCCTTGAGGGGCTACGCGATGTGCTCGGCGAGCAGTGGCTCGATCAGATCAAGGACATCGCGTCGTTCATGCGTCGTCGCGTGACGGGGGACTACGAGGTCGACGACTTTGGGTTCGACATCGACCTGACTCGCAACGTGCTGCTGCCGTTGATTCGGCCGCTCCACCGCGTGTACTGGCGCGTCAGCTCGTCCGGGGCCGAGCACCTGCCCGATGGAGGCGGCCTCATCGTCTCTAACCATGCCGGCACGCTGCCGGCAGACGGCTTGATGGTCGCGCTGGACGTGTTCGACGAGGTGGGCCGCCATCCGAGGGCGCTCGGTGCGGACCTCGTGTTTAAGCTGCCGGCCGTCGGACAGCTCGCGCGCAAGGGCGGCGCGACGCTCGCATCGGCTGGCGACGCCCAGCATCTGCTGGGTCGGGGCGAGCTCGTCGCGGTGTGGCCCGAGGGCTACAAGGGCATCGGAAAGCCGTACCGCGACCGCTACCGCTTGCAGCGTTTTGGGCGCGGTGGCTTCGTTGCGACCGCGCTGCGGGCCCAGGTCCCGATCATCCCAACCGCGATTGTGGGCAGCGAAGAGATCTACCCGTTGCTGTGGGATGCCAAGGCGGTCGCGCGCGTGCTCGGGTTGCCGTACTTCCCGATTGTTGCCCAGATGCTGAGTCTGCCGCTTCTGGGGCCCGTGGGGCTGCTGCCGCTTCCGTCGAAGTGGGCGATCCACTACGGCGAACCGATCGACATCTCGATGTACGGGCCGGAAGCGGCGGACGACCCGATGGTTGTTTTCGACCTCGCAGAGCAGGTCCGTGACCAGATCCAACAGCAGCTGTACTCGATGCTGATGGGACGCCGGTCTGTCTTCTTCTGACCAGCAAGCAGGGGCGTGGAGCTGCCCTGCTTGGAGCGTTAACCGTCGCTGAGGCCGTCGTCGGTTGCCTCAGCGGCGCGGTTCACGGCGCTGGTGTCCGGCTGCACACCAGTTATCTCGCCAAGGCTGTCGAGGGGCAGTGCGTTGAGGCCTGTGCTGATCGAGCCTTGGCCGTCATCGCTGTCGGTGCGCGGGTCGGCGTTCGACAGACCGTTGCCGGGCTGGAACGGCTGCTCTCGGGGCTCGGTGTCATCGTTCTGGTTTGTCTGATCGGCGCGGGGCTCGGACTCGTCGGAGCCGCTCCGTCGAGGCGCGCGGGCGAAGCTGCCTGCTGGAGGGTTGATGCAGTCGCAGTCGAGCTGCGCCTTGGGCTCGCTGAAGCCAAAGACTGGGCTCCTCGAACGCATGCTGGTGATGACGCTCTCCGCATCTGCCTCGGAGCAGTCGCAGTCATCGAGAACGGACAGTGCGACCGAGCTGGTTGCGTTGGCGCCGATGCGAAGAAGCAGCTCGAGGGACTCTACGGCGCTGTTTTGTGCGAGCAGCGGCAGGTGGGCCAGCAGGCCTGCCAGACCGGACCGCTGACGGACGGTGAAGCTGCGCAGCTCGTCGAGTGTGGTCGCGCCGGAGGCAGCACCGTCGAGCATCGCGTCGGCGCCAGCTTGGGATGCAGTGTCCATCCGGCGTAGCAGGTCGACGATCTGGTCGGATGACAGCGTGGCGGCACCGAGCTCGATCTCTTCCAGCCGCTCGGCCGCGAAGGCGAGGTGCAGGCGCGCCCCGGCAAGCTCGTCGGTGGCGAGCATCAGCCGAACCTGCTCGGTCCAGCCCTTCATCGCGTACAGCGCATCACCGGGAATCGACTCTTGCGAGGCCATCGCCACGCCTGCGGTGCCAAGCATCGACGACGCTGTGAGGGCAGCAACCGCGACGCGGGCGGAGCTGCGGATGGCGTTCGTTCGTACAGTCCATCCGGCAAGGAGACGTGCGAGCAGCGTGGTCTGCACCGTGCCAGATGCGACTAGCTCTGCCCGCAGCGCGGAGCGGAAGTCCGAGCTCGGAGCCATGATCTGAGCCTCGGAGCGCATGCTGTCGGCGAGTGACAGCAGTGACAGCAGCGAGTCGGGGGCCGTGCCGGTGTCTGCAGATCGATCCAGCAAGGTGGCGAGCTGCTCGATGGCGTCGGTTTCGTTCACAGCTGGCCTCCTTGCGGGGTGTGGCAACGTCGTTGTCGCAGTGGTGGTGCGACCGTGAGCACGGTGCACGATCGCGAAGACGGTGCGCATGTGTGACAACGACCGAGAGAACACAAGGTCACGGGGCTGTGCGTCTTTACGGCCTGCGCGTGCGCATGGCGTGCGAATGGCGGGCGGCGCTGGCTTGTCACATCGCGGCCATCCGGAGCATCGTGATCATCCCGGACAGGCCCAGCGTGGCGATCTCGGCCAGCCCTGGGGTGTCCTTGACCTGCGCCGCCAGCGCTCGGAGCGCGCGGTACTGCAGGGCTTTGGTCGCGCCGACCGAGCGGCCCATGATCTGCGCCGTGTCCGAAACGGATCGGTCATGTACGAACCGCAGCTCGATGACCTCGCGGTGCTCGTCCTTGAGGTTCTCGAGCGCGGCGCCGAGCGCGCGGGCCATATCGCGTCCGATGGCGACGCGCTCCGGATTGTCGCTCACTGATTGGTCCGCGTCCTCGGGCGGTTGGTCGACGGCGCGCTCCATACGGAAGCGTGCCGATTTGAAGTGGTCATGCACCCGGTTGCGAGCGATTGTCATGATCCAGGCGCCGAGGTCTACGCCCTGCCACTCAAAGCTGGACAGACGTCGCAGAGCACGCAAAAACACGTCGGACGTCAGGTCCTCGGCGGTCTGGCGATGTCCGACGCGGCGGTAGATGTACCCAAACGTCTGGTCGACATATCGGTCGTACAGCTCGGCGAACGCAGCACCGTCGCCGGCCTTTGCCTTATCTACGAGCGAGACGAGGCCCGGATCGACGGTTTCCGTCCCTCTCATCCGGCCACCTGAGAGAGCTGCGTGATGGAGGCGGCGAGCACGATAAGCAGGAGCACGACGAGACCGATAGAGGTGCCGTTTCGCATCGTGGGCCTCCAAGGTCGTGATCGTTGTGGTGGGCGCCGACCGTAGTCAGCGTTGCACAGACCGTAATTAGCGTACGAAGCGCGAACTTCGCCCGTGCGGTCGGAGGCGCTGATCGCGCCCACGTGTGAGCTAGTGCGATCAACAACCGTACTGCGGCCGCGTGGTCGCGTCGATGGCTTGATCACGCTCCGCGCGCGCAGCAGCGCACTGAGCGTCACGAAATCACGCGTGCTGCACCTCCCGCCGCGTCCTAGCGGGCCGGCGCCGCGTCCTAGCGGGCCGGCGCCGCGTCCTAGCGGGCCGGCCCGACCGTCGGCTGATTTGCGTCGCCATCCATCGAGGGGGCCTCCGACACCACGTCCGGCCGTCCTAGGACCTCCTCGGCTGGCTCGCCCGCCAGCAGCGCGAGGCACTTCGCGCGCTCTTGGCGCAGGTAGCCGACCAAGGCTGCGCGATCGTCGAGATATCGGCGGCAGTCGAGCTCAAGCGTGATCGCGCCCGTGAACCCCGCCGCAGCCACCTCGCCGAGGAACCCGGCGAGCGGCAGCAGGCCGTGTCCGAGCGGCGCATGGCTGTCGCGGCCGGCGCCCCGATAGTCCGAGACGTGCAGGTGCGATGTCACCGGTGCCAACGTGCGCCATGCCTCGACGATGTCAACATCTGACACCCCGAAGTGCGAGGTGTCGAGCACCACGTCTTTGAACGGCGTCAGGTGCTCTGGTGTTGTGTAGCGGTGGAATCGAACCGGCCGTCCCATGACGTTAACGGGGTACAGATTCTCGACGCCAACACGGGTTCCGAGTGCTGCGGCTTCCTCGTCGCCCGGTCCCAGCAGCCACCGGTGGAAATCCTGCTGCCACCGGAACGGCGGGTGCACGATCATCAAGCCTGACCCAAGCGCCCCGGCAAGCTCGAGCGACCGGCGCGCCTTCTTGACGAGGTCGGTCCCGAACACGCGCCGCGTCACCAGCAGGAACGGGCCGTGGACCACGTCGACGGGAAGCCCGACCTGCTCGGATGCGGCCGCGACGATCTCTGCACGTTGCGTCTGCGGGTCCTGGGTCACCATCAGCTCGGCGCCGTCGTAGCCAGCGTCGGCGATGACCTCAAGGGCCCACGCGACCTCGCGCGCGAACAACGGGCCTGTCGAAGCGAGCATGCGGGGGGTGACCATGACGCGGAGCGTACGCCGCGGCCCGTTGGCCCGCGGCGTACGCTCCGCAGGCCGCGCCCAGCCGCACCGTGCGCACCCGCCGGCGCAGGAGTCACCCGTGACACGTCGCAGCGAGACGACGCTCGATGCCCCGGCTACACGCCTACGGGCCACCGCCGCGCGCCGCCCCGGCGCCATCGCGCTGCGGTGGCAGGACCGGTCGGTGACGTACGCCGAGCTCGATGCGCGCGTGGACGCAGGCACCGCCGCCCTTGCCGCGCTCGATGTTCAGCCCGGCGACCGTGTCGCGATCGCACTCGGTAACTCGCCGGCTTTCGTCGAGGCTTGGCACGCGGTGCTGCGCCTCGGTGCCGTTGCGGTGCCGGCCGCCCATGTGCTGGCACCGGACGAGCTACGTCACATTCTGCACGACTCCGGGTCGGTCGCGGCGATCGTGACGCCAGCAGTCGCCGACGGGCTGCGCTCGATGCGCGACGTGCTGCCAGAGCTGCGCACGATTGTGGTCGCCGGCGGCGTGAGCGGCGCGGCGGACGCCCAGTGGCGCGATCTTTTGGAGACGGCCGGCGAGCCGGTGGCCCACCCGCGTACGCGGGACGATCTCGCGGCGCTGGTCTACACCTCCGGCACGACCGGGCGGCCGCGTGGCGCGATGCTGTCCAATAACAACCTGGTGGTGAACCAAGACCAGTCGCTGGCGGGCCGTCACCGTTTAGAGCAGGACGATGTCGTGCTGGTGGTGCTTCCACTGTTTCATGTGTACGGGCTGAACGTCGGGCTCGGACCCTCGGTGGCGGTGGGTTGCACGATGGTGCTGCAGGAGCGGTTCGACGCGGTCACAACCGCAGACCTGATTCAAGAGCAGCAGGTCACGGTCGTGCTCGGTGCCCCTGCGATGTACGTCGCGTGGTCGCAGACCCCCCCGACCGGCAAGCTTGGCAGCGTCCGGCTGTGCGCGTCTGGCGCTGCCCCGCTGCCTCGCGCTGCCGCCGAAGCGTTCCTCCGCGCGACCGGGCTGGCCATCCGCGAGGGGTACGGCCTGACCGAGGCGGCGCCGTCGGTGACGTCCAGCTCGCTGCACGACGATGTCAGGATGGGCTCAGTGGGCGTCCCGTTGCCGGGTATCGAGCTGCGGCTGGTCGATGATGGCCGAGACGTCGAGGTGGGCGACCCCGGCGAGGTCTGGGTGCGGGGTGCGAACGTGTTTGGGGGGTACTGGCACGACCCCG
>JBLFZR010000041.1:0-11008 GCA_047610595.1 Nitriliruptoraceae bacterium | reverse complement strand
GACGCAGGCCAGGAGACCCGCCTTCCTCCGTGCCCAGGCAGCTCAGAACCGCCGATCTGAGCCACGCGCACAGCTTGGTGGGGTCGGACGTTTCCCGTAGTCCGACCGCTGATCTCCAGTGTCGACGGATCACGAGTTACATCTTTAGGATATGCCGTCTCCCGCTACACTGGCCGTATGCGCACATCAGTGATCCTCGACGACGAGCTTGCGGCGGAAGCCCGCGAGCTCGGAATCAACGTGTCCGAGGCAGCTCGCGAAGGGCTCCGCGACGCCGTCCGTCGTCGTCGCGCCGAACGTGATCGCGAGGCTTACCGCACCAACCCGGAAACCGAGGACGCCGGTTGGGAGGAAGCCGAGGCATGGGGTGAGGCATGAGGCGCGGCGACCTGTGGCTGGCGGAGGTAGGCGGCAAGCCACGCCCAGTGCTCGTCCTCACGCGCGATGAGGTCATCGACGTTCGAGCCAACGTGACCGTCGTGGAGGTCACCACCCAGGAACGCGGCCTCGCCGTCGAGGTTCCCGTGGACACCGACCTCGGCGTGGATGCGTCGTCACTGATCAACTGCGATGGTCTGCACACCATCGGGCAGCGCCGCCTGACCAAGCAGCTCGGTTCAGTCAGCGACGACGTCCTCGACGACGTCTGCCGTGCCCTTGCCATCGCGCTCGGATGCGAACCCACCTGACGGAGACCGCCGCTACTCGACGCCCTCGGTGGCCGCTGCGATCGGGCGCTACTCGCTGGTAGCGCCGTCGGTCAGAACTCGGCGCCACCCGCTGGCAAGATGCCCACGCCACCACGGAGCTCACCGATGGGAGGCGACGTCACATCTGTAGAGCCCGCCGGATGGGAGACCACGAATGCTCAAGAGGATGATTGCCACAGCCGTGCTGGCGGGTGCCACGCTGCTCCTCTCCGCATGCCAGGGACCGTCTTCGCCAACCGCCACTGCGTCCGCTACCCCACAGACCGGTCAGGAAGCGCCACCCCCTGGTGATGCTCGCCGTCTCGCTAAAGACCTCGCCGGACTGAGCCCGGAGCAGATCACGGACCTCACGCCGCTGGAAGCGACCGAGGTGGAAGTCGTTGAAGATGGGGAGACCGGGGATCAACCCACCCCGATCTGGTTCACCCTCGTCACGTGCGAGGACGGCTCCGAGGCCATCGATCAAGTCTGGGTGCGGGATGCGCAAGACGACGTACACGGAGCAGCGATCAGCTTCGAATGCTGACACAGAGGGGCTCAGAACCGCCGATATGCGCCGCCACGTAAGCCGCACCGGCGGCGCGATACACGTGAACTTCGAGCTCGCCGGCGAGACGGTTCTACTCGGGGCTCGGGGCTACCGTCATCGATGGGGCCTTCCGCCGCGCGTTCCGAGATGGCGCACTCAGGAACCGAAGCCGAGCCGCATTCCCTGATCTCGGATCGGTTGTCCAGCCCGGCTCCGCCGTGAGTCGGACCCTCGAGTCCCACGAGCGCAGTCTCGTCGCGGTGGCCGTGCACGCCGTCGCGGGTGCGTGAACCGCGGTGACTTCATGGGAGGCGTTGGTCTGCCTTGGCTTCCGTGGGCACAGCGCTGCGAGGTACCCACCGCGGTTCACGCGTCTGGCATCTCACACCGGGCGTGGGGTAGGGGTGAAGCCGTGGTTTGTGACTGTTACCAAGTCGTGGACCGGGCGTGGATGCTGCGTGGGCGGATGGTGGAGGAGGGATTCGTATCGTCCTGACGTGCACTTCACGCCCACCACAAGAACCCCAAAGGAACTCACGATGTCCGTCGCCACCTCCATCTCCACCGCCACCGTTCGCACGGGCCTGCATCGTCGCATGCTGCTCCCGCTGGCCACGCTGCTCACGGCGGTGTCCATCGCCGGCGTCTCCGGCGCGAACTTCACCGCCAGCACGTCTAACCCGCTGACCTCCGTCGCGTCCGGTTCTCTCCTGATGGTGAACAGCCGTGCCGCCGAAGGCAGTTCCCACATCTTCCAGGCCGGCAACATCAAGCCTGGTGACACGGTCGTCGGCGCGGTCACAATCACGAACTCTGGCACCCTGCCCGCCGTGGTCAGCGTCACTGAGACGGCGACCAACGGCTTCGCCGACCAGTCCAACCTGACAATGCAGGTCACCGAGCAGGTCGCCGGAGGCGAGCCGACGGTGGTGTTCAACGGCATCTTCGCGACGTTCGGAAGCAGCGCGCTTGGAACGTGGACCGCCGGCGAGTCACGCACCTACACCTTCCGCGTGACGCTGAACCCGTCTGCGACAAACAGCGAGCAGCTGAAGAGCGCCGACGCCACGTACGACTGGAACTCCGTGCAGACGGTCGGTGAGATCATCAACGGTCAGGCCTGACCCGCGATAGCCCCGCCCGCACCCGTGGGGCTGGCCACCTTGGCCAGCCCCACACCGACCATCTGACCCGGAGCTCTCGCCATGCGTCTACACCCCGCTCGTCGTAGCCGGCTCAGCACCGTGTTGCAGGCCGCCCCGACCATGCTCGGGATGTTCATGCTGCTGGTCACGGTCGCGGTCATCGGCGGTCAGCGGTTCGGGTTTCGCATGGTCGCGATCAACACCGGCTCGATGACCGGCACGGCCGACGCTGGATCGCTGGTCATCGCACGTCTGGAGCCCACGGACGGGCTCCAGGTCGGTGACGTGATCACCTACCTGCCGCCGCCCGACTCTGGCATCGACCACGCCGTGACCCACCGCATCGCAGAGATCGGGACGGCGGAGGACGGCGCGACCACCTACCGCACCAAGGGTGACGCGAACCAGTCGATCGATTTCTGGAGCTTCCGACTCGACGACCCGACCCAGCTCGTCATGCAAGCCGCAGTGCCGATGGCCGGCCGGCCTGTGTTGCTGCTGGCCGACCCGACGCTCCGCACGATCGTGATCGGCGTGCCGGCTGCGGCGATCGCGCTGCTCGCCCTGCTCGATCTCGTACGGGTCTGGCGCGAGGACGACGACGTCCTCATCGTGCTGCCGGACGCGGTGCGCCCGGCTCCCACGCACGCCGGATCGACGATGTCCAGCGACGCATCCTTCGACGCTCCCGTTGCAGCCGTCGACGCGCCCGCTGCGCCCACGCCGTTCGTCAACCTTGACAGGTTCACGTCCGGCCCACACAAGGCGTCTGCACGACTGCGTCGCCGCACCTCCTCCAAAAAGCGCTGAGTCCCCACCATGCTGCGACGTTCCCCGATCCTGCTCTCGCTGACGCTGCTGTTGGCGGTCTCTGTGATGTTCGGGGCGGTTCCGGTGTCAGGCGCCTCGTTCACAGCGACGTCGCGTTCGCTCGGATCAATCCAGGCCTCGCGCGACTGGATGCCGCCATCGGTGAGCATGCAGAACCCGGGATCGCCGCTTCGCGGGACCGTCACCGTCAGCGCCACTGCTTCGGACGTCGAGACGTCCGTGCGCTCGGTGACGATCCAGGTCGCGCCGAACGGCTCGTCGAGCTGGACCACCGTGTGTGTGCGCACGGTTGAGCCGTTGGCGTGCCAGCTGGAGACCACAGCGCTCGTGGACGGTCCCTATGACCTGCGCGCGATCGCTGTGGACGAGGAGGGCAACAGCGCCACGTCCGCGACCGTCACGGCCCGTGTGGTGGACAACACCCCGCCGACGGTCAGCCTCACCGACCCGGGCCAGCCGATCAGCGGCACGATCGTGCTCAGCGCCCCAGCCAGTGATGCGCTGTCGGGTGTCGCGACGGTCGTCGTGCAGTACCTCGTCGGGACGAGCTGGACCACGGCCTGCAGCTCGGTGAGCACCTCCTCGCCCTACACCTGCCCGTGGAACACCACGTCGGTCCCCAACGGCACCTACGACCTTCGCGCCGTCGCCACTGACGTGGCTGGTAACACCGCCACGTCGGTCGTGCTGCGTCGCAGCCTCGACAACAGCGCTGCGTCGGTCTCGGTCCAGGACCCCGGCGCGTTCCTGCGAGGGACCGTGGCGATCGTCGCCGACGCCAGCTCGCCTGCTGGTGTCACGTCGGTGACCATCCAGCGGCGGGTCACCGGGACCTCGACGTGGGCGACTCTCTGCGTCACCTCGACGGCGCCCTACACCTGCACGTGGAACACCACGACCGAGGCTGATGGGCTGTACGACCTGCAGGCGCTGCTCCTCGAGCCGGACAACAAAACCACGACCTCGGCCATCGTCGGTTCGCGACGCGTGGACAACACCGTGCCACGTGGCGTCGATGTGCAGACTGTCAGTGGAGGGACCCTCGGGGAGTTCAGCGACGGCGACCAGGTGGTGCTGACCTACAGCGAGGAGCTGCGTCCGAGCTCAATCACGAGCGGGTGGAACGGCCAGTCACAGACGGTGGCGGTCCGGCTGCGTGACGGTGGTCTGCTCGGTGGCACCGCGACCGACGACACCATCGACGTGTTCACCACGACGGGCCTGACCACGCCGGTCCGCGTCGGGTCGGTCAACCTCAACGGTGATTACATCAAGAACGGGAAGACCGCCGTCTTCGACGCGACAATGGTCCACACGGTGACCGAGGGGCAGAGCAGCGTCACGATCACGATCGGTGCTCTGCCCCCCGGCGGCGGCCTCCTCACGGCGGCCTCCGGGAACACCACGATGGTCTGGACGCCGGCGGTCGAAGCGCTCGACCTGAGCGGTAACCCGTGCTCCGCTGCACCTGTGACCGAGAGCGGTATCGCGGATCAGGACTTCTGATGATGACTCGTGTGCCGCCCGACCCGGCCGGTGACATCCGGCTTGGTGGGGAGGACCGGGTCGGTGCACTCCATGAGACCGGGCTGCTCGACGCGCCCGTCGACCCGGCGTTCGAGCGACACGTGCGGCTCACCCGCCGGTTGTTGGATGTGCCGGTCGCGCTCGTGACCTTGGTCACGCCGCGGCGTCAGTGGTTCGTCGCCACCGGCGGGTTGGCCCCCCCGTGGGCACTGGCACGGCAGACGCCGCTGCATGACTCGCTTTGCCAGCACGTCGTTCTTGACGACGCGCCGGTCGGAATCGTGGACGCGCGCACCGACACCCGGTTCGGGGCTGCGGGTGCAGTGCGTGAGCTCGGCGTGATCGCCTACCTCGGGGTTCCGCTGCGGTCGCCTGAGGGCGTGCCGCTCGGGGCACTGTGCGCGATCGACTCCGAACCTCGGGTCTGGACCACGCAGGACATCGAGGCTCTGAACGACCTTGCGGCCTCGGTGAGCGGCGAGATCGCGCTGCGCATCGTTGCTGCTCGGTTCCGTGGCATGCAGGCGGACACGGTCCACCGCCTTGCCTCGCCGATCACCGCGCTCGATCTGTCGTTGTCAGAGATCGCCGGACGTCCAGAGGTAGACCCGAGCGTGCATGTGGACATCGCGGCGGCAGCCCTCATCGCTCGGGACCTCGCCAACCGACTGTCGAGCCTCGTTGTGCCTGTCGGGTCGTTCCAGTTCGGGCATGAGCAGATCGTCGATCTTGCAGACGTGTTGCGCGAAGCTGCAACGCGGGGGGCTGGCGCCGCAGCGTCGGTCCGGCGCACGATAACGGTCGCGTCTGACAGCGTGCGGGTGAAGACGGACGCCGCGGCGCTGGGTCGCGCCGTGGACGCGCTCGTGCAGGTCATGTTCGACCAAGCCGTCGGTCTGATCGTGCTTGAGGTGGAGGAGGCGTCGCGTTGGGTGCGCGTCCGAGTCTCGGCCAGCGGCCCTTCACTGTCGACCGCCGATGTCGCGGCTCTGATGGAGCGTGCCGATCACGAGGGTCCCTTCACAGGCCAGTCAGTGGCCACCGACGTACAGCGACGACTTGGCGGTCGGCTGGTCGCGCCGCTCGCATCGGTTCCGGTCCTCGAGATCGTGCTACCCCGTCAGCACTGACCTCGGGCGGGTCAGCTCACGGTGACAGGCAGGATCAGGTCGAACCGAGTCGGCGCGTCGATGCCGACCGTGATACGCCCCCCAGCGCTGATCGCCACATCGCGGGCCAGCGCGAGCCCGATCCCCTCGCCGCTGATGCCGCCGCTCGCGGGGCTGCGCGTCCGTTGCTTGAACAACAGTCGCTGCTCGTCAGTCGAGACTCCTGTGCCCTCGTCACGCACACGCAGCCGGGTGTGTCCGTCCTCGGTCAGCGCCTCGAGGGTCACGGTTCCGACGCCGTGCGTCAGGGCGTTGTGCGTGAGCACGTCCAGCACCTGATCGACCGCACCGACCGGCACCTCGACCTGTGCCGTGTCGAGGATTCCGATGCGGAGCTGCCGCCCAGCGGTGCTTGCAGCGTTGAACCAGCGCTCGGCCGCCGAGACCACGAGCACGCCTACGTCGACTGTCTCGGCGGGCCCGTAGAAACCGCGTCGACTCAGCTCGAGCAGTCCGGTGATCGTCGCTGCGAGCCGGTCCACGTCGCTGATGGATGCCGTCAGCTCCTCGCGCATCGTCTCGTCGACCTGGGGCCACATGCTGAGGTCCTCCAGGCGCAGGCGCAGCCCCGCCAGCGGTGTACGCAGCTGATGCGACGCGTTCGCGGCGAACTCGCGCTCGCGACGGATCGTGCCAGAGAGTCGTCGTCCGCTCTCGCGCAGCGCGGTTCGGACCGCGACCGCCTCACGGATCTGGCTGGTGCCGGCGCCGACCTCGAAGTGGTCGTCACCCAGACGGGCTGCGTCATCGGCGAGATCGACGAACGGTCGTGACAGCATCGTAGACAGCCGGAAGGCCAACGCCACCGAGATGACCGTGACGCCGGCCCCGATCATGGCGAGGCTGAGGACGGCCCCCCGGACCCGTGCGTCGACGGCGTCATCGGAGCGCGCAATCTCGACGACCAGCCCTTGCAACCCTGACGCGCGGCCCATGAACTCGTGGACCTCGAGGGTCGCCGCCCCGACCACCAACGGCGTGTCGATTCCCCCGCCGGTCAGGCGTGCCACCTCACCGCTGCCCAAAACGGCAGCGATTGCTTGGACGCTGGGCTGTACTCCTTGGAGCAGCTCCTCGCTGACGAGCCCGGCGATGGCAGCAGCAACACGATCGAGGTCCTGTGTCTCGGCCTCGCGAGCGAGCTCGGCGGTGATGAACACACGTGGCACGCCGAACAGCAGGATCGTCAGGATCGTCATGCCGACGAACGCTGCGAGCAGGCGCCTACGCACCCGGTTCTCCCAGCTCAAGCCGGAATCCGACGCCCCGCACGCTCACGATGCGCACGGGTGCGCTGGTGTTCTCGAGCTTCTGTCGTAACCGGCCGAGCGTTACGTCGAGGGTCTTGGTCGAACCGAACCAGTTCTCGTCCCACACGTCGTCCATCAACGACTCGCGCGTGCGCACGGTCCCAGCCTCGGCGTGCAGCGTGGCCAGCAGGTCGAACTCCTTGGTGCTCAGCGACAGCTCCTGGTCGCCCACGAAGACGCGTCGCGCCGCGAGACGCAACACCAAACCTTCGTGACCGCCGATCTCGACCGCGCCATTCGCCCGATCGGCGACGGCAGGCGTGCTGCGCTTTGCCCGGCGCAGCGCCGCACGGATCCGCGCCAACAGCTCGGCGAGACCGAACGGCTTGGCGAGGTAGTCGTCTGCCCCCACGTCCAGACCGACGACGCGATCCAGCTCGTCGCCCCGCGCCGTCAGGATCAGCACCACGACGTTCTCGTCGACCTCGCGGATGCGGCGACAGACCTCGAGGCCGTCGATGTCGGGCAGACCGAGGTCCAACAGGATGAGGTCGATGCCACCCTCGGCATGCGCCAAGAGCGCGTCTGCACCCGTCGTCACGCGACGAAGCTCGTAGCACTCGCGCGTGAGCGCACGCTCGAGTGGGGCGGCAACGGAATCGTCGTCCTCAACCAGCAGTATGCGGGCAAACTCCACGGCACCTCCGGAGGCGGGTTGCTACTTCACGTGCTCCTGGCCGCCGTCAGATTCCCGTGACGACCGCGTACCTCGCTGCGTCTCGCCTCACGGCCGAGCTTGACGATGTCGTGAGATGGACTTAGATGCTACTGGTCCACCCCAAATCCCTGCGCATCAGCCCGCGCGCAAGGTGGCGGAGGTGGCGCGCCAGGGCGCCGATTGGGCGCCGTTGCGCGAGGCGTATCCAGGCACACCCATGATCGTGGCAGGCGATTTCAACCAGGATCGCGATGCGTCAGGCTGGTACGGCACCCATCACGTCCCACAGTCTCCACCGACGAACTCCGCCGCAACGACCTGCAGGTCGTCACGGACGTCACCGTCGTCGAGGCAGGCCTGCACGACGGCAACCTGGTCGACCACATCGCCGTGACGTCGCGGCTCATCTGGGGCGGTTCGGTGATGCGCGTCATGGGTTTGCGCGACTCGGATGGCATCCGGTTGTCGGACCATCCAACGGTGATCGTGGAGCTTCTAATGCTCTCAGCTGATAACCAACCGTCCGCAGATGCCGGTGTATGAACGAAGCAAACGTGACCGCAAAGGCACCAGCGTGGGTGCTCGAGGTGTGCGGCGCGGAGGAGTCGCCTGCCGTGCTGGCTTCGATGGGCGACGATGTCCCGGGAGGTCCTTCTCGCACGTGCTGTGGCACTTTGTAAGGCGCGCAGCTTCGCAGACCGTTGGATGCACGCCGCACGACAGTGGCCGCTTGTGTCCTCGTTCGCGTGGCCATGAGCGCCACCGGCTAGGAGTCTGGCGCTCTAAGATGTTAGGGCCCGCCGGACGGCGGGCGTGAACCGAAGGGCCTGCCGTGATGTCCCTGCTCCGACGCATCTCGAAGCGCATCCGTGGCGTGTTCGTCCGTCTCGACCGTAACCGCGATGGGCGCATCAGCTCCGCGGACATGCTCCCGCGAGACGAGTGACCCAAGCGTCCGCGGCTCGTACGCGCCAGTCAGGCTGACTGGCGCCTGTCCTGATGCGCATCAGCGTGCAACTGGAACCCGTGGCCACGCAGGCTCGTGACGGTGGGCACTGCGAACAGTGAGTGGCCGGTGCTGGCAGCCACTGCTTTTATCTTCGGGCGCGGAGTCCGACGTGCCGACTACGTTGACATCGCAAGACGTGATCACCATCCGACACGCGCAGCCGCGTGTTTGAGGAGGCAGCGCGGGCCCACATGTCGAGGCTGACTTCGGGTCCGCAGCGGTGCAAGTTGGAAGTTGAAGTCCTGCTCGAGCGGAGCACTTATATCGGTTCTGTTGTGTCTCACCCGCAGGCGACCAACGGACTTGCGCTGTTCGTCCTTTAGTCCGTTTGGTGACGTGTCACATCGCTAGGATAAAAATTGTCGCATCACGATGGAGCTCATTGATGACCACCGTCTCGTTGCTACGCGACTCTCTGGCACCGGCATCCTGTCGCGCTGTCAGGACGATGCTGATTTTGGCTGCCGGCGCGACGCTGTCGATCATGGGGCAGATTGCGGCCCCGTCGGCTGCACTCGCAGCTCCGGACCATGTTCTCGCCGCAAACGACTCGCCGTCGCCGGTGCCTCGTGCCAGCGAAGATGACGGCTCGGTCACGGAGTTGGACTGCGACAACGCCAACGAGGGCTCCGACCCCGGCGTGACCGAGGTGTTTGATGATGCCGTTGACCAGGAGTGTGACGGCGTCGATATCGACACGGACGGCGATGGTCTGCTGGACTCGGAGGAAGCTGCCTTAGGTACCGATCCCGAGCTCGCCGACACCGACGGTGACGGCCTGTCGGACGGTGCTGAGGTCAACACACACGGGACGGATCCGCTCTCCGTTGACAAGCCGGTTATCCGGACACCACCGCCGACCCCGTACCCGGATACGGCACCAGTCATCACGATTGATGCAGATGGCGATGGTGCCAGCCCGTCCGACGCGGTCGAGAACGGCACGAACGTGGATGCGGATGACGCCGCTCCCACTCCTAACGACGGCAGCAGTGATCAGGTATCGGTCGATGTCGAGGTGGTTGCTGCTGACGAAGAGACGCGGGTGCTCGGCGTTGCGCTGGAGGCCGAGGCTGTTGAGGAGCTCGCGATGACCGGTGTCAGCCCGCTGGGTGCGCTCGCGTCCGCCGTCGGTCTGCTCGGTGCGGGCACGCTTCTGGCATGGCGCCGAGGCGACGAGGCCTGACACTGTTCGCACGAACGCAACTGAACGGGCCAGACGCCACCGCGTGACCCAGCCTGCTGCGTCGCTGTGTGCCGACAGCGTCGCTGGGCCCGTTCCTGCCGTCGGCCACGTGCTGGTGCCATCCCGCATCGTCGTCGGCAAGGCACGACGGGGAGGCGTGCGCCAGATGTCGGGTCCCAGCCTCGCCCTGCGTTCGGCCGCACCAGTCGCCCGCGATAGCTGCTGCTTCGCGCAGTGGGAGGGTCCGTCCGTCACGCACCGGCCACTCCCTCATTAGGTCAGCGACAGCCTCCCAGACTTTTGTCCCGACGCGGACGCCGACGATGTGTCTAGGGTTTATTTCAGCCCCAGGTGTTCGACCAGTTTTCGTCGCGTACCGCGTAAGGGGTTGTCGATGCGGCACGTCGCAACGCGTCTGACCGCACAATCACAACGGAGGATCAGATGAACCCGTCCCTATCGCGGCGCACCCCAGGTGCGCTCACTCATCGGCGCAACCCCCGTGCCATGATCGCGCTCGCGATCGGCACGACGTTGGTGCTCATGGTCGGAATCGCCGCCACCGCATCCGCCTCTGCGGATGGGCAGGAAGTTTGTCCGCAGACAGGTGGGTGGTCCGGCCATATGGACGGTGATGGTGACAATCTTTTCACCTACACGGCCCCCGAAGGTAAGTTGGTAGCCGAGTCGTGCGTCAAGGCAGGAAGCGATGTTTCTACTGATGGTGAGGCTCTTAAGTTAACTACTTATGACCCGCCCCAGGAGATCGTTGAACTGGCTTCCGCGACGGGTAAGGACATCAGTCACTTCAGTGTCAGGCTCGTAGATAAGCCGACGCCCGAGCCGACTCCGACGCCGACGCCGACGCCGACTCCGACGCCGACGCCGACTCCGACGCCGACTCCGACTCCGACGCCGACTCCGACTCCGACGC
>JBLFZR010000040.1:0-11103 GCA_047610595.1 Nitriliruptoraceae bacterium | reverse complement strand
CAGCTCGCGCAGCGTTGTGTCGGTGCCGACCTCGACGACGCAGGGGTACGCGACGTCACCGGTGATGGTCGCGATGATCGTTCCAGGGTGACCCTCGGTGCCGTGCGACCGGAACGCGGCAGCACCCTGCTCGAGGATGCGAACGACGTGCGCGAACGTCTCGACGTTGTTGACGACCGTGGGGTTGGGCACAGTCCCGTCCTCATCTGCGAACACCCCGCGGTCGTACGGCTTGAGCAGGCGTGGGAGTGGTCCGCTGCCTTCGATGACCTCAAGCAGCGCGGACTCCTCGCCGAAGAGGTAATCGTCGGGACCGGCCACGACGCGAACAGTGTCAGCCGCCATCCAGCCGGCTGTGACCATCTCGTCGCGTGCCGCGATGACACGCTCAGTCTCGGCGAAGCGCTCCTTGATGCCAACCCAGCCTGCCACTGCGCCGGTGGTGGCCATCGCTACCAGCAGGCCTTCAAGCACGCGATACGGATCGTGACGCAACAGGGTGCGGTCTTTGGCCGTGCCCGGCTCGCCTTCCGCGGCGTTGACGACCACATGCACGTCGCTGGCGGTCTCGTCGGCATGCGCCATCACGGATCGCCACTTGGTCGCGGTCGGGAACGCGGCGCCGCCGCGACCGCGCAGATTCGCTGCCTCGAGCTCGCTGAGCACCGCCTCGGGGCCGCCGTCGCGTGCGCGCGCGAGCGCAGTCCCGCCACCGCCGGCGATGTAGGTGGCCAGGTCAGGTGAGGGTGGGCAGTCGAGCAGCAACGTGGTCATCGTCGTCCTTGTCGGTCAGCTACCAGGCCCGCCAGGATGGCGAGGGAGATCTCGGGTGGGGTTCGGCTGCCGATGTCGAGGCCGACGGGGCGCTCGATTCGGTCGATCTCGGCGTCGGTGAAGCCGCGCAGGCGCAGGCCGTCCACGTGCGGACCGGTGTGACGGGCGCTACCCATCAGGCCGAGCCAGCGGGCATCGCTGCGCAGCATGGCATCGCAGACATCGACGATCTGATCGCGATCGTGGTCTGTGATGACGACGTCGGTGTCGTCGTCCACGGCGGCTGCGTCGAGGCTCGCGACAACGAGGTCGGCGTGTTGCGCCGCGTGGTGGGCCAGCGCACGCTCCGGGTCAGGGTCCACCAGCACCAGTCGGCGGTAGCCGAGGTCGCGTCCCCACGACAGCAGCACGCTCGACAGCGGTGAGGCGTACACGGCCACGAGCGTTCCGGGCCGCCGGTCGTCCGGCACGCCGTCGGCGTGGGCCAGAGCGCACGGGTCGTCGTCGTTGTGTGCGTGCTCGGTCACGTGCGCATCCACGTGATGCGAGGCCAAGAGGGCGTGTGGGACGCCCTGCGTGCCGTGGCCGACCGGATGCTGCTGTGTCTGACCGCCCAGCAGCTGCGTGGCGTGGGGGAGCAGATCGAGCACGGCGTCCAGCGACTCGACGGCGCCCTTGCGGCTGCCCGGCGTGTTGACCACCAGCGTTGCGCCCAGCACCACCACCTCAGCGCGTGACAGATCGGCCATCGGCGTGATCTCGCGCCCGACAGCACGCATGCGTTCCGCGAGCCCAGGTGCACGTCGAGTTGCGACGGCGAGGGTTGCCTCGGGGGTGACGTCACGCGGACCGAAGCCGGTGCCGCCGGTGGTGACGATCAACGCGGCGCCAGCCGTAGCGGCAGCCCGGAGCGCGGCCCCGATCTGGTCAACCTCATCGGGCACGGTGACGCGCGGTCCGACCCGCCAACCGGCATCGAGCAGCCGCGTCTCGAGCGCGGCACCGGAGGTGTCGTCGCGGACCCCCGCCGCCGCGCCGTCACTGACGGTTATCACGACCGCCGGCCGTCCTTCCGCGCTGGCTGCCACGTCGCTCCCAAAAGTTCGCAGTCGAGGCAGCTTACGTGCGGCGCCTCTGTACGAAGCGGTCGTATCGGACAGGTGTGTGTGGCGTGGGAAGCGGGCGCGTGTAACTGTCGTACGTGGCCGTTCTGTGTGCACCGCCCCGGGCCGGTCGTACGCTCGGCTGATGGACACGCCGCCGTTGGACCGGATGCGTCGGCCGCTGCACGACCTGCGGGTCTCGGTGACCGACCGCTGCAACATGCGCTGCCGCTACTGCATGCCGCGGGAGGTGTTCGGACCGGACCACGCGTTCCTCGAGCGCAGCGAGCTGCTGTCGTTCGAGGAGATCACCCGCATCGTCGACGCGAGCACCCGGCTGGGCGTGCACAAGCTTCGGTTGACGGGGGGCGAGCCGCTGCTGCGTAAGGGGATCGCAGAGCTGGTCGGGATGCTGTCCGGTCTTGGGACGTTGGATGACCTGGCGTTGACGACGAACGGCGTGCTGCTACCGACGTTCAGCGAGTCGCTGCTGGCGGCGGGCCTGACGCGCTTGACGGTCAGCCTGGATGCGCTAGACCAGCCGACCTTCAAGGCGGTCACCGACACCCAGTACAAGGTCGAACAGGTGCTGGAAGGGATGGATGCGGCCGAGGCTGCGGGCTTCGGGAAGGTCAAGGTCAACGTCGTTATCCGCAAGGGCGTGAACGAGCACGCGATCACCGACCTTGCGGGGTGGGGCCGCGAAACGGGCCGCAACGTGCGGTTCATCGAGTTCATGGACGTCGGCACGACCAACGGCTGGAACGCCAACGAGGTCGTCAGCGCCGATGAGGTGCTCGCACGCATCAGTGAGCGCTGGCCGGTTGTGCCCATCGACGGTCCTCCTGGTGTCGCCGAGCGCTACCGCTACGTCGACGGGGCGGGGGAGGTTGGGACCATCGCCAGCGTCACCCGTGCCTTCTGCCGCACGTGCGTGCGTGCCCGCGTGTCCGCCATCGGTGAGCTGTTCACCTGCCTGTTCGCCAGCTCGGGGACTGACCTTCTGCCCTTGGTTCGCGGCGGCGCCGACGTGAACGCGGTCGAGGCAGCGTTGACAGCGGTGTGGACCGGCCGCACCGACCGATACTCGATGGATCGAGCCGCGGACGGTGGCGGCGGGGACAAGGTCGAGATGAGCTACATCGGTGGCTAAGCAACCCCGGATCAATGCGTGCGCACGGTCGTGACCGTCGTGCTGCTGCTGGTGATCGCGCTGCTGGTGGTCGCCGTTGTGGTGATGCGACAGCAAAGGGGTTCGGCGTTAGCCGATGCGGGTGAGGACCGCGCGGGTCGCGCCGTCGTTGTGGTCGACGTGCGCAACGCACATGAGCTTGCGGCCCGACGAACGCAGCTCGCTCGAGCTCGCGCAGCATGGCGTGCTCGCCATGATTCGGGTGCGTCGCTGGCCCACGCCCACAGCGTCCGAACCGCTGACGTGCACGTTGCAGGGGACCAAGACCGCGTCGGTGCGTCAGGACGTGCCACCGGTCTACGAGGTCGAGCCGGACACGCTCGCCTTCACGCTCGGCCCCGCGACGGATCGATCTGATGCGCCCGGCGTTTGACCTGTCCCGCATCTTGACCAGCCAGCGCCGTGATGCCGATCAGGTCCGATCCGAGGTTGCGGCCTAACGCACTCGAGGCGGCGCGTCGCTCGGGGGCTGCAGCGCATCAAGAAGAAACCGCGTTGCCCGCTCCATCGCCGGTGTGAAGTCGGCGAACGAGGCATGGCCCACGCCGCCAACGATCACCAGCTCCGCGGCGGGGTGACTGGCCTTGAGTGCTTCGCTGTGGGCGAGCGGGACGATGCGGTCGGCGTCGCCGTGGATCAGCAGCACGGGCACCTCGAGCACCGCGATTCGGGCACGTGCGAAGCTGCTGGTCGGGTCCGTTCCTGTGCGCCGCGCGATCGTGGCGAGCATCCCGCGGCTGATCCACGCTGGCCACCAGCCGATGCGCGTCAGCGTCGGGTCGGCCACGCCGGCCACGCTCACCACGGCGCGGATGCGGTCGTCGCGTGCGGCAGCCACGATCGCGGTTGACCCGCCCATCGAGTGCCCGACGAGCCCGATCTGGGTCACATCATCACGGGCGGTCAGCCAGTCGACGGCCACGATGACGTCCTCGGCCAGACGGGGCGGTCGTGGGCGGTCCATCGTGGCCTCGCTGCGGCCGTGACCGCGTAAGTCGAGCAGCAGCACGTGGATGCCTGCGGCGTGCAAGATCGGGAGCAGCTCGACGAGGTCCCCGGCGTGAGACGCGAACCCGTGGACACCGATGACGGTCGGCGCGTTGCCGGCCGAGGCGGGAGCCCACCACCCGTGCAGCTGCGTGCCGGCCGTCGATGTCAGCGTGATCGTCGTCGGCTCGACTCCGACGTCGGCGGGCGATGCGGCAGCGCGTGCGGCCCGCCACTCCTGGAGCGCGAGCACCCGTTGGCGTGCGTACGTGGCTCCTGCGCCAACAGCCACCGCAGCAGCGGCGGACCGGGTCAGTCGAGCGGGTGGCATCGGTGGCTCCTGCAGGCTGCGTCGCTGGTGCGTCGTGGTGCGTGAACGCTCCGTCTCGCTCGTACGTTTCCGAACGCATCGTAGATGCGTCAGTCGCGTCGCAGGTCCCGGTGGTCGAACAGCACGACCGAGAGAAGCAGCAGTGCAGATGTGAGCCCCGCGAACAACAAGATCGACGGCCAGTCGAGCCCGTTGGTGAGCGGGTCGCCGCCGAGATACCACTCGAACGGTGAGATGCGGGCCCAGCTCGAGAGGCTCTCATCGATGCCTAGCACCGACTTCGTGACGTACATAACACCGGCCGCACCGACGGTCGCGAACGTGGCTGTGCGGACCCGTCCGGTGCCGGCACCGACAGCAAGCGCGAGCGTGCCGAACAGCAGCCCGAGCAGCGTCAGCTGCAGACAGGCGGCGGCGATGTTGCGGTACGACATACCGAGCCCCGCGATCAGCGAACCGCCTGCGATGCCTGCGGCCGTCGCCAACCCAACGACTGACACGTGCAGCGCCATCGCGCTGAATTTCTGCAGCACGACGCTGCGACGGGGCACCGGGTTGGCCAGCAGCAGTCCCATCGTGCGGTCGTGTTCCTCGCCGGCGAGCGCCTTGGACCCGATGACAGCACCCACGAGGATCACGGCGATCGGCCCCATCAACCCCAGGGTCTCAATCTGATACCAGCCCTCTGGGGACGACATGTCGCCGCCGCCGACGAACGCCAACATCGCGTCGGGGATGGTGGCGGACACCTCGGCGAGGGTGTCGGCGAGCGCGGCGTAGATGGGACCCATCAGCAGGCCCATCAACACAAACATCACGCCCGCGATGATCACGAGCCTCGGCCGGCCCTCGCTGGCGGTCCTCGCAGCGATGCTCGACAGCTGCGCCCCTCCCTGCAGACGGTCGAGCACCTTCGCCGCCCGTTCGTCGTCTCGGACGCGGTCGACGAGCTTGGCGATCGGGCTCCGGCCGCCCGTCGGTCGCGTCAGGTCGCGTGCCTCGACGCCCCACCATGCGACTGCGGCGAGCGCGGTGATCACAAGCATCTGCACAGCGAGGTATCCGCCGGACAACCCGTTGTTGAGCGGATCGTGTCCGTCATACCAGTACGCCGGGAGCAGCTTGGCCAGACCCGCCAGAGACTGCGACAACGGCAGCAGACCGACCAAGAGATAGCCGGCCACCATCACGCCGCCGGCCGTTGCGGCGGCGAGTGACCGGTTGCCCGTGACGGCGCCGACCGCAACCGCGACCATGCCGTACACAAGGGCGCCGAGTGTGAGGTGGATGCTTGGGGCCGCGACGTGCGTGTCGCCGATCTCGACGCCGAGTAGGCCTGGCGCTACGAGGCCGGCGATCGCCATCAGCGCGCCGCCGACGAGCACCAAGCTGATCATCGCCCCGGTGTTGGATGCCAGCAGCTGCCGACGAGAGATGGGGTTACCAAGCAGCACACCGATGCTGCCGCCCTTCTCCTCACCGGCGACGCTGGACGCGCCCATGGAAAGCGCCAGACCGCCGAGCGTCATCGACGCCATCAATCCAAACACGACTGCGTACGCGAGCGCGGCCGCGTCGGCACCGGCTGGGATTCCCATGACCGAGCGAAGCGCTTCCGGTAGCTCGGCGTACAGCTCGGTCCCGATCTGCTGGTAGGCGGCCATCGCCAACACGAGCAGCACGCCTACCAGCGCCATGCCGACGGTCGGGCCAACCCACCACTCGCGCAGAGACTTGGTGTAAATGGGGGCGAGCATCATGCTCCTGCTCCTGCTCCTGGGGTGAGGGGCACCGAGGCGTCATCGTCGCGGTAGTAGGTAAGAAAAGTCTCTTCCAAGGAAGGGTCGTGGGTCGCGATATCCACCAGCGGCGGGCCGTCTCGAACTACGTCCAGCAGCTTCGACATCGCGCCGTCAAACCGCAGCGACACGCGGTCTTCATCGACCTCGACCGAGCGCACCCCGGGCACCGATTCGAACGTCGTTGCCTCGACTGGTGTCGCGAATCGCAGCTCCACGCGGCGTACGGCTTTGGCCTGCAGCGCGACGATGGTCTCGACTGCGATGAGATGGCCGTGCCGGATGATCCCGACCCGATCGGCGACCCGCTGCACCTCCGAGAGCGTGTGGCTGGACAAGAACACGGTCCGGCCATCGTCGGCCACCTCGCGCACCATCGTCTGGAACTCGGCCTGCACCAGCGGGTCGAGGCCCGTGGACGGCTCGTCCATGATGATGAGGTCCGGCTTGTTCATGAACGCCTGAATCAGCCCTACCTTCTGTCGGTTGCCTGTGGACATCTCGCCGACATGCCTCGAGAGATCGCTGTCGAGGCGCTCTGCGAGCGAGTCCACGAACGCCCAGTCCACACCACCGCGTAGGTTCGCGAAATACGTCAACGTTTCGCGCCCGGTGAGCTTGGGATACAACGCAAGGTCGCCCGGCAGGTAGCCGAGGTGGTGCCGAACGGCCACTGTGTCGCGCTGGCAGTCGAGGCCCAGGATCGTTGCGCTCCCGGCGCTGGGACGGATCTCGTCGGTCAGCATGCGGATCATCGTGGTCTTCCCAGATCCGTTGGGGCCGAGGAATCCGAACACCTCACCCGGACGCACGTCGAGGTCGAGCGCGACGAGCGCCTCGAAGCCGCCGTAACGCTTGGTGAGCGCAGATGTGCTGATGGCGGGGGTGTACGTCATGGTCGGTTCGTTCGTCGGTGCGATGCAGATAGAGATCACGCTATGCATCGGACCGTCCGCAACCAACCCCTTTATGCCGGTAAACAATCCGGGTATCTCGGTTCTGTGCGTCGGTTCCGGGGGGTCGGTCACCGCGGCCATGACGCCGCGAGCGAGACGCCAGGGGAGAGGCGCCACCGGACCGGCACTAACATCTCGGGTCGCTACCGCAGGAGACGTTGCATGGGTTACGAGGGCGAGTTCGTTCGGCTTGATGTCAACGAGGAGACGGCGGTCGGGACTATCCGGCTCGACCGCCCCCCGATGAACGCGATGGCGCAGCAGGTCTGGTTCGAGATCGGTGACGCGGCGCTGGCCGCCGAGGCCGACGACCGGGTTGGCGCGATCGTCGTCTGGGGTGGCCCGAAGGTGTTCGCCGCAGGCGCGGACATCAAGCAGTTCCCCGAGCTCGATATGCAGGCTGTGCAGGTCATCGGGACCAAGTTCCAGCGCGCGCTCGATCAGCTGGCCCGCACCTCCAAGATCAGCGTCGCGGCCGTCAACGGCTACGCGCTCGGCGGGGGCTGCGAGGTCGCGCTGGCGTGCGACTTCCGAGTGGTCGCCGAGAACGCGAAGATGGGTCAGCCAGAGATCCTCCTCGGCCTGGTGCCCGGCGGTGGCGGCTCGATCCGCCTGCCGCGTCTGATCGGTCTGTCGAAGGCCAAGGACCTGATCTTCAGCGGCCGTATGGTGGACGCAAACGAGGCCGTGGCGATCGGCCTTGCCGAGTTCCACGCCCCCGCCGACGAGACCTACGCCAAGGCGTGTCAGCTGGCTGCCCGCTACGCGAAGGGCCCGTACGCGCTCAAGCTTGCCAAGCGCCTGCTCGAGGAGGGCAGCGAGCTGCCGACCGACGCTGCGCTGCGCATGGAGCGCGACCTGTTCGCCGCGGCCTTCGCCAGCGACGACGCCGCGACCGGTATCACCAGCTTCCTTGCGCATGGCCCGGGCAAGGCCACGTTCCAGCAGCGTTGAAAGGCCGAGATATGAGCGCCGACCTCCACGCGGTCCCCGACACCTCGTCGATGGACCTCAAGCAGAAGCAGGCCGCGTACCACGACTGGGAGTCGCGGTCGTACGACACGAAGTTCTCGATCAGCTACGACCAGCGCTGTATCGATTACGCCGCGGCGCGCTTCGACAAGGGCATCGACACCCCCGTGGACGGTCGCACACTCGAGATCGGCGGCGGCACCGGCTTCTTTCTTGTCAACCTTGCGCTGGCAAAACGCATCACAGGCGAGCTGGTCATCAGCGACATCTCGCCGGGGATGCTTGAGGTCGCGCAGCGCAACGCCAACGAGCACGACGTTGAGGTCGAGACGGCCATCGCCGACGCGGAGGCCCTGCCGTTCCCCGACAACCACTTCGACCTCGTCATCGGCCACGCGTTTCTGCACCACCTGCCGCTGCCAGGCAAGGCGCTGATGGAGGTCCAGCGGGTGCTCAAGCCTGGCGGCCGCATCCTCATCGCCGGCGAGCCCACCCGGCTCGGTGACAAGATCAGCTGGGTTGTCAAACAGAACACATGGCGTGCGTTTCGTGCTGTCACGGCGCTGCCGGCGATGGATCGCTACCGCGCCTCGGACCTCAAGGACGGTGGCGCATCGGCGCAGGACACGCTGATGGCGCGTCTGGAGGACGAGGTTGACCTGCACACCTTCCGGCCCGGCGATGTCGAGCACATGGCGAAGATCGCCGGCTTTGAGGACGTAGAGGTCCAGACCGAAGAGCTGGTTGCCAACTGGGCTGGCTGGGCCGTGCGCACGATCGAGGGCTCGATCGCCGAGGGCACGCTCGGGATGCGCTGGGCCATGGGAGCGTTCAAGAGCTACCTCACACTGACGCGCTTCGACGAGGCTGTCATGCGCAAGATCGTCCCAAAGGCGCTGTTTTACAACCTGATCCTTACCGCCACGAAGCCGGGCAGCTGAGCGCATGGATGATGCGGGTTCTGGGCTGAGCGAGGACGCGGTCCGCGCCGGCCACGCGGCGCTTGTGGACGCGGCGGTGCGGTCCGAGACGGCGGCCGAAGGTCAGCGGCGGCTGTCGATGCTGACCGATGACCTCGCGGCAGAGGCCGGTGTTTCGGTCGAGCGCCGGCGGCCGCCGATGCGCCCGACGTATCCTCGGTGGGGCTGGCGCGGCGCGGTCCGTTACGCAGTCGAGCGCAAGATGACGACGCCCGAGTACCTCAAGATGTACCGCCGCTGGCTGTTTTACAGAGGACGCATCGCCGCGACCGGCCATCACGTCCAGCTGCAGGGCATGGCGTTCCTCGGCAAGCGGGTCGAGCTGACCGCCCGACCAGGCCATGGCCGGCTGGTGATCGGGCCGTGGGCCCACATCGGTGATGACAACAAGCTGCGTGCCCATGAGGGGCAGCTGACCGTCGGGGCCAAGGTCGTGTTCGGCCGCGACAACGTCATCAACACCTACCTCGACATCGAGGTAGGTGACGCGTCGATCCTGGCTGACTGGATCTACATCTGTGACTTCGATCACAGGATCGACCGGCTGGACATCCCGATCAAAGACCAGGGCATCGTGAAGTCGCCGACCAGGATCGGTGCGGATGTGTGGGTGGGTGAGAAGGCCACGATCTTGCGCGGCGTCGACATCGGTTACGGCGCGGTCATCGCCAGCCACTGCCTGGTCAACAAGGACGTTGCGCCGTTCGCGATCGCTGTGGGGGTCCCGGTCCGCGTCGTGCGCTCGCGACTGCCCGCGGGCATGACGCCCGAGGAGGGGCACGACCTGGTGTTGCGCGGCCTGCCGATCCCCGGGGATCCGCTCGGCGCCTGATCACAACGCGTCGTGCAAGCGACGGCCGGCCCGTGTACGAATCGGCCTCACACGATGACGCCCCACACCGGGGTGTGAGGCGTCATCGGAGCTGGCGTGTCAGCCGGCCAGGTCAGCGCACAGCGCCTTGGTGGTGTCGCCGTCGGCGGCGTGGATGACGACCGACATCGCGTCCGTGGCTGCCATCTCGTTGGTGACCGAGATGCTGAACGAACCGGTGTCGTCCGCGGTCGCGGCGATGTGCACCTCGTTGGGTGGTGTGTCACCACCGTCGGCGTCGAACTTGAAGTGGGGGCCGCCGTTGGTGGCGCACGACTCGGCGTGGAGGTGCCCGATCACCGCGGTGTCGGCTGCGAGGCCCATCACGTCGACCGTCAGAGTGGTCGCGCCGTCGAGCGCGAGGAACGCGGTGCCGCCGGCGCCGGCAAAGCCCTTGGGCGCCCCGTCGAGAACGATGAAGTCAGCCTGACGCAGTGTTGCCCCCTCGACC
Organism: Nitriliruptoraceae bacterium; assembly: GCA_047610595.1. Classification (GTDB taxonomy): domain Bacteria; phylum Actinomycetota; class Nitriliruptoria; order Nitriliruptorales; family Nitriliruptoraceae; genus JBFGFG01. The sequence continues at coordinate 687 of JBLFZR010000040.1, read as the reverse complement.
TCGTCGGCACGCGGGGCGGCGGACGACCCCATGTCCATATCGCCCATCGCCTCGGAGGCGATGTCGTTGATCTCGGATGCGATATCACCCATGGCAGACATGTCGTCGGTGACGTCGGTGACGTCGTCACTGGCACATGCAGCCAAAGAGAGAGCGAGGGCCAGGGTGGCGGCAGCGGTTTTAGAGATGCGCACGTGTGTGCTCCGGAGATCGGGGGTGCAACGGGTGTGCCCGGACGGGCTCACCCTGCGACATCACCGAGCTCAAGGATCGGTGCTGCGCGAAGAAGAGTTCGTAGCGGTGGTCGGTCGTCGACCCCGAGTAGTTCCCGTTCCTCGATGATCGCACGCTCATACACCTCAACGGTGGCGGTGGCGACCTGGTTCCAGTCGTACCGTGCGGCGATGCGGCGGCGCCCGCGCGCGACCAGGTCGGCAGCGAGCGCGGGGTCTGTCAGCACACCGGCGAGCACCTGCGTGAGGTGGGCGGCGTCCTGTGGGGTGAAGCTCAGGCCGTGCCCGCCCTGCACGATCTCGCGCAGGCCGCCCGTGTCGCCGACGACGACCGGGGTGCCGCAGGCCATCGCCTCCACCGCGACCAGGCCGAACGGTTCGTAGATGCTGGGGGCAACAGCGACATCGGCGGCGGCGTAGTGCAGCCGCAGCTCGTGATCCTCGAGGAATCCGG
>JBLFZR010000039.1:0-11474 GCA_047610595.1 Nitriliruptoraceae bacterium | reverse complement strand
CCTATCTGTCCCTGTACCGCAAGCACCGTCCTCGGACCTTCTCCGAGGTGGTGGGGCAGGAGCATGTGACGCGGACGTTGATCAACGCGATCACCGAGGACCGGCTGCACCACGCGTACCTGTTCACCGGGCAGCGTGGGACCGGCAAGACCTCGACGGCGCGCATCCTCGCTGCGGCGGTCAACTGCGAGAACGGGCCGACACCGAACCCGTGTGGCACGTGCGAGCAGTGCGTGTCGATCGTGGCCGGTCGCAACGTGGACGTGGTCGAGCTGGATATGGCGTCCAACGGTGGCGTCGACGACGCGCGTGACCTGCGGGACAGGGCTGTGTTTGCGCCCGCCGCCGGGCGCAAGAAGGTTTACATCCTCGATGAGGTGCATATGGCGTCGACGGCGGCGTTCAACGCGCTGCTGAAGGTTGTGGAAGAGCCGCCGCCGCACGTGCTGTTTGCGATGGCAACGACGGATCCGCAGAAGGTGCTGCCCACGATCATGAGCCGCGTGCAGCGGCTGGACCTGCGGCGCGTGACCGGTGAAGATCTGACCGGGCACCTGCGCCATCTCGGAGCCATCGAGGGCTACACGCTCGATGACGAGGCGGCCGCTGCCATCGCCGCCGCCGGCGACGGATCGGTGCGAGACACGCTGTCGATCCTTGAGCAGGTCATCGCGTTCGCGGCGGACGATGACGCGCGCGTGGACGGGGTGCTGCCGGTCACTGGCGGGCACGTCACCCGGGTGCTTGGTGCGACACCGTTCGAGATGGTCGTGGAGGTCGTCGACAAGATCGCGGACGCCGATGTCGGCGGTGCGCTGACCGCTGTCCAGCAGCTGCTGGACGGCGGGCATGACCTGCGTCGCTTCACGCTGGACCTCGCGCGGCATCTACGGGACCTGATGGTGCTGTCAGCCGCGCCGAACGTGCCGGACCTTGTTGACGTTACGGCCGAGCGTCACGCTCGGCTGGTCGCCCAGGCTCAGCGGTTCGGGATGGACACGTTGGTGCGCGCCGTCGAGACGGTCGGTGACGTGCTGGTCGAGCAGCGGCAGGGCCCACCGCGGCTGCCGCTCGAGCTGGCTGTAGCACGGCTTTCAACCCCCGGCGCGGACGGTGACCTTGTCGCGCTTGCCGACCGCGTCGCGCGGCTCGAGAAGGCCATCGCAGGCGATGACGTGGCACGTGCAGGGGCCGTGCCTGCCCCCGCCACGCGGCGTCCGGTCCCGTCGGGCACCGCAGGATTTCTGACCACTGACGCGCCAGCCACGGCTGCAACACCGGTCGCCGTCGAACAGAAGGCGGTGCCTCTGGCAGTCGAGCCGACGCCAGTGCCCGCTCCCGCGCCCGCCCAGGACCCGACGCCCGTACCGGCCGTTGCGACTGTTGCGGCTATGCCGCCAGAGCCAGCCGTCGAGCCTGCGGCAACCGAGCCTGCGCCTGCGCCTGCGCCTGCGCCTGCGCCTGCGCCTGCGCCTGCGCCCGAGCCTGCGCCTGCGCCTGAGCCCGAGCCCGAGCCAGAGCCTGCCGCACCGGCCGTCCGTGAGACCGAGCCGTCGGCGGCACCGGCGACCGGCGGTGCCCGTGCTGCCGTGCAACCTGCGGTCGCGTCCGAGCCTGCCCCGGTCGCCGATGCGTGGGACGACCCCGACCCCAGCGCGACCGACCCAGCGCCGATCGAGGCTGCGCCGACGCCGCCACCGAGCGGCGAGGAGCTGGCTGCGCGCGCCAAGCTGCGGGCCGACACAGCCGGTCCGCTCGCACCGCCGCCAGACCTCGCGGATCGACCCGGCACCACACACGTCGAGACAGAGCCACCGCCGCCGTTGGCGGGCGGAGACGAGCTGGCTGCCATCGCGGAGCGCTGGGAGTCGATCCTCGCGATCGTGGGCGAGCGCAGTCGGCGTGCGAAGGCGTTCTACGATCACGCGACTCCGACGCGGCTCGGCAACAACGTGCTGCTGCTGACCTTCCCAGCGTCCCGGCGGTTCCACGCCGAGCAGGGCAAGGGTGGCGAGATGACCGCGCACCTGTCGGCGGCTGTCGCGCAAGCAACCGGTATGGGCGCGATACGAATCGACGTCCGGCTGGATGACGCCGGCCCGCAACGTCCGACGCCGGCCCCGATGGCCGACGCGCCTGCGGATGACGAGCCAACCGCGGCAGAGGTCGCGGCGGTCACCGAGGTGGAGGCTGTCGGCAGCGCGGCTACCTCCGACGCGTCCGAGATCGACGCGCTGCTGCGGTCCGAGCTCGGCGCCGAGCGCATCGCCGACGACGACGCCTGACTGAGGCCAGACCGGCGCATCGCGACGTGCCTGATTGGATGGGCGTGATCGGCCCATCGCTACGCTCATACGGTGCGCGACGCACGTGTACCGATGCGAAGACCGGAGCCCAAGATGTACGAAGGTGCGGTCCAAGACCTGATTGATGAGCTCGGCCGGCTGCCTGGCATCGGCCCACGCAGCGCCCAGCGCATCGCGTTCCATCTGCTGCTGGCAGACAAGGCCGACAGCCGCCGGCTGGCCGCGGCGATTCAGCACGTGACCGAGACCGTTCGGTTCTGCGATCGCTGCTTCAATCTTGCCGAGCAGGAGCTGTGCCGCGTCTGCCGCGACGAGCGCCGTGACCCGGCACAGGTGTGTGTGGTCGAAGGCCCATCAGACGTCGTCGCCATCGAGCGGACCCGCGAGTTCCGGGGTCGTTACCACGTGCTGGGCGGCTCGATATCGCCGATCGATGGTCGGGGCCCCGATGACCTCAACATCCGTGAGCTGGTTCTGCGGCTCGATGCCGAGGGGATCACCGAGGTGATTCTGGCGACGAACCCGAACGTCGAGGGCGAGGCCACCGCGTCCTACCTCTCGCGCCTGATCGGGCCGCTCGGCGTCACCGTCACACGCCTGGCCAGCGGGCTTCCCGTTGGCGGCGACCTTGACTACGCCGACGAGGTCACGCTCGGCCGCGCCTTCTCTGGCCGCCGGGTGGCGTGAGGGCAAGACGAGCGAGCGCAGCCGGGGTGCTTGCGCGATAGTTGCGATAGTTGCGATAGTTGTACTATCGCAACTATGTTACTACGACTGCCACCGCACGACGGTCCGCTCCACGAGCGGATCGCGTCCGCGGTGCGCAAGGCGGTTGCGGACGGCGAGGTTGCGCTCGGGGACAGCCTGCCTTCCACGCGCGACCTCGCAGCTCAGCTGGACGTCAACGTCAACACGGTGCTGCGGGCGTACCGAGATCTACGCGACGAGGGCTTGATCGAGCTGCGGCGTGGCCGTGGCGCGACGGTCGTGGGCGCCGCGGGTCAGGCAGCACTGACCGGGCTCGTCGATCGCCTTGTGGCGGAGGCCACCCGGCTCGGCGTCCCCATCCCCACCGTCATCACCATGCTCGAGGAGCGCGCCCAATGACAACTGACTCCAACCCGAGGCGCATCGCCCTGCACGCGATCCCGTTCCTAGCCTGTGTGGTCGTCGCGGTCTCGGCGGTCGCCTACGCCGGCCGGGTCCCAAGCCAGCTCGCCTCGCACTGGAGCGGCGGTGTCGCCGACGGTTGGATGTCGGTCACGACCCTGACCTTGGTGAACGGCGTGCTCGTGCTCGTGCTGGGCTTCGGGCTGATGAAGATCGCGATCAACCTGATCCAGGGCGCGTTGGTGCGCCCGTTGACCGGTCTCGCCGCGGGGCTTTCGGCGTTCCTCGCGACCCTCCACGTGGTCACACTGGATGCCAGCGTGGGTGCGGTAAATCGTGCCCCGGTCGCGTTCCCAGGTGCGGGGCTGCTGCTGGCGGTGCTGCTGGCCGTAGGTGTGGGACTCATAGCAGCCGCGGTTGTCGGGCCGGGAGCTGACACCGCGGCGGCGCGCATCGAGCCGGAGCGACTTGAGGTGCTGCCCGGTGAGGCAGTCGTCTGGACCGGGTCGGCCACCGCGCCGCCGGTGCTGCTGGTGTTGCCCGTGATCATCGCGGTCCTCGGCGTCGTCATCACTGTGGTGGACGATCCGCTGGCGGGTGGCATCCTTATCCTGAGCGCGTTGCTCGCGGCCAGCATCATCCGCGCCTGGGTCACCGTGGGGCCGTCGGGCGTGACCGTCCGGTCGGGTCCGTTTGGCGCGTTGCGGACGCATGTCGGCCTCGCGGATGTGGTCGCCGTCCACGCCGAGCACATCGAGCCGATGACGTACGGCGGCTACGGCCTGCGTGTCGTTCCGGGCGCACGCGCCGTTGTGATTCGCGGCGGCCAGGGCTTGCGGGTCGAGCGCGACGGCAAGGCGGACCTCGTGGTGACCGTTGACGATGCCCCGCGCGGCGCCGGCGTCCTGCTGGCGCACCTGGCCGTCGGCACAGGTGGCTGAGCCTCGGCACGTACCCTCTGCTGCGCAACGCATCGAAGGACGCCGCATCGGCATCGTGGTCCAGAAGTACGGCGGGACCTCCGTCGGAGACGTCTCGCGCATCAAGCGCGTCGCGGACCGGGTCGCCCGCACCCGCGCGGCCGGGCACAAGACCGTTGTGGTCGTATCCGCGATGGGCGCGACCACGGACGAGCTGGTCGACATGGCGGCGAAGATCTCCTCCAACCCGCCCGGTCGCGAGATGGACATGCTGCTGACCAGCGGCGAGCGCATCTCGATGGCGTTGCTGGCGATGGCGCTGCACGAGCTCGGCTGCCCGGCCCGGTCCTTCACCGGCAGCCAGGCCGGGATCATCACCGACGAGGTGCACGGCAAGGCGCGCATCGTCGACATCACCCCGGGTCGCGTCCACGAGGCCCTCGACGAGGGTGACGTGGTCATCGTCGCCGGCTTTCAAGGTGTCAGCCAGGTCAGCAAGAACGTCACGACGCTCGGCCGTGGAGGCTCGGACACGACCGCGGTCGCGCTCGCAGCCGCGCTCGGGGCCGAGGTGTGCGAGATCTACACCGACGTCGACGGCATCTACACCGCGGACCCACGCATCGTCCCGAACGCGCAGAAGCTCGACCGCCTCTCGTTCGAGGAGGCGCTGGAGCTCACCGCGCAGGGGGCACAGGTGCTGCAGGTCCGCAGCGTCGAGATCGCGCGCAACAACGGCGTCCCGATTCATGTCCGATCAAGCTTCAGCTACCAGCCCGGCACCATGGTGGTGCCACAGGAGGACATCGTGGAGAGCGCCATCATCTCGGGCGTCGCGCACGACACATCGGAGGCCAAGGCCACCGTGCAACACGTCAACGACACGCCTGGCGTGGCCGCGAACCTGTTTACGGCGCTGGCCGAGGCCCACGTCAGCATTGACATGATCGTGCAGAACGTGTCGAAGGCTGGGCACACTGACATCTCATTCACGCTCCCCATGGGCGATCTGCCGATGGCGACCGCGGCCCTCGAGCGGTTCATCGCGGCGGGCGGCGCAGCTGGCATGTCGTTCGACGAGCAGGTGGCCAAGGTCAGCCTCGTCGGCGCGGGTATGAAGACGCATCCTGGTGTCGCAGCCACGATGTTTCGGGCTCTGTCGGACGCTGGCATCAACATCCAGATGATCTCGACCTCGACCATCCGCGTGTCGGTTGTCGTCGACGCAGCGGCGGCCGAGCGGGCCGTACGCGTGATCCACGACGCCTTCGACCTCGGGGCCCCGTGACACCGGTGACATTCGATGCCCGTCGCGCCTGCCGTTGCACCAGGATCGCGGCGTGACGGGGCTCCAGGTCGGTCTGATCGTGCTGTCCGCCGTCCTCGGGGGCGGTGTCCAGGCGACGCTCGGGTTCGGCGCTTCATTCATTATGGTCCCGGTCGTCGCCGTGATATCACCGGAGGCAGTGCCGGCGTCGGTGCTGGTCGGGCTGCTCCCAGTCACGATCCAGGTGGCGTGGCGCGACCGCGCTGCCATCGACCGCTCTGCGTTCCTGCGGATCACGGCTGGGCGCATCCCCGGCACGGTCGCTGGCACCGCGGTCGTCGCACTCGCGCCTCCGCGTGTGCTCATTCTGGTCATCGCAGGCGTGCTGCTGCTGGCGGTGGCTGCCACCGCCGCCGGGTTGAAGGTCCGCACGACGACGACGTCGCAGGTTGTCAGCGGCGTCGCGAGCGGCTTCACCGGGACGGCGGCCGCGCTCGGCGGCCCGCCACTTGCGCTGCTGTACCGCGACGCCACCGGCGCGAACCGGCGCGGCACGCTGAGCGCGATCTTCGCGTTCGGCATCATCTTCGGTCTGGCCAGCTTGGCGGTGGCCGGCGAGTTCGACACGGGCGACCTCGCGACGGGCGTATGGCTCGGGGTGAGCCTCGTCGCCGGAGCAGTGCTCGCCGCGCCACTTGTCCGCCGGTTCTCGGACGAGTGGCTGCGGCGGGCTGTGCTGATCTGGGCCGCTGTGGGGGCCGTCACCGCTTTGATCCGCGCGTTCGTCTGACCGACGCGGTCCAGTGTGCCCCGATGGTGCGTCGGCTTTCAATCCGGGCACAGTCGATCTTTGCGCGGTGGCGCTGCGCCGCTCGGAGGGTTCGCAGTCATCGGCGTGCTGGGGCACGCTAGGTGCCCGACCGACGACTTCCGCACCCATTGAGGCCCATCATGTCCGCACGTGTCGCCGTTGTTGGAGCAACCGGAGCCGTCGGACAGGAGCTTCGCCGGCTGCTGGAAGACCGCAACTTCCCACTGGATGGCGAACCTGTGTTCCTCGCCAGCGCCCGCAGCGCGGGGACGATGCTGCCGTTCAATGGCGGTGAGGTCCAGGTGCAGGAGCTGACCCCTGATTCCTTCGCCGACATCGACATCGCGCTGTTCAGCGCGGGTGGTGCCCGTTCGACAGAGTTCGCTCCGATCGCAGCGGAGGCCGGCGCAGTTGTGGTCGACAACTCGAGCGCGTTTCGGATGGATCCGGACGTCCCGCTGGTGGTGGCCGAGGTGAATCCGGGGGATGTTAAAACCCGTCCCAAGGGCATCATCGCGAACCCGAACTGCACCACGATGGTGCTGATGGTCCCGGTCAAGCCGCTGCACGACGCGTTCGGGCTGACCGAGATGGTCGCCACCAGCTATCAGGCCGCCGGTGGCGCGGGGATGTCGGGCATCGAGGGCTTGCTCGCCGAGGCGCGCCACCTGCTGCAAGACCCGGACAGGCTGCGCTTTGACGGCGCCGGCGCCGAGGGGTCTATCGATCCGCAGCAGTTCAGCAAGGTGCTGGCGTTCAACGTGTTACCGCACGCCGGGAGCTTTACGCAGGGGCGCTACACCGACGAGGAGTGGAAGCTGGTGCACGAGCCGCGCAAGATCTTGGGGCTGCCTGGTCTGCGGGTCTCTCCGACCTGCGTGCGTGTCCCGGTGCTGGTCGGGCACTCGATTCAAGCCCGCCTGACGTTCAGCTCCGAGGTCACGCGCGAGGCCGCGTTGGCCGCCATGGCGGGGTTCCCGGGGATGAGAATCGTCGATGGTGTGGACGCCGACGGCGAGCAGTTGGCTTATCCGACGCCGCTGGCGTCGGCGGGCATCGACGATGTGCTGGTCGGCCGCATCCGTGAGGATCTCGGCGATCGGAACTCGCTGAACATCTTCGTGGCCGGCGACAACCTGCTGAAGGGTGCGGCGCTCAACACCGTCCAGCTCGCCGAGCTGGTCGCATCCCACGGGTGAGCATCCCACGGTTGAAAATCGTCGAGCATCGTCGCGCTGACCTCGCTCAGCAGACGCAGGGTTTCGCGCTGCACTTGGGGCACCCTGCGGCGTAGCGGTCGGCAGCCTCGCTCATCTCGATGCCAGCCATATCTGCGAGTGTCGTCAGCCACGCGAGGACGTCGGCGATCTCTTCGACCTGCCGTTCGCGGTCCTGCCGAAACAGGGCACGCGACAGCTCACCGCACTCCTCCACGAACCAGGCATGGGTCCGCAGCAGGCCTCGTTCGGCGTCGCGAGCCCCGTAGGTGTCGCGAATCGACTGCTGCAGCTCGGTCAGGTCCACGTGGCCTCCAGCGTCGTGGTCGTCTACGGGATGCCACGGACGCTGCGATGCTACGGACCGTCGTCAGACATGCAGCGGGGCGTCCTCGATGGCGCCGGGGGCGCCACCTGCGACGAACCGGCTGGCTGCCATCGGGCGGCCAAGAAGGTAGCCCTGCCCGACGTCGGCGCCCCAGCTGCGCAGCACGCCGACCTGCGCCTCATGCTCGATCCCCACAGCGATGGTCTGGAGCCCGAGCGCGTCCGCGAGGTCGACGATGCCCCGCGCGATCAGCGCGGTCGGCCCGGTCGCGCCGTCCGTCGCGACAGCGTCGACGAACGGTTTTGCGATCTTCAGCACGTGGACGTCGAGGCGAGCGAGATGCTGGAGGGAGGAGTGACTCGTCCCGAACTGTTCGAGCGCGATCCGGACGCCCAGCTTGGTCAGCTCATCGAGCACGGGGGCGGACCGCTCGATGTCGGACATCACGGCGGCTTCGGTGATCTCCAGCAGCAGTCGAGCGGGCGCGAGCCCGGACTCGGCGAGGGCCCCGGCGACCTCGGCGATGATCGCGTCGTGCGACAGCAGCTGTGACCGCGACAGGTTCACCGATACGAACGTGTCGTCATGCCATCCAGCCGCGACCCGGCAGGACTCACGCAGCACGCGATGTCCGAGCTCCGGCATCAGGCCGCTCTCTTCGGCGAGGTCAAGGAAAGAGCCCGGAGCTAGCACGCCCTGTGTTGGGTGATTCCAGCGCAGCAGGGCTTCTGCGCCCACGATCTTCTCGTCAGAGAGGCGCACCAGTGGCTGCAGGTGGATGCCGAACTCGATCTCTGACATCCCGCGTTGCAGCTCGCCGCGTAGCTTCACACGGCTGCGAGCTTGCTCGTGCATCGACTGCTCGAACGAACGAGTGCCACTGGTGGCGTCTCGCTTTGCGACGTACATCGCGGTGTCGGCGTTTCGTAGCAGCGTGGCGCTTGAGGTGGATGGATCGTCATCGTGGTGGGCGACGCCGACGGATGAGCTGACTGTGACCGTGGTCTCGGTCAGGTCAAACGGATTGCCAAGGACGGTGGCGAGTCGGTGCGCGACGGCCGTGGCGCGGTCCTTGCTGACATCGCGTAGCAGCACGGCAAACTCGTCGCCTCCCAGCCGGGCCGCGAGGTCGGTGACCTTGGTGGCGCCCTCGATGCGGCGCGCTACAGCCTGCAGCAGCTCGTCACCGACGTGGTGTCCCATCGAGTCGTTGATGCTCTTGAAGCCGTCGAGGTCGAGGAACAGCACGGCGGTGCGCGTCGGATCGACCGTGAGCTGGTCGTCAACCTCGGCGGTGAACCGGGTGCGGTTGCACAGGCCCGTTAGCGCATCGTGCTCGGCGCGGTGGCGCAGCGTTTCCTGCTGATTGTGGAGCTCCGACAGCGAGGATTCGAGCCGGGCCGCGGTCAGCGAGGTGGACAGCTGGTTGGCGACGGCCTCCAGCAACGCCTGATCAGAAGGCGTCAACGTCGTGTGATCTCCGAGACGCTCTGCGGCCACGACGTAGCCGAGCGCGCGCTCGGGTCCGCGGAGAGGAACGAGCAGTGCATCGCCTGGGACTCCCAGCTCGCGCAGCAGTGGCCGCGGGTCGAAGGAACCGACTCGGCTTGGTGCCTTGCGCGTCTTGGTGGTCGACACACGCATCGTCTCGCTGCCGTCGAGGCCGGCGACGCCCTCCAGCTCGAGTGGGGTCAGCGCGCGATGCTCAACGCGGGGTTCGGCGCCATCGGTCGCGTTGGCGACCAATCCGAGCTGGAGGGAGTCGCTGGTGTTCGGGGCAACCACCACGACGGCCAGCCGCACGCGCATGCGGTCGCGGACGGTGCCGGTCAGCTCGGCGAGGCTGGTGTCGACCTCTGCGTCCCCAGCCAGCGCCTGGGACACTCCATAGAGGAACGAGAGCGAGCGGTTCGCAGTGCGCTGGCGCTCATACACGCGATACGCACCGAACAGCGCGCCAGCTGGCAGCAGCAGCAGCAGCAGCGCGGCCGGGTTGACGGTCAGAAGAACGACAACGAGCAGGCCGATGCTGGCGTTGCCGAGCGCCCCGAGCGAGGCGCCGGTTACCGATGCGCGCAGGTTGGTGAGGCCGATGCGGCCGTCTTGCACCGCGATCACGTGGCTGATGATCGCACCGGAGATCAGCGAGGTTCCCAGCGCCCCGAGCGCCGCGGCCGCCCATGCGCGCGGCGAGAGCGCCGTGGCCCCGGCGGCAGGCAGCAAGAGCTGGAAGATGATCAGGCCCATCGCGGTCGAGACCCACGCCTGCGAGAGGTTGATCATGAGCCGCAGCGGCGACTCTCGTCGTACGAGCCACAGCTGGATCAGCAGGCCGATGAGCTGTGCTATCAGAAGCTCACGGGGCAGGACGAGGAAGAACCCGAGCGTCAACGGAAGCTCGGACATCGACATCTTGTGACGGTCCCGGCCCAAGTCGAGGTGGATGGCTGCGACCTCGGCGGCTCCGATCATGATTGCCAGCAGCAGCACTGGAGCGTGCACGGGTCCGATCGGCGTTCCCGGCGTGGGTACGGCGAACCACGCGGCGACCCCAAGCGCGACGAGTGCGGCAAGGATGACGCGAATCGCGTCCTTGCCTCGCATGGACCTCGTGTACGGCAGAGCGGCTCCGGACGTCTGACTTCCTGCCAGTCAAGCTGGACGGCACCCGACATGCGCGGGCAGCGAGGTCTGCAGTGTGACTGTCAGGCTGTTTCAGTGCCTTACGTCACTAAATGACGTGAGCTTTAAGACTGATTTCTCAGCGTGGCCCATACGTGCGCTGAACGCCCGAGCGGTGGGGTTGATGCGCGCGAGTCCACCGCCGCACGCGAGGTGAGGGGTGTCCGTTGCGTATCACCGGGGTGAAGATCTGCCCGGACATATGCGCGTGGGGCGCCCCGCGTGGGGGGTGCGCCACTCGTTGGTCGGGATGGCCGGATTCGAACCGGCGGCCTCGTCGTCCCGAACGACGCGCGCTAACCAAGCTGCGCTACATCCCGTTGCCACACCTCAGCATCGGGAACCCAGCCAAGGCCGGGGGAGCGTACCGACGGCCCTCCAAGCGGGCCAACCGAGGGGCGGCGTCCTGCCCTCGAAGTTCGCAGGGCGACCATCACGGTGGCCGTGACGAATCACGTTGTCAGGTGCAGCACGCTGGCCTCGGGGCGGCATCCGAACCGGAACGGCGCGTACGTGCTCTGACCGAGCCCCGGTGTGACGTGAAGCCACGCGTCACCGCGCCGCGTCGCGCCGCGGAGCTGCGTCAGGGGTAGATCGCAGTTGCCGATCAGCGCCCCGATGCCTGGGATCCGGACCTGGCCGCCGTGTGTGTGACCTGACAGCACCAGCCGACACCCGATCTCAAGCAGCCGGTCCACCGCCTCGACGTACGGGGCGTGGACCAGCCCCAGATGCAGGTCGACGCCATCGATATCCGGCAGCAGCGTCTCTACATCCGGCAAGACATGGCTTGGCATGTGCGGGTCGTCCATCCCGCTGACGGCGATTGTGCG
>JBLFZR010000038.1:0-12189 GCA_047610595.1 Nitriliruptoraceae bacterium | reverse complement strand
CAGCGGCCGAGAGGCTTGCCGACGATCTCGCCGGCTTCCTCGGCGTGCGACCGACGGTCCGCGCCGGGGCCGACGGGGCCGCCCTGACCCTGCTGCTGGGGACCGATATCCCCGGCTGACGTTGCGTTCAGCGGTCGTCTAGTCCCGTTCGCTTCCAACCGCGCGCCGCGGTAGCTAGCGTCCGGCGGCATGCGCGTGCTCACTGTCTGTCTCGGAAACATCTGTCGCTCCCCCACTGCGGAGGCGGCCATCAGGCACGCCGCAGATGAGCTAGGCGTCGCGCTCGACGTGGACTCCGCTGGCACCGGCGACTGGCACATCGGCGAGCTGCCTGACGCGCGTATGCGTGCGGCCGCGAGGGCCGCAGGGCTCGAGCTGACAGGACGGGCGCGTCAGGTCGAGGCCTCAGACCTACGTGATTTCCAGCTGGTGCTCGCGATGGATCGTGACAACTTGCGCGTGCTCGAGTCGATGTGCGACGGCGATCTGAACCCCAGCCAGGTCAAGCTGTTTCGGCACTGGGACCCCGCAGGTACCGACCTCGACATGCCCGACCCGTACTACGGCGGAGCGGCGGGATTCGATGACGTCGTCGAGATCTGCCGCCGAACCGCACGCGCGCTCGTCGAAGAGCTCGTGTCACGGTGACCCGATTGGTGCTTGCGTCCGGCTCTCCTCGCCGGCTCTCCCTGCTCCAGGCCGCAGGCTGCGAGGTCGCCGACGTCCGGCCGCCTGACGTCGACGAGACGCCGCATCCACGGGAAACCGCGGGTGCGCTGGTCCGCCGGCTTGCGCGTGACAAGGCGCTGGCCATCGCACGGAGGGCCGCCGGCGACGAGGTCGTGCTGTCGGCGGACACGGTGGTGGCGCTGGCCGGCACCGTCCTCGGGAAGCCCGACAGCGACCCAGACGCAGCTGCGATGCTGGCGGCGTTATCCGGACAGCTCGTCACGGTGTGGTCGGGCGTGGCGGTGATGGGGCCGGCCATGTCCGTGCCATCGACGGTGGTGGTTGCCACGTTCCTCCGGATGCATCTGCTGTCGCCCGCGGAGATCGCGGCGTATGTCGCCACCGGCGAGCCCCACGGCGCGGCAGGCTCGTTCATGCTGCAAGGGGCCGGTGCGCGGCTGATCGCGGACCGCGCAGGGTGCTGGACCAACGTGGTTGGTCTTCCCATCTGTGAGGTGGCCGGGCTGCTGACCGCATCGAAGGGCACGATCACGCAGGACGGGTGTGCGCCCGGCGTGACACCCGCTCCGATGTCGCGATGGGCCTGACCCGCTGGGGACCGGGCCTCCGACGGGCGTTACGCTTGTTCATTCGCCGCGTCCACGACCTGGAGGTGCTGTGGCGCTCACCGACGACCTCCCCGCGGAGGAAACACGCGAGCTGCTGCAAGCCCTGATTCGCAACCGTTGCGTGAACGACGGCGACCCGACCACTGGTGGCGAGCACCGCAACGCGTCGGTGCTCGAGGCGTACCTCATGGGGCAGGGCATCGAGCTCCAGCGCTACGAGCCGGCGCCCGGCCGTGTCTCGTTGCTGGCCCGCGTGCAGGGCACGGACCCAAACGCGCCCACCATCGGCCTGATGGGCCACACCGACGTCGTGCCCGTCACACCCGAGCGCTGGACCCACGATCCGTTCGGCGCCGAGGTGATAGACGACCACGTCTGGGGTCGCGGCGCGATCGACATGCTCAACCTCACCGCGTCGATGGCGGTGGCCGTCCGACGCTTGGCCCAAGGGCCACGCCCAGCTGCGTCTGTGCTGTTTATGGCAGTCGCGGACGAGGAGGCCGGCGGCGGGCTTGGCGCCGGCTGGCTGGTCGAGCACGCTTGGGACGATGTCCGCTGTGACGTCGTCCTGACGGAGTCCGGCGGCATGCTGACCCAGACGCCCAACGGCGCCCGTATCACGATCGGGAACGCCGAGAAGGGCATATCGTGGCGCGACGTCGTGGTCACCGGGACAGCGTCCCACGGGTCGCGCCCCTACGGCGCGGACAACGCGGTCGTCACGGCAGCCGAGGTCGTGCGACGGCTGTCGTCGCATCGCGAGGGCGCCCACATCAGCGACGGCTGGCGCGCGTGGGTCGCGATGCAAGGGCTGACACCCGACCGCGAGGCCGCCCTGCTCGATCCATCGCGCGTGCTGGACGCGATCGATCGGTGGACTGACCCAGAGCACCGGGCGCTCGCCCACGCGATGACGCACACGACCATCTCACCCAACGTCATCACCGGCGGAACCAAGACCAATGTGATCCCCGATGAGGTCGTCGTTCGGCTGGACATCCGCACACTCCCCGGCGTCACCGATGAGGACGTCGACGCTGAGCTTGCGTCCATCCTCGTTGGGCTGGAGGATCGCGTCAGCTGGCGGCCGTCTATGAAGACGCGACCGGCTTCCACCTCGCCCACCGACACACCGTGGTGGGAGTTGCTGGCCGGCATCGCCCGCGAGGCGCACCCGCATGCGCAGCCGGTCGGCCGAATGGTTGCGGGTGGCACGGACGCGGTGTTCTTCCGCGAGCGTGGCATCCCGGCCTACGGTGCTGGTCTGTTCTCGGACAAGGTCGACCTCGCCGCGTACTCGGCGATGTTTCACGCACCCAACGAGCGCGTCGACATCGAGTCACTCGGCCTGTCCGCGGCGTTCTGGCGCGAGCTGGTGCTCCGCGCAGCGTGATCGGCCGCGCGGGGTGGCTGCCCTCGCCGCAGCTCGCGGCCTACTCGCGGGGACCGGGCCTGTCGTCGAGGTACACGTCCAACGAGTCGATACCCGCGACCGGTAGCTGTGGGCCCGTCTGGATGTTCGGCTCATCATCGCGGGTCTCATCACCCGTCGTAACGCCATCACCCTGACCTGTGGTGGTCTTGGAGTTGTCACGGACCACCACCGGAGCGGAGGCCGACGTCGGTTTCGGGGCCACCGCCGCACCCGACCGAGTCGTCGCCGGTGCGATGCGATCGTTCATGGTCCGACCGGCATCGGCGGGCCCCGCGCGCTCAATCGGGGTACGCGACAGAGCCTGCGTGGCGCGGGACTCGCGAACGGTGACCGCCGGCGAGATCGAGGACGAGACGGCGGCGTCAGGCGCAGGAGCATCGGGTGTTATCACAACACCGGTCACGGCAGCCACCACGAGGGCCGGCGCGATGAGCGCTGTCGGGACCGACTCACCGAGCCCAGCAAGACGGGCGCGGAGCCGACCGGTGGCATCGGCGAAAGCGACGAAGCCGATGACCAGCGCGCCGTAACCGTCACGCACCTTGCCACGCGCACGGGTGAGCAGCACCCGGACCGACCCCGGTGTCAAACCAAGATCGTCGGACAGCTCCGAAACAGACGCACCCAGCGCGTCGCGCTGCCACAGGGCTTGCCGATCGATCTCGCGCAGCCCCGCAAGATGGCCGTGCAACACGGCCGCTGCCTCGCGCTCGATGACATGGTCTTCCATCGGCGAGAGGCTTATGACCCGCTCGACATGGTGGTCAAGCGATGCTGTCGGCCGGTGCGAACGGAGGTGATCAATCGCGACGTTGGCAGCGATCGTCTTGAGCCACGCCCCGACACGGTAGGCATCATCAAGCTGATGCAGTCGCGTCCATGCGCGAAGGAACGTGTCCTGGACGATGTCCTGCACCGCGTGTCTATCGCGGACCCTGGCAGCCGCGACACCGCGCACCTGCCCTGCGAAGCGGTCACACAGCTGGCGCCACGCCAGCTCGTCACCGTCTAACGCAGCGTCTACGAGCACCGACGCGTCAGCATCCAGCGAGCGCGGCCGCGGCCGCGGCTGGAGGGCTGTCAAGATTGATCGCTGGGGAGCGGAAGCGGGCGGGTCTCGACGCACGTACGGCGTGGCAGAAGCAACAGCAACGGGCTCGTCTCGGTCAGGTTCAGACAGACGGCAGGCTGCTCGCTCTCGACGGCCTCTACCTCCGCGAAGCCGAGGCTCCCGAACGCGATGGCGGTGAGGGTCAACGCAGAGAGAGTGCGGCGCACATCGTTCCAGTGGTCGGAGTCAGGAGAGTGAACGCCCGGGGTCGCAGCAGCACTGCAACACCGCCTGGCGCGATGCAGATCGTGATGCACCGGGCGCCGACCGTACGAACGCTCGGCGTGACGAGCAAGCCCGTCCATCGTCAGCGCCGATCGATTTGGGACCGAAAAGCTTCGAAACCGCGCGTATCGTCCGTCTGGACGGCCGCACAGCGCGTTCTCGGTTGACCTCTGATCGATGACGCAGAGCGCGCACCGCGACCCGAAAGCGCACGCCCCAGTGCAACCAGCGCCCGTCATCTGGTGTTCGGCTAACGAGGCCCTCGCGTCAACGTCGCCCACATGTGACGCGTCTGCGCCACGCTGCGGCCCTGCCGCCCTCCCTGATCACCTGAGGACCATGCCATGACGACCCCACATCGCCCCACATCGGCCCGTTGGCGCGCTGCCGCGATCGCGTGCAGCGCGATGCTTGCGCTCTCGGTGACGGCGTTCGTCCCAGCTCCGACGGTCGAAGCCCCTGCTGGGCCGTGGGCCGACGCGGCCGCCGCGACAATCCACCCCGGTGTGCAGCTGGTCACCGATGGCGCGCAGTGCACCGCGAACTTCATCTTCGAGCGTTTCGTGCCACGGACTGACGGCTCGTTCGTGCGCGAGCTGTTCATCGGTTATGCCGCACACTGCGCTGGCCTCGGCGAATCAACCGACACCAACGGCTGCCTCACGGGCTCAGCTCCGATTGGCACCACGGTCAAGATCGACGGCGCGACCAAGGACGGCACCCTCGCCTACTCGTCGTGGGGCACGATGGTCGCCAACAACGACAGCAACAGTG
Organism: Nitriliruptoraceae bacterium; assembly: GCA_047610595.1. GTDB lineage: Bacteria > Actinomycetota > Nitriliruptoria > Nitriliruptorales > Nitriliruptoraceae > JBFGFG01. The sequence goes on along the minus strand of JBLFZR010000038.1, from coordinate 7,346 downwards.
ACCGCTGCTCGTACAACGACTTTGCGCTCGTCAAGATCCACCCCGCCGACCACAGTCGCGTGAACCCGTCGGTCCCGGCGATGGGCGGCCCCGTCGCTCTCGGTACCTCCACCTCCTTCGGGAGCCGGGTCTACAGCTACGGCAACTCAGGCCTCCGCTTCGGCCTGTCATCCTTGTCGCCCAAAACCGGCTACTCGCTCGGCACGTCGGGTAACGGCTGGACGCACACCGTTTACACCGCCACGCCCGGCATCCCTGGCGACTCAGGCTCGGGCTTCATGGACGCAAACGGCCGCGCCTTCGGCGTGACGTCGACGGTTGCCATCGCGCCGTACGCCGGGTCGAACGGCATCAGCGACCTGCGACTCGGGCTGGCGTACGCCAACGCCAACACCGCAACCGCCGACTACGTGCTCGCGCCGGGCACCGAGTCCTTCGTCGGATACCCGTGACGCATATCCGTCCGTGACGGTGGGCCCGCGACTACGGTCGCGGGCCCACGTGCATAACTGGAGCCCGTCACATGGTGAAGATGGCACTCAAGCTCGGCGTGAACGCCCTCGCGATCTGGGTCGCGGTGCAGTTCGTGACCGGGCTGTCCTTCGACAGCAGCGAGGGCTGGACCACGCTGGCCATCCTCGCGGTGGTGCTCGGGCTGGTGAACGCGGTCATCAAGCCGATCGTGAAGTTCTTCAGCTTCCCAGCGGTGCTGCTGTCGCTCGGGCTGTTCCTTATCGTGATCAACATCGCGATGTTCGGGCTGCTGGTCCTGCTGTCGGACAGCTTCTCGCTCGGCCTGTCAGCGGACGGCTTCGTCCCGATTGTCATCGGGGGCTTCATCGTGAGCCTCGTCGCCTGGGTCGGCGAGATCGTCATCCCCGAGGACTGAGCAGCGCCAACGGTGTTGCGAGCCCGAGCACGTCACCGCGGACCGTTGCGATGCGACGGCCCGGCTGGACCGCTGCCTTCGGTGCGCTGCACGCGTCGCCGAGGTAGGCGGCGGCCGCGTCTAGGTCGCGCACGCTCAGCGCCAGCCCCCACAGCGTCGGCGGCCGATCGTCGGTCACAACCGGCGCGACCACCTCGATGAGGCAGCTCCCTGCCACGATGTAGGCGTACACCTGACCGCCTCGCTCCTCACGCCGACGGGGCTCAACCCCGAACGCCGCCACCGTCGCGTCCGCGTCACCAGCCAGCACAACCACATGGTCGACGGCCAAGGCGCCGAGCGGGTGGTCGAAGCCCGCAGCCCCCGCCGAGATTGTTGGCATCGTCTCGGTCGGGACGGGCGCGCGGGCGTCCGGCCCCAGATCGAACGCCAGCAGCCCGCGACCGCCATCGGTGCCGACCGCGTGTACGGCCACGCCTCCGACGCACGTGGCCGTTGTGCCATCGCCGGCCCGTCGGGCGTCGAGCCCAAGCCGCGCGAGCATGCTGGGATCTTCACCCAGCACGATCCCTCGGACCAGTGGGTCCGCCATCGTCAGCCTCCATCAGCACCGATCATCCGACGGTGATGGTGATGGTGCCCGAGACCGATCCGGTCGTGGCAGCGACGACGGTCAGAATCTGTCCGACCGCGACGGCAGCGCCGACGGCAGCCGGACCAACCCGCCGCAGCTCGTTATCGGACACCTCGAACAGGAACAGCTCGGCGCCATCAGGGACCGCGGTCAGAACGCCGCTACGAGTCACCCTGAAGCCCATCGTGCCGCCGTCAGCGACCGTCACGTTGGCACTCAACCCAAGGTCGGAGCTGCGCTGTGCTGGCGTCAGAAGCGCGTGCCAGTCGTGCACGTCGCCGGTCGCGTCAGCGAATGTGAAGCCGTCGGCGCTGCTGCCGGCGGTGTAAGCCGCAGCCCAGTAGGCAAGATCGAGGGTGCCGTCGCCGACGGGGGACGCGGCGTCGAGCAGGATGAGGTTTCGGTCGGCAGCGTTGCCTGACGCCGACGACGCCACCGGTAGCGCTTCCAGCAGCGCGACCAGCCCGGGACCGCCGTACTGCGCGTAGTAGGACCACCAGAAGTAGCACGCGTCGTACGTGTGACCAAGGAACGGTCCAGCCGCCTGCGCGTTGATCCAACCACCGCGCCCGTTCTCGAAGCCCTCGCAGCCGTTGCCGTTGTCGACGTACGCGATCGATCCGTCCTGGTACGTGTCCTCACCCAGGTCGTACAGCCCCTCGGACGCGCGCGCCGTGCCCTCGGTGAACGAGGTGCTCAGCGAGCCAGCTTCGCCGTCCGAGTACCCACCCTGCATCGAGTGGACAAGCTCGTGGCCCATCACGCCCACGAAGAAGTCGTCCGCATCCGGGTAGCTGACGCCCACCAACTGCTGTGCGATCTCGGGGAACGCGTACTCGGCGTGCACCTCAATCGTGTCGTTGAGGAAGGCGCAGGCCAGGCAGTAGGCCGACAGCCCCGAGCTGATGTTGATGTAGCCGGCATCGTCGGGAACGATCGTGTTGAAGCCGAAGTAGGTGCGCGCGCCCTCATCCCACGGGTCCGACATGCCCCAGGACTGGAAGTCTTCGTAGATCTCGCTGAGCCCGAGGAACAGGTGCGTCAAGCGGTCGGCCTGCGCCACGCCGGTCACGGGTGTCTCGACGGGCGTCGCTGCGACTCCGAAGGACATCTTGACGGTCTGACCGTCGCTGAAGGTCCGCTCGAGGAAGTCGCCGGGCGCGAGGCCTGCGACGTTGGCGGCACGCTGGACGGCAGCGTCTCGCTCGGAGTACGACGCCATCAGGTCGTCGCTGATGGTCGCGTTGATCGAGAGCATGCCGTTGGCGTCACGAACCCACGATCGCGAGTGCCCTGGTCGCGACGTGACACCCTCGAGGTCCGCGACGTCGCCCACGTGCAGATCCGTCGCGAAGGCGATGGTCTCGAACCGAGCGTCGCGTACACCCCGCGCGTCGATGGTGATCGTCCAGTCCGAGCTGACGTTGTGGCGGCCGCCGAAGGTGCTGAGCGTGACGGTCTCGCCGTTCACCGCCAGACCGTGGACCGCCACGTCGCCAAGCCACGGCATCCCGGCCGTGCTCGCGAAGGCGGTCGCAACCGCCGCCGGCCCGCCGAGCGCAGCGGCAACAGTGAGGTTGAAGCTGTCGATCGTGCACAGCCCAACACCGGTGTCCAGCAGCGCGTACGGGATTCCCGGTGCGACCAGCGGATCCGTCACGATGGTGACTGGCATGCCACCTGCAACCGAGCGCAGCGGCAGATCGGCCGGCAGATCGGTGACCAGCGTCGCCGCGTCTGCCACGTCGGTGACGCACGCACCACCAAGCGCACCCAGCTCGGGCAACATGGGGCTCGACGGCGCGACCACCGGCACTGCGGCGAGGCCCACGAGGGCGGCGAGAGCAACAAGCGGGCGGGCGAGGCGCATACAGAATCCAGCGGTCGTGGAACGTCGTACGCATCTATTTCGCAGCGCAGGCGGCCACCCCCTGCCTCGGCTGCGTATTACGAGCAGGTCGCGCGACGAACGCACAGCTGTGCGTCGAGAGCGCACTGCCACGAGCTGTCGTGATCGAGCGAGCCCCAGCATCGAATGCAGGCGGTCTGCGTGCTGTCACGCTGCCGCGCATCACCTAACGTGTCGCAGCCGACCTCACGGAGGCGCCCGATGCAGCTGCTACCCGGCCATGTGCCCGCCCATGACCTGACGACTGCCGACGTGTTCCTCGTCCCGTCGCGGTCCGATGTCAGCTCGCGGGGTGACGTCAACCTCGCGACTGCTGACGGGTCTGGATGCCACCTGCCGGTCGTGGCGGCCAACATGACCGCGGTGTCCGGGCGCCGCATGGCCGAGACCCTCGCCCGCCGCGGGTCGTTGGCGGTGCTCCCCCAGGATGTCCCCGTCGCGGTGATCGCTGAGGTGACTCGATGGATCAAGGCACGCGACGTCGTGGCCGAGACCCCCATCATCGTCTCGCCCAGCACACCGATCGCTGACGTCATCGCGCTGCTGCCCAAGCGTGCCCACGGTGCTGCCGTCGTGGTGGACACCGACGGCCGACCGGTCGGGGTCGTGGCTGCGTCGGATGCGGCCGGAGTTGACCGCTTCGCGCAGGCGCACACCGTGATGTCTACCGACCTCACGGTGATAACGGTCGGGACCGATCCCCGTTCGACGTTCGACATGCTGGCAACGGCGCACCGCCGACTGGCGCCCGTGATCAGCGCCGACGGCGTCCTTGTTGGGCTGGTAACCCGCACCGGTGCGCTGCGCTCTGCGCTGTATGACCCCAACGTCGACGCCGCCGGCAAGCTGCGGGTCGCGGCCGCGGTCGGCATCTCGCGAACCGCTCCCGATGCCGCCGCCGCGTTGGTCGCGGCCGGCGTCGACCTGCTGGTCGTCGACACCGCGCACGGGCACCAAGAGCGCATGCTTGACACACTGCATGCGATCGCAGCGCTCGACCTCGGCGTGCCGATCGTCGCCGGCAACGTCGTAACACGTGCCGGTGTCGAGGACCTCGCAGAGGCGGGCGCCAACATCATCAAGGTCGGGGTCGGCCCTGGCGCGATGTGCACCACCCGGATGATGACCGGTGTCGGCCGGCCGCAGCTCTCGGCGGTCATCGAGTGCGCCGAAGCGGCACGCGACGCCGGCGTGCACGTATGGGCCGACGGCGGGGTCAAGCACCCTCGCGACGTCGCGCTCGCGCTGGCCGCTGGTGCGTCCAACGTGATGGTCGGCTCGTGGTTCGCCGGCTGCTACGAGAGCCCCGGCGACCTCGAGCACGACGCGGACGGTCGTGCGTACAAGATCTCGTTCGGCATGGCGTCAGCCCGCGCTGTGCGCGAGCGGACCGCCACCGAGGACGCCTTCAGCCGAGCTCGAAAAGCGTTGTACGAGGAAGGAATCTCGTCGGGCCTGATGTACCTCGATCCGCAGCGCCCAGGCGTCGAGGACCTGCTTGACACGATCAGCGCCGGTGTCCGCAGCGCCTGCACCTACAGCGGCGCCCGGTCTCTGCCAGAGCTCCATGCCAACGCCGTGCTGGGCCTACAAGGCAGCGCCGGCTATGACGAGGGACGCCCCCGCCCCACCGGCTGGTGATGCCACGCTTGCCGCCGCTGCTGCAGCTCTCACAAACGCCCCAGCCCGTATCCGGGCTGGGGCGCTCGTTCGGCGGGTCACGCCACGCTCAGAAGATCTCTTCGAGACGTGACTTGACCTCGGGTGTCAGCAGCGGGATGACGTCGAGTGCCTGCATGTTCTCAGTCACCTGCTCTGGGCGAGAGGCACCGGTGATGACCGTCGAGACGTTCGGGTTGGACGCGCACCACGCGATCGACAGCTGCGCTGCGGTGCAGCCGAGCTCGTCCGCGATCGCAATCAGGTGGCGCACCTTGTCGTTCGCCTCGGCGTCGGTCAGCGAGTCCTTCAGCCACTCCATCACTCCAGCGCGCGAGCCCTCCGGGATGCCGTCGACATACTTGCCGGTCAACAAGCCGGACGCCAGCGGCGACCAGGTCGTCGAGCCGTAGCCAAGCTCGTCAAACACCCGGGCGTACTCCTTCTCGAAGCGGTCGCGGTGGACGAGGTTGTACTGCGGCTGCTCGGTGATCGGCGCGTGCCACCCGTTGCGCACCGCGATCTCGTGGGCCCCCCGGATCTCGTCCGCGGCCCACTCCGACGTACCCCAGTAGAAGGCCTTGTTGCGCTCGATGATGTCGTTGAACGCTCGGACCGTCTCCTCCAGCGGGGTCTCCGGGTCCGGACGGTGCGCGTAGATGATGTCGAGGTACGGCAGCTTCCAGCGCTCCAGCGACGCGTCAACGGCCTCGATGAGGTACTTGCGGTTCAGCGTGTTTCGGGTGTTCGTCGCGATAGTCGGATCGTTGGCGTCCGTCGTGCCCCAGAAGAACTTGCTGGTCACGAGGTACGTGCGACGGTCCCAACCGAGCTGCTGCAGCGCGTCGCCCATGATCTCTTCGGACGCACCGTTCGCGTACACCTCGGCGTTGTCAAAGAAGTTCACGCCGTGCTCGCGCGCGATCTTCATACATGCGGCGGCGAGCTCAACATCCACCTGGTTCTTGAAGGTCACCCACGAGCCGAAGCTCAGAACGCTGACCTTGATGCCGGACCGGCCGAGCCGGCGATACTCCATGTTTGCCACGGGAGGGCTCCTACGAGGTTGGAAAGGAAGAACGCTCCAGACACTAGGGCGCAGTGTTGACGGCTGCGTAGCCTCCTTCGTCCACACCCAAGAGGCATCCCATGCGCCTGTCCCCCATCGCCGCGCGCGTCCTTGGCGCGCTCGTCGAGAAGCGGCTGACGACCCCAGCCCAGTACCCACTGTCGGTGGCAGCGTTGCAGACCGCCTGCAACCAGCGGTCGGCCCGAGACCCCGTCATGGAGCTCTCGGAAGGTCAGGTGCAGACAGGCCTTTCTGAGCTACGCAGCGACAGCCTGTGCCGCACATCGCCGGTTCGTGGCCGCGTGCACAAACATGAGCACCTGCTCGAGCGGCAGCTGGACCTTGACGAGGCAGCCCAGACCGTGCTCGGCGTCCTGCTGCTTCGTGGTCCGCAGACGGTCGGCGAGATCCGGACCCGTACCGAGCGCTGGCACGATTTTCCCTCGCTCGAGGCGGTCGAGGCGGTGCTGACACGCCTCGCTGAGCACCCGTTCGTCGCGCTGGCCGCCGAGCTCCCGCGTGAGCCGGGCCGCCGTGAGGCGCGTTGGACCGACCTGCTCACCGATCATGCGCCGGGCCTCACACCGGGCCTCACACCGGGCGTCACACTGGGCACCGAGGACAGCGTGACCCCGCCGTCGGACGGGCGCGTCGTGGTCCGCGAGACCGCGCCGCCGGTCCCGACAGCCGGTCAGCTCACACAAAGGGTGGACGCGCTCGAAGGAGAGGTCGCCGAGCTCAAGGCCCAGCTGGCGGCGCTGACCGACCAGCTTTCGCCACTGCTGGACGCTGACGTATGAGCTGGATTCTGCTGGGCAACGACGACGGAGCCGACAGCCCGGCGCTGATCCCGTTCGCCAACGCACTTGAGGCCGTGCTCGACCTACCGGTGCGCATCTGCGTCCCCTACGAGGAGCGCTCCTGGAGCGGCAAGGCGGTCACACGGATGGACGCCGTACAGACCCACCACGTGCGCCGCGACGGCCGTGACGTCGTCGCCGTGGACGGCACACCAGCCGACGCGATCCAGATCGGCATGTACGGCATGTTCGCAGAGGCCTTCCTCGCGGCGCCCCCGTCCCTCGTCGTCACCGGGATCAACCTTGGCTACAACCACGGGTCCGGCTTCATGTCGTCGTCAGGCACGGTGTGGGCTGCGCTCGAGGCCGGCCTGGCAGGGGTCCCG
>JBLFZR010000037.1:0-12197 GCA_047610595.1 Nitriliruptoraceae bacterium | reverse complement strand
AGGGCGACCCGCACGAGGCGATGACCTTCGCCGGTGCGTTCAAGTCCCCGGTCATCTTCTTCGTCCAGAACAACCAGTGGGCGATCTCGGTCCCGCTCGAGAAGCAGACTGCGGCGCCGACGCTGGCGCACAAGGGCGTGGGCTACGGCCTGCCTGGCCACATCTGTGACGGCAACGACGTGCTGGCGACCTACGCGGTCACCAAGAAGGCCGTCGAGAACGCCCGCGACGGAGAGGGTCCGGCGCTGATTGAGGCGCTGACCTACCGCATGGAGGCGCACACCACCTCTGACGACCCGACGCGGTACCGCACCAAGGAAGACCTCGAGGCGGCCGCCAAGACGGACCCGATCGCCCGGATGAAGCTGTTCTTGGAGTCCACCGATCGGTACGACACGTCCGTCGATGAGGCCATCGAGGCCAAGTCCGCGGCCGAGGCGCAGCGCATGCGCGACGAGATCTACGACGCACCGCACGGTGACCCGATGGAGCTCTTCGAGCACGTCTACGTCGACCCGACCGGACACTTCGACGACCAGATCGAGCAGCTCAAGCGCGAGCTCGCCGCTGGCGAGCACGGAGAGGCCTGACCATGGCAGTCACACTCGCACAAGCGATCAACAAGGCCCTGTTCGACGCCATGGCGGCCGACGACAAGGTCCTCATCTTCGGTGAGGACGTCGGCGCCCTTGGTGGCGTGTTCCGCGTCACCGACGGGCTGCAGGACGAGTACGGCGAGGAGCGTGTCTACGACACCCCGCTCGCAGAGTCCGGCATCATCGGCACGGCGGTCGGCCTGGCGATGTACGGCTACCGGCCGGTCCCCGAGATGCAGTTCGACGGGTTCATGTATCCCGCGTTCGAGCAGGTCGTGTCGCACGTCGCCAAGATGCGCAACCGATCCCGCGGCAACGTGCGGCTCCCCATCACCATCCGCGTCCCGTTCGGCGGCGGCATCGGTGCGGTCGAGCACCACTCCGAGTCGCCGGAGGCGTACTGGGCGCACACGATGGGCATCAAGGTCATGACCCCGGGCACGCCCGAGGATGGCTACTCGATGATGCGCGAGGCCATCGAGATGGATGACCCGGTCATCTTCATGGAGCCCAAGCGGCGCTACTGGATGAAGTCCGACATCACGCTGCCGATCAAGACCGAGCCGACGCACAAGGCTGTCGTGCGTCGCCCGGGCACCACGGCATCGATCTTCTGTTACGGGCCGATGGTTCGTACCGCGATGGACGCCGCCGAGGCGGCCGTCGAGGAGGGCTGGGACCTCGAGGTCGTCGACCTCCGCTCGCTGAATCCGCTGGACGTTCCGACCATGGTCGAGTCGATCAAGCGGACCGGGCGCGGCGTCGTCGTCCACGAGGCAGCCCGCAACCTCGGCATGGGCGCCGAGATCGCGGCCCGCATCCAGGAGTCGGCGTTCTACCACCTCGAGGCACCGATCTTGCGTGCGACGGGCTTCGACACGCCGTACCCGCCGGCGATGCTCGAAGAGTTCTGGCTCCCCAACGTCGACCGCATCCTCGACTTTGTCGAGCGGTCGCTCGCTTACTGATCGTCGCGCGCTGCGCACAAGGAGCAAGACATGTCTGAGATCAGGACCTTCAACCTGCCGGACCTCGGCGAGGGCCTCGAAGAGGGCGACGTCATCGAGTGGCTCGTCAAGCCCGGCGACACGGTCACCCTCAACCAAGAGATCGTCACGATCGAGACGGCGAAGGCCGCGGTGGACATCCCAGTGCCGTTCGCCGGCGTGATCGTCGAGTGCGCCGGCGAGACGGGGGACACCCTGACCGTCGGCAAGATGCTCTGCACGATCGACGTCGGCGCAGACGCTGGCTCGGGTGGCGCTGCTGCACCGGCCGCGCCGGCGGCTGCTGTCGAAGAGGTCGACTACAACACCCCGGGCCTCGGCTCGGGCGGTTCGGGCTCGACCGGTCTTGACGCGGAGGAAGAGCCGCCGCCGCTGGTCGGCTACGGCACCAAGGAGGACGGCGGATCACGTCGTCGTCGCGGAGGCGCAGGCGTTGCAGCCGCTGCCGTTGCTGCCGCTGCAGTTGCTGCGGTGCCCACCGTGCAGTGGGAGGGCAAGCCGCTGGCCACGCCACCGGTGCGCAAGCTGGCCAAGGATCAGGGCATCGACCTGAAGTTCGTGGCAGGCACCGGCCCCGAGGGCTCGATCACCCGCGCTGATATCCACGCGTTCAGCGAGGCCACCAGCGCGGCCCCCGCGCCGACTGCTGCCTCCGAGGCGGCTGCTGGTCTGGCCACCGCGTTCGGCTCGGTACCCGCGCCTGCCCCGTCCCCTGCCGCCGCGGCGAAGGCGGCGCCGGCAGCGCTGGCTCCGGTCCTCGTTGGCTCCGCAGGCGAGAAGGCCGTCCCCGGCTTCCGTGGCCGTGTGCCTGGCGAGGTCGAGAAGGTCGCGGGCATCCGCAAGCGCATCATCTCGAAGATGGAGGAGAGCCGCCGCACCATCCCGCACGCTCTGTGCGCGACGGACGCGGACCTCACCGACCTGTGGGAGATCCGCAAGGACCTCACCGCCGACGCGCAGGCGCAGGGCTTCGACGTGAAGATCACGCCGTACGTGCTGATGATGCGTGCGACGTGTCTTGCGTTGCGTCGCTTCCCGACGCTGAACGCGCGCTACGACGAGGCCGCCGGCGAGATTCGGCTGCTCGAGCACATCAACCTCGGGCTGGCGGTCGACACCGACCGCGGGCTGATCGTGGCCAACATCAAGGACGCGCACACCAAGTCCACGCTGCAGCTGGCGATGGAGGCCAAGACCCTCGCAGAGAAGTGCCGCAACGGCACGGCGTCGCCAGGAGAGCTGACCGGTGGCACGTTCACGACCGACAACTACGGCTTCTTCGGCAACGACGATGGCAACCCAATCATCAACGCGCCGGAGGTCGGCATCCTCGGCGTGGGCACGATGCGCGAGAAGCCGTGGGTGCACGAGGGCGAGATCAAGATCCGTCGCGTGGCCCGCTTCCAGCTGGCGTTTGACCACCGCGTCTGCGACGGCGGCGAAGCCGGCCGCTTCGTGACGTACGTCGCCGAGCTGTGCGCCAACCCGGCGAGGATCCTGCTCCACAGCTGACACCGCCGGTCGAGTGCACCTGTTGCGAGCGTTTCTGGCGCCTACTGGCGCACTCGACTGGCTGGTGTGGCGCGGGGAACCGGCGGCGGGTCATGGGCGTCGGAGCTAGGGACGAGAGGCGTACGCCATGGAGACCCTGAACGCCACGACCGCCCGCTCCGTCGGGGTATGGCGGCGGTGGATCGCGCGGGTCACCGTTAGTGCGTTCGGTGCGATGGGCGTGCTGCTGGTCTTGGGCGTGGTCTTCCCAACGCCGGACGTGCCGTGCAACGACGTGTTCTTCGGCGACGTGACGGTGTCGGCCAGCTGCGCCGGGGGTGGGCCGCGCTTCAGCGGGCTGACTCTGGTCGGCCTCGGCAACGCCGAATCGGCGCTCGTCACCGCGGCGATGTTCTTGGCGATGGCCGTGGCCGTGGCCCTCGCTGCATCTGAGCTGGGCACGAAGGCCACGCGGTGGCTCCCCGTCCGCTTCGTCGTGCGCCTCGTCGCGGCAGCGCTTGGCGCGGTTGGCCTGCTCCTCGCGGCCGCTGGCGTCGTCGAGGGGGTCTTCGTCTTCAGCCTCGTCGGGGTTGCGCTGCTCGGTGCGGCGGCCACCCTCGTCCTGAGCTCATCAGGCTCCCGATCGATCGCGGCGTCGGCCTAGAACATCGTGTTGTTGTTCTTGGACTCGGTGGGGACGAGCTGGAGCACGTCCCAGTGCTCGAGGACCTTGCCGTCCTTGTCAAGGCGGAAGATGTCGATGCCGGCGTAGACCTCGTCGCCGGGCCAGAACTGGCGGCAGTGCAGCACGACGTGGTTGCCCTCGGCGATGGCGCGGACGAACTCGACGCGCTTGCCGGGGTACTCGGCGCTCATCTGCTCGAAGTACGCGATGAACGCCCGCTTCCCGTCGCCGACGTGCGGGTTGTGCTGGATGTAGGTCGCGCCGGCGTAGCGCTCGATGGCTTCGGCTGGCTGGTTCTGGTTGAACATCAGGTCGTAGAAGGCTTGGACGTTGCGTTTGTTGCGCTCGAGGTTCTCGCTGGTCGCCATCGTGCAGCTCCGGTCGTTGCACGGTCGAACTCTTCGACTTCCCAGCGACTTCCCAGCGGCTTCCCAGCCGCGGCCGCTGCCGCGTGGCGCGTGGCAGTCGTTCTACATCGACCGCGACCCGGGGGATGGGACCGGCGTCCAGACCCACCTCATGCAGACGTGGGGCGGGTTCATCGATGCTCTCGGCGCGGACGACCCGATCATCGCAGGCTACGACCCGCTCAACGAGCCCAACAGCGGCTTCGCGTTCGGCGCCGGCCAGTCGGTGCAGCTCGGGCAGTTCTACGACGCCACCATCGGTGCGATCCACGCGGCTGAGGCCGCCGGTAGTCGTCCGAGCGCCAGCCTCGTGCGCTACGAGTACCCGGGGACATCGAGCTCGGCATCGACGAGAGCTTCTCGCTGCCGTTGTCGCGCAGCTACCCGCGCGCTCGACCTCCCCGGCGCGCTGACCGGCATCGACAGCGACATCGACACCGGCGCGCTGACGGTCACCGGCACGGCGGGTGCTCCGGGAACGGCCGACCTGTGGATGCCGGATCGCGGCACGCGTGCGCCGGTGGTCACTGGTGGGACAGACGTCGTGGCGGCCTCACCGAAGCAGGAGCGCTCGGCCGCCGTCGCAGCTGAACGCCGACGGCTCGGTAAGGTGCGGACCCAACGTATCGATGGGTGTGGATATGATGACCTCGCCGTTCGGATCTGATCCCGACACGCTTGAGCGGGTGTTCGGGCGTCGGGACGGGCTGCTGCCGTTGTGGGTGGCGGAGCCGTCGCTCCCGCTCGCCGCGCCTATCGTCGAGGCCATCACGCAGCGGGCTGCGACCGGGTGGTACGGCTACGAGGCCAGGCCGCAGGCGCTCTACGACGCGTTCACCACCTGGGTGAGCGACCGCCACGGCTGGGACGTCACGCCGCTCCGCCGGGCGGTCAGCCCCTCGGTCGCGACCTCCATCGGGGTGCTGCTGGAGCACCTGTGCGCCCCGGGCGACGGCGTCGTGCTGCAGCCGCCGGTCTTCACCGATTTCAAGCCGCTCGTCACGGCCGCCGGCACCCGCGTGGTGCGCAACGCGCTGGTCCTCGGTGAGGATGGCTACGCGATGGATCTCGAGCAGCTCACCGAGGTCACGCGATCGGCCGACGTCCGGGCGCTCATCCTCTGCAACCCGCATAACCCGGTCGGCCGCGTCTGGCGTGTCGACGAGCTGCGCGGGCTCGCCGAGGTCTGCGCCGCCAACGGCGTGGCCGTGCTCGCCGACGAGCTGCACGCCGACCTCGTGCTGTCCGGCCACACGTTCGTGCCGTTCGCTGTCGCGGCGCAGGGCACAGGTGTCCGTTGGGCTGCGATGCATGGACCGCTCAAGACGTTCGGCCTCGCGGGCATGTCGGACACGCTGCTCCTGACAGATGACGACGACCTGCGCGACGCCTTCGCCCGGCGTTCCAACCAGCTACACCTCACCCGCAACCACGTCATGCAGCTGCCCGCCATGCAGGCGGGCTACGAGCACGGCTCCGAGTGGCTCGACGGGCTGCTGACCGACACGGCTCGGCGCGCGCAGCTGCTGGCCGACGGGTTTCCCGACGGCGTCACGCTGCTGCCGCTGGAGGGCACCTACCTCGGCTGGCTCGACCTGCGGGGGCTGGGGATGGAGGTGCCCGAGCTGACGCGCTGGCTCGTGGACGACGCCGGCCTCGCGCTGAGCATGGGGCACTGGTTCGGCCGTGAGGGTGCCGGGTTCGCCCGCATCACCCTCGCCGTCGAGGACGAGTTCGTTGCCGAGGCCGCACGCCGACTGGCCGAGGCCGCCGCGCGACGATGACGATGTGGGTTCAGGCGGCCAACCTTGGCCGCGTCAGCCCACATCGCCGATCTGGACGAGCAGCTTGCCGCGGGTGCGGTTCGTTGCGAGGTGGGTCATCGCTGCCGGCAGCTCTGCCAGCGTGAAGGTGCGCTGGACGTGGGGCACGACCTCGCCGGACGCGACGTAGGAAGCGAGCGTGGCCATGTCCTCGGTGGGCATCTTCGCGTTGAGCTCGATGACCTTGTGCTTCGAGAACAGACCGTGGGCGAGCGCAGCAACGATGTATCGCATCGGGCCGAGGAGCTTGCCGGTCATCGGCCCGTTGATCATCGTCCAGCGGCCGCCAGGCACGAGGATGGCCGCGTTCTGGGACGGCGAGTGGTTGCCGTGGTTGTCCAACAGCACGTCCCAGCGCTGCCCGGTAGTCGCGTAGTCGGTGGTCGTGTAGTCGATCACCTCATCGGCGCCGAGGCTGCGGACGAACTGGATGTTGGGGGTCGAGCACACCCCCGTGACGTGGGCGCCCATGGCCTTGGCGATCTGGACGGCGAGATGTCCGACGCCGCCGCTGGCCCCGTTGACCAGCACCCGGTCGCCGGGCTTGACGCCCGCCTTGCGCAGCCCTTGCAGCGCGGTTGCGCCGGCGATGGGCAGACACGCCGCCTGCTCGAACGTGACGCCGTCGGGGATGTGCGCCGCCTTCGCGGCGGGCAGCGTCGCAACCTCGGCGTAGGCGTTGCCGCTGCCTCCGAACACGCGATCGCCGACCGTGTAGCCGGCGACGTCCGCGCCGATGGCCAGCACCGTGCCCGCCACGTCCGTCCCGAGGGATGGCGTCCGCGGCCGGGGGAAGCCGTCGACGGCGCGGATCATGTAGGGCTTACCGATGAGGTGGTAGCGATCGGCAGGGTTGATCGACGACGCCACGACGCGCACGAGGAGCTCTCCCGCGGCAGCGGTTGGCACATCGACACGCTTGAGGAGCAGTGCGTCGACATCGCCGTACTCGGTGCGGGTCATGGCCTGCATCATGGTCTGGGTCGTGGTCACGGCGAGACTCCTACAGAGGGCCGGGGTGGGCGGTGCTTCGTACAGCGTACGACGTACGCTGTACGAAGCGCAAGGGGTATCCCAAAGCGCAGACTTCGTACGCTGTACGCATTGGCGGTCCCGCCGGTAGAGTTGGTGCGACCAGACCGATGACCAGGAGCGCCCGTGCCCGTGCCCCCGACTGATGACGTCGAGGCGCTCACGCGTGACGCCATCGTTGCGGCCGCCATCACGATCGCGGACGCCGACGGCATCGATTCTGTCTCGATGCGCAAGGTCGCCGACCGAGTCGGAAGTGGCGCGATGTCGCTGTATCACCACGTGCAGGACAAGGACGACCTGTTCGCGGCAGCGCTTGAGCACGTCCTGACTGGCGTGCCGCATCCCACGTGCGACGACGAGGACTGGCGCACTCCGCTGCGAACGATCGTGGCCTGGCTGCGCGGGACGCTCCAAGCCCACCCGTGGGCGTGCGAGCTGTGGCCGGTGACGTGGCCCGGGCCGAACCGCAAGCAGCTGATGGAGGCCATCCTCCGCGCCCTGCGTGAGGGCGGGTACGACCGCCGCATGGCGCACCACGGATTCCACGCCCTCGACGTGTTTGTCGTGGGGTACGTCCAGCAGGAGGCCGCGTTCACGATCGGGCAGGACGATCCGGAGGCGCAGATGCAGGAGTTCCTCGCGGAGACACCCGTCGAGACCTACCCGTACATGATCGAGCACATCGGGCACCACATGGACGAGGACGCGAAAGAGGACAGCTTTGAGTTTCTCCTTGAGCTGCTGCTCGACGGCCTCGAACGGCACCGCTGACATGATCCCAAACACTGACATGATCCCAAACTCTCACATGGACCTCACCACGCACGAACAGGCGATGCTGGACGGCGAGCATGGCCCAGCGACGCAGCTGGCCCTGCGGATGGTGGTTGCGCTCGGGCAGATGGTCGGCGCCGAGCGGCTGCTGCCAGTGACCAGCGCGCACATCGACAGCTGCCTGTTTCACGGACAGGCCGGCCTCGACTTCGCGCGGAGGCTGGCGGACGACGGCGGGCAGGTGGTCGTCCCCACGACGCTCAACGTCAGCTCACTGGACCTGCGGCATCCCGACCTGGTCCGGCTGCCGACCGACGAGCATCGCGATGCGCGCGCGTTGATGGATGCCTACACCGCGATGGGCTGCCGGCCCACGTGGACGTGCGCGCCGTACCAGCTGGCCGATCGCCCGAGCTTCGGTGAGCACCTGGCGTGGGCCGAGTCCAACGCCATCGTGTTCGCCAACTCGATGCTGGGTGCCCGCACCGAGCGGTACGGGGACTTCATCGACATCTGCGCCGCGCTGACGGGTCGCGTTCCTCTCAGCGGCCTGCACCTCGATGTGGCCCGACGCGCGGAGGTTGTGTTCGATGTCCGCGAGCTGCCTGATGCCCTGCTGGCCGACCCGGTCGTGTTCCCGCTGGTCGGGCATGTCGTCGGGGGTCGGACCGGCACGAAGATCCCCGTGATCGTCGGCCTGCCCGCCACGGCGACCGAGGACGATGGCAAGGCGCTCGGTGCCGCCGCGGCCTCGTCCGGCGGTGTGGCGATGTTCCATGCGGTCGGGATCACCCCCGAAGCACCGACGCTGGACGCTGCGCTCCAGGGACGGCCGGCCGTCGAGAGCATCATGGTCACCACCGCGATGCTCCTGCACGCGCGGGCCGCGCTGACAACGACGGACACGACCGTGCTGGCCGCCGTCAGCATCGGCACGCCGCACTTCTCGGTCACCGAGTTCGAGCGTCTCGCTGCGCTGCTGTCGGCGGCCGGTGCCCCGTCGCAGGTGCCGTTCTACGTCAGCACCGGACGTGATGTGTTGGATGAGGTCGCGCGCCGGGGCCTGGCCGATGGGCTGTTGGCTGCCGGTATCCAGATCGTGACCGACACCTGCACGTACGTGACCCCGATCCTCGACATCGGGCCGGGCGCGGTGCTTACCAACTCTGCCAAGTGGGCGTACTACGCGCCGGGCAACATCGGTGTCGACGCCGTGTTCGCGTCGCTGGGGGAGTGCGTGGCATCCGCCGTCGCAGGCCGCGTGGTGCTGGACCCGCAGCTCGGAGCTGCCCATGAGCCCACCCCACGGAGCGCGCCATGACCGTGATCGAGGGCCGCACGCTGACGCCCGGCACCGTGACCGCGCCCGTGCTGGTGCTGGACGAACCGCTCAGCTTCTGGGGCGGGATGGACCCGCACGACGGGCGCATCATCGACCGCAACCACCCACAACACGGTCTGTCGTTGACCGGCATGATGGTGGTCATGGCCGCGGGCCGCGGGTCGTCCAGCAGCTCGAGCGTGCTGGCCGAGGCGATCCGGCTCGGGACGGCGCCGGCCGCGCTCGTCCTCGGCGAGCCTGACGCCATCGTGGCGCTTGGTGCCTTGGCCGCCAGCGAGCTGTACGGCGTCGCGCTCCCGGTCGTGAGCACGGCATCGTGGCGGGCGCTGATGACCGGGCAGACCGCAACCGTGCACGGGACGAGGTGCGGCGGTCCGATGACCATCACGCCCGGCCCCGTCGGCTGATCCACCGGCTGCGGCGTCCAGCTGCTCGTAGCACGGACGCGCAGCGCGCTCGGGATGACTCGTGGCACGCCCCGGCCGTATCGTCACGCCGGCGCGGGGGCTGGAGCCCGGCGCATCAGCCACCGCTACCAGTCGCGTGTGCCCGGATCGCATCTGAGCTTTCGATCTAGGCACACTCGACCCATCGGCGGGACCGAGGAGCAGCACGTGAGCGACAGCACTGACACCGTTTTCGACATCACCGTGATCGGCGGTGGCCCCGGCGGTTACGCCGTCGCGTTCCGCGCCGCGGCGCGTGGGCTGACGGTCGCGATGATCGAGGAGGACCGCATCGGCGGTACCTGCCTCAACCGTGGCTGCATCCCGTCCAAGTCGATCCTGCACGTGGCCGGCGTGCTCGACGAGCTCAAGCACGCGTCGACCTTCGGCCTGGACGTGACGATCAACGGGCTGGATGGCGTCGCGCTCGACGCGTTCCGCACGGGCGTGATGGACAAGCTGCGCAGCGGCCTGCAGAGCCTCGCCGACAAGCGCACCACGTTTATGACCGGTCGCGGCCGGCTGACCGATGTGTCTGCGGACGTCAAGACCGTCACCGTCACCGACGCCGAGGGTGCGACCACGGACGTGCGCTCCAGGCACGTTGTGCTCGCGACCGGCTCGGTCGTGCGTCACGTCCCGGGCTGGGAGGTCGACGGTGAGGTCATCCAGACCTCCGACCAGGCGCTGTGGTTTATGCAGGCGCCAAAGCGCGCCATCATCATCGGCGCTGGCGCAATCGGGATGGAGTTCGCCTCGATGTGGCACCCGATGGGCACCTCGGTGACCGTGGTGGAGGCGCTGGACCGCGTGCTGCCGCTTGAGGACCCGGCGTCGTCGAAGACCGTCGCCCGCAGCTTCAAGAAGCGCAAGATCGACGTCCGGGTGAAGACATCCGTCGTGGGCGTCAGCCGTGACGGCGACGTCGGCAAGGTCATCGTCGAGAGCAACGGCAACGTTGAGGAGCTTGAGGCGGAGGTCGTGCTCGTCGCTGTCGGCCGCGCGCCCAACACCGCCGACACCGGCGCCGCCGAGGCAGGTGTGCTCGACGAGCGGGGCTTCGTTGACACCGACGACCTCGGCCAGACCAAGGTCAGTGGCGTGTGGGCTGTCGGTGACGTCCGCCCGACGCTTGCGTTGGCACACGCGGCGTTCGCCGAAGGCTTCGTCGTCGCAGACGCCATCGCCGGCCTCGACGTCAAGCCTGTCGACCACACGCAGACCCCGAAGGTGACCTACTGCAACCCGGAGGTCGCGTCCGTTGGCCTGACCGAGCCGGAGGCCATCGCGGCCCACGGCGAGGTCCACACCACGCAGTACTCGCTGAAGGCGAACGCCAAGGGGATCATCCACAACAGCGACGGCTTCGTGAAGGTCATCGCCGCCAAGGTGCCGGTCGACGCGGTGCACCCGGACGGCATCGGCCCGGTGCTCGGCGTCCACATCGTCGGTCCGTCCGCCACTGACCTCATCGGCGAGGCCACGCTGGCCACCTCGTGGGAGGCGCTCCCCGAGGAGCTCGCCGCCATCACCCACGCGCATCCGACGTTGTACGAAGCGATGGGCGAGGCGTTCCAGGCCATCGCAGGGCTGCCGTTCCACGGTCACTGACCCGCACGCTTCCCCGGTCGAGGCAGACGCCCAGACGGCTCCCATCGCGATGAGCTCGCCGCCGTGGAGATTCGGGCTGCTCGCAGCGGCGGGCGCCGTCGGAACCTCATCGGTGGCCCCCGCGCTGCACGACCTGGCCCTCGGCCTTGACGTTGGCCCGGGGGTGGTGGCCGGCGTGATGTCGGCGTACATCGTGTCGTACGCGGCGGCCACGATCGTGGCGGCGCAGCTGATCGACGCCCACGGGCCCCGACGGGTTATCCGTCTCGCGCTGCTGATCGCGCTGGTTGGCACGCTGGTCGCTGGGACAGCGACGGGTGGACTCGCGCTGCTGCTGGGTCGCGCGGTGCAGGGCATCGGTGCGGGTGCGGTGACGATGTCCGCGTTTGACGTAGCCCGCCGGACACCGAACGGCATCGCCGCGACGGCTGCGGTCATCACGCTCGGCGCGTCGATGGGTCCGCTCGTGGGAGGTATCGGGAGCCAGCTCATCAGCTGGCGTGCTGCGGTGCTGCTGCCGGCAGTGCTGCACCTCACCGGGTTCGTGGCGCTGCGCGTGCCGTCTGACGGCGGTGGGTCGCACCGCATCGACCGCGCCGGCCTGCTCGCAACCAGCGTGGGTGCCGCGGCCGGCGCGAGCGGTCTGCAGCTGGCGGCACGGCTCCCAGCGCTCGCCGGGCTGCTTGGAGCGGTGGCGCTTGGCGCCCTTGGCTGGGCGTGCCTACGCAGCGTCCGTCGCGGGGGACGGGTGCCGCCGTCGGTGATCCTCACGCGTGCACCGCTGCGTCGCAGGGCTGCGTTGGCTGCCTGTATCGCCGCGACGTACTTCGCGTCGCTGGTCATCGTGCCAGTGGCGCTGGGCGAGGCCGGCTTCGGGGCGTTGGCCATCGGGTTGTTGCTGCTGCCGCCGGCCGTGTCGGGCGCCCTGTCCGCACGGTTCAGCGCTGCGATCGGGGCACGCCTGGGGGAGTGGACCGACC
>JBLFZR010000036.1:0-12436 GCA_047610595.1 Nitriliruptoraceae bacterium | reverse complement strand
GAACGGTGCGACCTCGGTGTCCATAAAACCTCGCACCATCTGGCGGAAGGCCTCGTGCTCCTCGGTGAAGATCGAACGGTTCATAGCTGCTCCTGACGGGAGGTGGCGCGTGCGGGACACCGCCCTGCGCGATGCCCCAAGCGATGAACGTGACAGTAGCGGTGTCACGTTGCGGCTGTCACATGCGCATCAGCCCGCACCGTCACACAAGGCCGGTGATGCGCTCCCACAGCGACTCGACGTCGGTGCGCTCGGTCAGCATCGATCCGATCGAGACCCGCAGGGCGGCCACGCCATCGTCGGGCAGATGCGGCGCGAGGAGCACCGTGCCGGTCACGGCCACCTCACGCGAGTCGTTGAGCGCGTCGGTCAGCGCGCGCGTGGCACCGTCGCCGTCCACGTGTTGGAACGTCACCAGCCCAAGGATGGTCGGCGCTGACACCACCAGCTTCGGGTGTGCCCGCACCTGTGCGTCCAGCCAGGTGGCCCATGCGAGGTGGTCACGCAGAATCGACCGCAGCCCCTCGGTGCCGTACGTGCGCAGCACCCACCACAGCTTCAACGCCCGGGGCCGACGCCCAAGCGGCACATGCCAGTCGCGCAGGTCCGGTGCCGCCGCATCATCACTCGCAGCACCTCGCAGGTACGGCGGCAAGATCGACATCGCGTCGATCAACGGTGCCCGGTCTGCGACGTGGAACACCGAACAGTCAAAGTTCACGCCCAGCCACTTGTGCGGGTTCCAGGTGTACGAGTCCGCCAGCTCGAGGCCGTCCTGCAGGTGGCGCACCTCCGGCAGCAGCATCGCGCTGCCGGCGTACGCGGCGTCCACGTGCAGCCACAAGCCCTCGCGGCGGGCCACCTCCCCGATGGCTCGCACCGGGTCGACTGCGGTGGTTGCCGTGGTGCCGACGGCCGCCACAACCGCGACGGGTGTCAGCCCGGCGGCACGGTCCGCAGCGATCGCAGCTTCGAGTGCGTCGACCCGCGCCGCAAAGACGTCATCGACTGCAACGAGACGCACATGGCCGTAACCCGCGACGCGCGCGCCCTTCTCGGTCGACGAGTGCGTCTGCGCCGAGGTGTAGACCACGCTCGACGCCGGGTCTGCTCCCGCCGCGATGCGTGCGACGACCAACGCGGTGTGGGTCGAGTCGCTGGCGCTGTGCTGCAGCACCCCGCCGCCTGCCCCGTCGGACTTCCACGACGCCGGCAGCCCCATCTCGTCGACGAGCCAGTCCAGCACGTGGAGCTCGAGCTCGGTCGTGACCGGCGATGAAGACCACAACATCCCCTGCTGCCCGAGGGCGGCGGACGCCAGCTCGGCAAGGATCGATGGGTAGCTCGCACCCGTCGGGAAGTAGGCGAACCAGCTCGGGTGCTGCCACTGCACCGATCCTGGAACCATGACGCGATCGAGGTCGGCCAGCAGCGCAGCGAACGGCTCGCCCGACACGGGCGCCGCGTCAGGCAGCAGCGCGCGGATGTCGCCTGGGGCCACATCCGGCGTTACCGGCAGCCCCGCCGTGCCCTCGATGTGCTCGGCGATCCAGTCGACCAGCGCGTGGCCGGCCGCCCGGAACTGCTCACCCGTCATCCCGTTGCGCGGGACCTCGGCCGGCGCGTGCGTCATGTCCGTCATCTGATCCTCCGTGCACCACGTGGTCTGCTGACGCAGACCCTACGGCCGGCGCTGACCTGATGGAACGTCGCGAGGTCGTACCGTTCACAGGGTGTGAGCACCGGAGGCCACGTGGACGCGCGCAAACGGCTCAATCAGGTCGTCAGCAACCCTGCGGCGGACCCCGCGGCCGTCGCGCTGGCAGTGACCACCTTCCACCACCGTGAGCTGGACGCACCCACGCAGCTGCTGCGGATCGATGCGCTTGCCGATGTCGTACGCACGACCGACAGACGTGGCGATACGGCGGCGCCTCCTGTCGGCCAGGCCGAGGTCGTGACGCGCCTCCAAGACGTGCTCGGTGACCACCTCGGATATCGCGGAGATCCCGCCCAGCCACGCACGTCTGCTGACGCGCACCTCCATCTGACGCTCGACACCCATCGCGGGCTGCCGGTCACGCTGAGCGTGCTGTACGCCGCCGTCGCACGGCGGCTTGAGGTGCCTGCGTTCGTCATCAACCTGCCTGGTCACGTGGTCGTTGGGATCGGCGAGGGGCGCGACGTTGCCGTGCTCGACGCGTACGCCGGGGGGGCAGCGCTGGGCGAAGCGGCGATGACGGCGCTGGTCGCGCAGGCGACCAGCGGCCGCAGCCGGTTCACCCGGTCGATGGTTCGCCCGGCCACGCCGCCCGAGCTGGCGCGCCGCATCCTTGCCAACCTCACGGTGGACATCACCAAGGAGGAGCACCCCGGCGCCGCGCTGTGGACCGTGGTCGCGCGCCTCGTGATGCCAGATCCCGACCCACGCGACCACCTCGTGCTGGCATCTCTGCTCGAGCGCTCTGGGCGCTTCGTGCGCGCCGCGCAGGCCTACGATCGTTACCTCGAGACCGTCCCCGACGCGGCCGACCGTCCCGAGGTGGAGGCCCGCGCCCGGGCCGCCCGCAGCCGCACCAACTGACCCGGACCCGCACCCCTCATGAAGCCCGAGACGCCCGCGACGCCCGCGATGCCCACAACGCCCGCCGGCGAGATGCGCATCGACGAGCTGGCTGCCCACGCCGGCGTGACCAGCCGCACCATCCGCGACTACCAAGCGCGCGGCCTGCTGCCGGCGCCGCGGTTGGCTGGCCGCACGGGCTGGTACGCGCCAGAGCACCTCGCCCGACTCCACCTGATCGACGATCTGCAGCAACGCGGCTTCTCGCTTGCTGCCGTGCGGGCAACTCTCGACGCATGGGCATCCGGCAACGATCTGCAGGGCTTGCTCGCCCTCGAGCAGCTGCTGCTCGCGCCGTGGGGCGACGCCGAGCATCAGGCACGCGTGATGTCAGCCGCCGAGCTGATGGAGCGCTTCGCGTTTGTAGAAGACCTGCCGTCAACCGTGCAAAAAGCCATCGCCAGCGGGCTGCTCGAGCCACGCGACGACCACTTCCTCGCACCCGCCCCGGTCATCCTGGAGGCAGCCGAGGACCTGCTGCGCATGGGCATGGACATCGATGACCTGCTCGAGCTGCTCGCGCAGACGCAGGCAGACACCGCCCGGATCGCGCAACGCTTCGTCGAGCGAGTCGCGCCCAGCGTCATCCTCCAGCTCAAGGAACACGGCGTCAACGCTGCCCTCGACTCGGTTCGCAGGCTGCGACCGTTTGCGCTCGGCGCCGTGCGCGCCGTGCTCGATGCAGAGCTGCGGACCGCCATCGACGACCGCCTTGAGCAGCTCGGTATCGACATCAAGCAGCACGGCGTCACAGGCCTCGGCAACACGAACTCTGCACCAGACGCACCAGGCACACCCGGCGCCTCCACCCACTAAAAATCCGCTGAGAAGGAGCTTGTGTGTTGCGATCTGCGGCGGCTGAGCACCTCGTCACGAGCGCGCTGGCCCGTGCGCTCGACGACGCGGCAACGCGTAACGGTCCCGTCGGTCCCACATCCCTGCACCGAGGCTTCGCAGAGGACCCAGACGTCCTGCGGCGCTACCTCGCCGACAGCCTCGAAGGCGCGTTGGCCGGCGCGCGCGACCAGCTCGCACGGTGCACCGATGAGCTGTGGGTGTTGGTCTGGGACGGATACATCACGATTGACGACTGGCGTACAGACGCGTTCTACGCCCACCTTGAGGTGAAGGGCGAGTCACACGCGCATCTGTTTGCCATGCGTTACGGCCTGGACGCCGACGGGTCCGTCGCCCCGTTGGAAGCGCGCTACGACCTCGGCGCCGACGGCCGCTACGCCGAGCCCGGCCGGTCTCATCCCCTGCCACCGGGAGAGGGTTCGACCGCGCCACACGGCCAGGTGCTGCCTGTTTCGCGGTGGTGGCGGCGCCGGCGGCAGGCACGCCCATGACCCGAACCCAAACCACGTCCTCCCGCCGCCGCCATCGCGCGGTCGACGTCGGGCTCCGCACCCTGACGACTCTCTCGTCGATCCTCATCGTCACAGTCGGCATCGCGGTCGTGTTCGTGCTGCTTATCTGGGTGCTTCCGGACACCCCCAACGTCAACGAATCGCGGCTCGCTCTCCCGAACCTGATCGGCGCCACCGTCTACGTCAGCATCGTCGCCCCAGCGCTGTCGACCAGAATGCTTCGCCGCCAGCACACGGCCCGCGCCTGGCTGCGTGAGGACCGGGCTCCAACCGAGGCTGAGCTCCATGTGCTGCTGCGTGCACCGCTCGCAATCGCGATCTCTATGGCGGGCGGATGGATCTTCGCCGCGTTGCTGTTTGGGGTGACCAACGGCCGGGCGAGCATCGACCACGGACTGCGCGTGGCGCTGACCGTGACACTTGCCGGCTTCATGACGGCCGGGCTGAGCTACCTGCTGACCGAGCGGCTGCTGCGCCCGATCGCGACGCTCGCGATGTCGCTCACCATGCTCGACGAGCCCGTGCTGCCGGGCGTCACAGCCCGAATCCTCGTGACATGGGGGCTGGTCTGCGGCGGCCCGCTGGCCGGCCTGCTCACCTTGGGAATCACAGCGCTCATCGAGGACACCGCCTCGGTGCAGTCGCTGTCGACATCCATACTTGTGCTGGCGGGCATCGCCCTTTTCGTCGGGATGTTCGCGCTGGTGCTGGCCACGCGCGCGACGGCCGGTCCAATCCGCTCCGTCCGACGCGCCATGGCCAACATCGCGCGCGGGAACCTCGACACAACGCTACGCGTGACCGACGCGAGCGAGCTGGGGCTGCTCCAGTCCGGCTTCAACGCGATGGCCACCGGACTGCGTGAGCGAGAGCACATGCGCGACGTCTTCGGGCGGCATGTCGGTGCCGACGTCGCCCAGCGGGCGCTGCGGGGCGACCCGGAGCTTGGGGGCGAGACCAGAGAAGCGGCCGCGCTGTTCGTCGATCTTGTCGGCTCGACCCAGCTTGCCAGCGCGCGCCCCCCGCAGGAGGTCGTGCGCTTCCTCAACCAGTTCTTCACGATCGTCGTAGAGGTCATCGACGCCCACGGCGGGTGGGTCAACAAGTTCGAGGGCGACGCTGCGTTGGCCGTGTTCGGTGCCCCTCGCTCGTTGCCTGATGCCGCTGACCGGGCGCTGGCCGCGAGCCGGGATCTAGACCGACGGCTACGCGAGGCCTTTCCGCACGCGGCAGCTGGGATCGGCGTCGCATACGGCACGGTCGTCGCCGGCAACATCGGCAGCGAGGCACGGTTGG
This sequence comes from Nitriliruptoraceae bacterium, assembly GCA_047610595.1. Classification (GTDB taxonomy): domain Bacteria; phylum Actinomycetota; class Nitriliruptoria; order Nitriliruptorales; family Nitriliruptoraceae; genus JBFGFG01. The sequence goes on along the minus strand of JBLFZR010000036.1, from coordinate 7,147 downwards.
AGTACACCGTCATCGGTGATGCCGTGAACATCGCCGCACGCCTCACCGAGCTGGCCAAGGATCATGTTCCGATGGTGCTCACGACAGCCGCGACCGTCGCGTCCGCCAGCCTTGACGAACAGTCGAGCTGGCGCGAGCTCGAGCAGGTCACGCTCCGCGGACGGTCGACACCCTCCCAGCTGGCCGGACCGAGCTGAGGCCTGCGACCGCCCCGAACGGAGCACGGGGGAGCTTGACGGTGCACTGTCCGCTGACTGCTGAGCCACGCGAGCCGTCATGTAAAGAACACTTGACATGATGCGTGGTTTAGTAGACACTTCATCATGTCGAAAATATCTGACACAATGACACCGCAGCAACGACTGGAGACCGAGATGTCCTTCGACGAGAAGCAGACATGGCTGTACCTCGTCAGCGCCATCGCCATCCCAGCGATGTACGCGCGCTGGCTGTTGCGCGAGCTTGCCTCCACACCAGCAGCCGACGTTGCGTACGTCCCAAGCTTGCTCGCCGCGATCGGCGCAGCAGTCCTTGTTGCGATCGTGGGCGCCATCATCACCGCAACCGCCAAACCGTCCGAAGCGAACGTCAGCGACGAACGGGACCGAGCCGTGCACCGACGCGGCGAGGTAGCCGGCGCCTACGCGCTATCTGGCGGCGCGCTCGGAGCGATGGTGTTGGCGTTCGTCGAAGCCGACCAGCTGTGGATCGGAAACGCGCTGTACGCGGCCTTCGTCCTCCAAGCGATCACCACGGCCGCGGTGAAGCTGTTCGCGTATCGCCGGGGGTTCTAAGCATGGGTAAACCCACCAAGGTCACCAACTCGATCCGCGCTCTGCGGTTCGCCGCAGACGAGCTGACACAGGCCGCACTCGCTGACGCCATCGGTGTCACACGGCAGACCGTCATCGCGATCGAGCAGGGCAAGTACTCCCCGTCGCTGGAGGTTGCGTTTCAGATGGCCCGCGTCTTCGGCGTCGCGCTCACCGATGTCTTCGAATACCCCACCGACCAACAAGAAAGTTGAGATGCACCCCCTCCTCCTGATCTTCCTTTGGCTCGTCGGCACCGTCGTGCTGCTCGTCCTCATCCTCACCATCGGACTGCGGCTCAAGATCGGGTTCGTCCTCGACGCAGTCCGCCGGATGAACCGCCGCTTCATGAACCCGCGGCAGATGAGCAGCGCAGGTCAGCCCGACGCGTACGCCGCGATCGTCCGTCACGTCGGACGCACATCGGGCACGCCGTACGAGACCCCTGTCGTCGTCGAGCCCACGCCCGATGGCTTCGCGATCGCGCTGCCCTACGGGATCCGGTCTGACTGGCTGCTCAACGTGCTGGCTGCCAGCCACGCAACGATCGTCCACGAGGGCGCCGAGCACCACGTCACGACACCAGTGCTGCACGTGATGACAGACGTCGAGCACCACTTCCCGGCCAAGGACCGGACAACCCACCGCGTGATGGGCGTCACCGACGCCTTGCTCGTTGAGCACGCAGACTCGCCCTAGAAGATCGTGGCCGCGTGCTCTGCAAGCGGGCTACGCACACCCTTGGACAGGGTGACGTGCCCGAACAGCGCATGACCTTTCATCTTCTCGATCAACGCCGCCATGCCGCCGTACGGCGAGATGTACGGGTTGTCGACCTGGCCAAGGTCGCCGCAGAAGATCACCTTGCTGCCCATCGCCATACGGGTCAGCACCACTTTGAGCGCGGACAGCTCGATGTTCTGCGCCTCGTCAACGATCACGATCTCGTCCGTGATCGAGCGCCCACGCAGGTACGTGATGGCTGCCAGCTCCAGCTGCCCGCGCTCGACCATCTGGTCGACCTGCGTCTGCACCGCTCGGTGCTCACGCCCGCCGCGGCTGTTCCCATCCTCCTTGCGCATCAGGCTGTAGAGATTGTCGTGCACCGCCGCCATCCACGGCGCCAGCTTCTCGTCGAGGCCGCCCGGCAGGTACCCGACTTCCTGTCGCCCGACGGCGATGAGCGGTCGGTACACCGACAGCCGTCGGTACACCGACTTCTGAATCACCTGCTCGAGCCCGGCTGCCAGCGCGAGGAAAGTCTTGCCGGTCCCGGCCATCCCCATCAGGCTGATGCAGGGCACATCCGGGTCCAACAGCAGGTCGATCGCGAAGGTCTGCCGCACGTCACGCGGCGTCATACGAAACACGGTGTGGTGTCCAGGCACCCGCTTGATTGTCGCGGCCCCGCTGAGCTCGTCTATCGCGACGACTCGACCGAGCCCGCTCGCAGACCGCCCGGCTCGCATCACCAGACACTGGTTGAGGTGAAAACCGTCCGACGGCACGTCACCGACATCCGCGAACAGCGTCGCCTTGTCGTCGCGGTGCAGCAGATCGAGCGTCTCGGCCTCGACCTCCATCTCCTCGATCCCGGTCCATGCGGAGTCGACCTGCGCTTGATCGCCGCGGTAGTCCTCAACCGCAACCCCCAGCTGTGCGGCCTTGATCCGCAGCGCCGTGTCCTTCGTGATAAGCGTCGCATGCAACCCCATCGCAGTCGACAAGATCCGGTGGTCCGGCTTCATCGGGTCGAGGTACTGCGGCAGCTCGACGTCGATGAAGTTCGACTCGATCCGCAGCGTCCCGCCGCTCGGGATCGGCTCTGCCTCGCGCAATCCGGACCCGGACCGCTCGCGCACCTCCTCGATCAGCCGCAACGCCGTTCGGGCGTTACGCCCGATCTCGTCGTGGAGCGTCTTCTTCCGGTCAAGCTCCTCGATCACGACAAGCGGGACCACCACGTGGTGCTCTTCAAACCGGTGCAGCGCGTGGGGGTCCGCCAGCAGGACGTTGGTGTCCAGCACGTAGGTGACGGGGGTTATCTGGTTGGTGGTCATCGGTCGGCACAGCTTCCCCCGAGGAGGGAGACCGGGCAGGCCGTCCACCCCCCGGAAACGAGAGCGCCACCCCAACGGGGTGGCGACATGATCAGGTGGGCGCGGATGTAAACCAGCGGCTGGCCGGCGACGCGTACGCGCCTCGACCGAGCGGGCGGAGCGACCCTCGCGGGCGGCCGGAAGTCCTCAATCCAGCGTGTGGGCGGGATGTCGAACACCGTCACCTCGAGCGTCGTCGGGTTGTGCTTCTGACGCAACAAACGCTAGCCACGGCCGCTCGAACTCCGGCGTAGCCATGACGCCGGCACGCCACGATGACGGCACACAGAGGCCGGCCGTGCGCCCCGTCGCAACTACAGTCCGCACCCCGCACTGCGCTCCCAGCCCACACCCCACAAAGAGAGCCCAGCCGTGTCCCAGCCCAGCGACGGCACGGCACGCCCTGCCACCCACTGGCCCCGGCTCGCCGCGACGCTTGCGGACGTGCTGCTGGTCACGGCGTGCATCTACCCGGCCGTGCTGCTGACCGACACATCACCGGACTGGGCGGTGCTCGGCGTGGTGCTAGTGGCCGCAGGGGTCCCCACGTTCCTGGTCGAGGCGATGACCGGACGCTCCCTCGGTAAGGCTGCGATGGGACTCCTCCACGCCGCGCCAGGCGACGAAGCGCCCGACGATCGTTCGTTCCTCCCACGTTACGGCGTGAAGTGGCTGATCCCGCTGGTGTTCATCTCGCTCGGGCTCGCCGGCGGAGCGCTCGCGTGGTGGGTCATCGACTACGCACCTGCGCTGCGCGGTGACCGGCGCACGATCCACGATCGCATCGCCGGGACACGCGTCCTCACAGCTGCCATCAACGTCCGAAACGTCTGACCCGCGCTTGATAATCGCGTAGCGCCCGCAGGAAGTCGACCCGCCGGAACGCGGGCCAGTACGGGTCTGCGAAGTGAAACTCGCTGTGGGCGCTCTGCCACAGCAGGAACCCACTCAAACGGATCTCGCCGCTGGTGCGGATGATGAGGTCCGGGTCCGGCACATCGGTGGCGTACAGATGGCGAGCGAGATCGTCCGGGGTCAGGTGCTCGGCGATCTGCTCGACGGTTTCACCTGCGGCTGCCCGGTCCAGCAGCAGCGACCGCATCGCGTCCATGATCTCGCGTCGACCGCCGTAACCGACCGCCACCTGCACGTGCATCCCCGTGTTGAGCTTGGTGGACTCCGTGGCCTGCGTCAGTCGCAGCTTTACATCGTCCGGCAGCAGATCCAGCGCGCCGACAGCCGAGACACGCTGCCCGCGGGCCTGCGCGTGCTCGTCTGTCGCCAGCGCAGCCACGGTGTCGCTGATGATGTCCAGCAACGCCCGCAGCTCGTCGTCATCACGGTGCAGGTTGTCCGTCGAAAGCATCCATAACGTCACGTACGGCACCTCAAGCTCGTGGCACCAGCTGAGGAACTCGTGAATCTTGCGCGCACCCGCCGCGTGGCCAACCATCGGCGCGTCGCCGCGCTCGGTCGCGAACCGCCGGTTTCCGTCCAAGATCACACCGATATGACGTGGCAGGGGCGCCGACCGGAGCTGTCGCTCAAGCCGCGCCTCGTACAAACGGTAGATCGGGTCGGAAGAAGCCATACGGGAAAGTTTACGACCAGGACCCCCGTCGGTCCCGGCAGCAGCTCCCGCAACAGCCGCGATCTGCCCGCTCGTACCTCTCGCACACTGTCATGCCGCAGGTACGCTTCGCCACGCGCGCCCGGCCACAGCCGGGCGTTCGCAGTCGCCGCGTTTGTCACGCACGGAAGCCCGGTGACGCGATCTGACCGACGCACGCCACGCGCGTGTCGACCCCGGTCCCCATGTGCAGCGGTCCTTTCCAACGACCGCGTACGGCACCACCTCAGGAGCTGACCCCATGAGCGACACGACCTGGCTCAGCCAGGAGGCGCACGACCGCCTCAAAGCCGAGTTCGAGACCCTCACGACCGCCGGGCGAACCGACATCGCCAAGGAGATCGAGACGGCGCGGGCGCACGGCGACCTCAAAGAGAACGCCGAGTACCACGCGGCCAAGGAGGAGCAGGGGAAGATGGAGGCGCGAATCCGTCAGCTCAAGCAGCTGCTGGACACGGCCGTCATCGGGATCCCATCGCTGGACTCCGGCGTCGCACCGGGCCTTGTCGTAGGGCTGGACTGGGATGGCGACGAGGAGACCTACCTCGTCGGGTCACGCGAGGACACGCACCCCGAGCACGACGTGCTCTCGGCAGACTCCCCCATCGGGCAGGCGCTGATGGGCGCAACGGTCGGCGATACGCGCAGCGCCACGTTGCCGAACGGCACCGCCGTCACGATCAAGGTGCTGTCGATCAACGCAGCCTGATCGGACGCATCGCCCGGCCGACCGGTCCACAACTGCGCGGGAACGGCCGGTCAGCCAGCGCACCACAGCGTCCGTTCTGCCCGGCTGTGTTTGGTCCACAGAACAGCAGCCGCCGTCTCGCCGGATCGAATGCACGCCAAGGCAGGGACCACATCCTGTAGTCATCACGGGCCCCCAAGATGTGGCCCGTTCGGGCTATCGCCTTCAGCGGCTGTCCGGACCATTATGGACTCGGCACCGATACCGGTGTCACCCCCACGTGGGAGCCCACTGTGAACACGGCTGTTAAGACCCGAACCGCCATCGTTGCTGCGGGGCGTCCGCTGATATCCGCCGGACTCGAGGCTGTCGTTGCTGCCGGATCTATCGACATCGCCGCGTCCGTCGTGCCGATGTCGATTGTTTCAGCTGTCGCCCAGCACATGCCCGACATGGTCGTGGTAGCGATCGCCGCTGATGATGGTGACCCGTTCACCGAGATCGCCCGCGTGATGGCCATCCATCCGGCCTGCGCCGTGCTCGCCATCACCGAAACAGCCTCCGTCATCGAGCTCCGGGAAGCGATCGTGGCCGGCGTGCAAAGCCTGCTGCTGTCGGACACAAGCATCGACGACCTGCGCGACGCGATCGTCGCGACATCCCAGGGCACTCGCGTGCTGGCGCCCGAGGTCGCGCTCCAGCTGGCCGGGTCATGGGCTGCTGAGCCTGCCAACGGTGATCCGCAGCTGACCGCCCGTGAGCTGCAGGTCCTGCAGCTTCTGGCCGAGGGCATGACCAACAGCCAGGTCGCGTCCGAGCTCGACCTCAGCCCCCGCACGGTCAAGACCCACGTGCAGAACCTGCTGGTCAAGCTCGACACCCCCGACCGCACCGGCGCCGTGGCGCAGGGATTCCGCAGGTGCCTCATCAGCTGAGGCACCTGGACCTCACCGTCCGACTCGAACGCGCCAACACGAACGCCAAGCGGCGCCGTCTTAGACGGCGCCGTCGCTCGTGTCGGGGGACGGCGCGTCGAGCCCTGCGGCCGTCACAGCCTTGGCGGCCACCGATAGCAGTGGCAGGCGGTGGAGCCGATCAGGTTCGATCCACTCGGCGCGCTCGGTCGACCCATCAACCTCCACGACGCGCGGCACCACATCCAACGGCACGGTCACCCGCCACACCAGCCGCAGCAGGTGGAGGTCAGTGTCTGCGCGACGCAGGTGGTGGCTGTCGCTGACAAGGAAGTCGCCGACGCCAACTGGCAGCCCCGTCTCTTCGTAGAACTCACGGACCAGACCGTCTAACGGGTCCTCGCCGTGCTCGAGCCCACCGCCCGGCAACGTCCAACGTCCCGCCCCGGGGTACCCCGAGGACACGCGGCACAGCAGCACGCGACGTCCGTCGACGGCGAGGCCGTACGCACCGACGCGACGCCGTCGGGCCGGTCCCGCGCCACCATCCGGGTAGGTGGTGTCCGGGTGCTCCAGCCCGTGGGCGAGCCACTCGATACGACCGCGCAGCGCGTGCCACGCCTCGTCTCGCGCGTAGCCCTGTGGTGCCTCATCGACGGCGCGCGCGGCTTCGACCAGCTGCGCCACGACATCGGGACCGGCTGCCAACAAGGCAGAAGATCCTGCTGAGGCCCACTCAGCCAGCACATGCCGTGCCAGCGCACCGGCAGGGATGCCGAGGGTGCGGCCGGCCGCAACCAGCGTTGCGACCGGGTCGACCAGGGCAGACCCTGCGACGGCCTGGCGGTAGCCATCGTCGGGATCACCCGGCGACGGCGCGGGCTGCCACTGGACGAGGCGGAGGACCGGTTCGGCCCCCTCCTCGACCAGCGACGGATCGATGGGCTCGTGGCTCACCGTCAGCTCAGACGCTCGATGATCATGGCCATACCCATGCCACCGCC
>JBLFZR010000035.1:0-12946 GCA_047610595.1 Nitriliruptoraceae bacterium | reverse complement strand
TCGAGGGCGTCGAGGTGCTGGCGCTCGAAGACGACGTCATCGCCGCGCACGAGGGCGGCAAGATCGAGATTCGCAACAAGTTCGAGGTGAACGACGCCCGCGACCTCGCGCTGGTCTACACACCCGGTGTGGCGAAGATCTGCCGGATGATCGATGATGACCCGGTCGCCGCGTACCGCCTCACCATCCGCGGCAACTCGGTTGCGGTCATCACCGACGGCTCGGCCGTGCTCGGCCTCGGTGACATCGGACCGCTGGCGTCGCTTCCCGTCATGGAGGGAAAGGTGATGCTGTTCAAGTCGTTCGGAGGTGTCGACGCCTATCCGATTCTCATCGACGAGCAGGACCCCGACCTGTTCGTCGACACTGTCGTGCGCATCGCGCAGGGCTTCTCGGGCATCAACCTCGAGGACATCTCGGCGCCCCGCTGCTTTGAGATTGAGGGCAAGCTCCGCCAGCGGCTCGACATCCCTGTGTTCCACGACGACCAGCACGGCACCGCCATCGTCGTGGTCGCCGCGCTGATGAACGCCGCCAAGGTGCTCGGCCGTGAGCTGTCATCCCTGCGCTGCGTGGTGCAGGGCGTGGGCGCGGCCGGCGTCGCGATCATCGGCCTGCTGCAGGCGGCCGGGGTCACCGACATCATCGGCGTCGACGTCGACGGCATCCTCGAGCCGAAGCGCAAAGGCATGGATCCCATCCGGCGTCGCGTCGCCAAGCAGACAAACCCCCGCGGCATCCGCGGCGGCAAGGACAAGGCGCTCGCGGGCGCCGACGTGTTCATCGGCGTCAGCGGCCCCAACACCTTGCCGCTGGAGCTGGTGCAGACCATGAGCGACGATCGGGTCGTGTTCGCGATGGCGAACCCCACACCCGAGATCCACCCCGATATCGCCGGCCCGCACGTGAAGATCATGGCCACGGGTCGCAGCGACTTCCCGAATCAGATCAACAACGTGCTGGCGTTCCCCGGGATCTTCCGTGGGCTGCTCGACGCAGCCGCGACCGGCGTGACCGACGAGATGAAGATCGCTGCCGCAGAGGCCATCGCAGGCTGCGTGACCGCCGACGAGCTTGACGCCGACTACATCATCCCGTCTCCGTTCGACCGCTCGGTCGCGCCGGCCGTCGCGGCCGCCGTGTCCGCGACAGCCCGCGCGCTGGGGCTGGTCCGTCCGGGCAGCCGAGGATCGCTGGAGGACGAAACCCGCGCGATGGCGCACGACGCCGCACACCGGGCCGTCGAGCGTGCGGTCGCCCGCCGCTACAACGACGCAGCGGGCAGCGCAGCGCGCACAACCCACGAGGCCGCGCCTGACGCGCCCGACACGCCCGACACGCCCGGTGCAGGACGGGCCGATGCTGCGCCGGACGCGGCCTTGCAGTCCGTGCTGCTCGACACATGGCGCGGGCCAGACACGCACCCCGGCGTCCCGGTCTGACCGCGCCGCACGTGTGCGCCGCGCTGTCTCAGACCGTCTAAAAGCTGGCATCCACCGCTGTCGCAAGCCACCTGCTGACAGCGCTGCCTAGACCGCCGCACACAGTCGCACCCTCGCGGCGCACCCCATCAGGACTCCGAGTCCGAGGGACGGCGAACCCGTGATCGGCACCGGTGACCGTGTGCAACGTGACCGGCGCGCGAGGTAGGTCAGCGTGACGCGCCACCGCGTCCGCCCCGCCGAACGCATCGTGCGTGCCCTGCAGCACCAGCATCGGCACCGCGATGCTCGGCCAGTGCCCGACCCGCGGGGCGTCCGGGTGGCGCGGAGCGCACAGGGGGTAGCCGAGCAGCAGCAGACCGGCGGTCCGGACCAGCCCCTCAGCGACCGCATGGCTCGCGATCCGACCACCGTTGGAGTGGCCGCCCACCACCCAGCGGCGTCGCGGCCCGAACGTCCGGCGCACGGCTGCGGCCACCTCGACGAAACCTGGGACGGCGCGGTGCACCGGCGGGGGGGCTGCGCGCCCCGACTGCTTCCACGGCTGATTTACCCGCACAACCAGCCGCCCCTCAGCCGCGATGCTGTCAGCCAACGCCGCGAGCCACGGCGCGTCGAGGTCTGTGCCGGCGCCGTGCGTGAGCAGCACGGCCGCGCCTGCCGGCCGCGTCGGCCGGTGCACTGCAACGTCCACCGCATCGACCCACGGGTCATCAATCTGCAGTGATCGGCGCTCGATCTGGACCCTCATGCTTCGACGAGCAACCCGTCGGCCACCATCGCGAGAGCAGCGTCGGTGGCCTTGTCGCGATCGACCTTCGCGTTGTTCCCGCGCGGGATCGCATCCACCGTCAGCACCCCGTGCGGACGCCGGTACCCCGCGACGGCGTCGCGAGAGAAGGCGAGGAAGGACGATGCGCTGAACCCCGGCTCGGCCACGACCATCGCCACGATGCGATCCCCCAGTCGGTCATCAGGAAGCCCAACCACGGCGACCTCACGCACGCCCGGTCCCGTCAGCAACGCCTGCTCGACCTCGGCCGGAAACACCGAGAACCCGCCGACCTTCAGCCGATCTTTCTCGCGACCTGCGAACTGAAGCAGCCGGCCAGGCCACAGCCGCGCGCGGTCGCCGGTGGCGAACCAACCGTCCGCGTCAGGCCCCGCGTCCGGTCGCCCCTCGTACCCCCTGAGCACGCCGCCGCCGCGAAACTCCAGCTCGCCGATGGCACCCGGGCGGCAAGGCTTGCGGTCCTTGTCCACCGTGCGAACCTCCAGGCCCGGCTTCACGACGGCGATAGCAGGCAGGTCGATGATCGTGGGCGGGAAGATGCGCAGCGCGGCCAGGCCGGACAGCTCGACCATCCCGTAGCCATCGACGAACGCGGCGCGGCCCACGCGTCGACCAGCGATCGACACCAAGCCGCCCCGTCGCTGGAACCTGCGCGCCCGGGCGTCGGGCATCGCGTCCGCGGCGGACGCCCAGACCTGCACGCTGCGCAGGTCGCGCGCGTCCGCGCCCGCTGCCTCGAGGTCGGCGTACATCGTGGGCACCATCACCACGATGTTCGGCTGCAGGTGCTCGATGGTGTCCAGCACATCGACCGGGTCGAACCGAGCGCGGTGCAGCACCTCCACGCCAGCGACCAGCGCGTTCAGCAGCACCGCGAATCCCATGACATGGGCGATCGGCAACGGCGCCAGCAGCCGATCGCGTCCGGCGCGCAGGCCGGTGCTGCGCCCGACCGGCAGCAGCCCGAGCAGCCCCGCCATGCTCAGCAGGCCCGCGCTGGTCAGCGCAGCCGCTTTCGGCTTGCCTGTTGTGCCGCTGGTGGCAAGCAGCAGGCACACCTCGTCGGGGTCGCGCACCTCGGGTGCGACCGCGACCAGAGAGCCCTCGGCGAAGCGCGACGTCAACGACGCGCCGAGCTCCTCGGTCGAGACGCACGCCACGACGTCCGCGAGCTCGAGCCGGGCAAGGACGTCGGAGTCCCCCACGGCCCCCACAGCGCTCGTTGCCTGCGCGATATGGGCTGCCTCCGCGGGGGTCAGCCGGGGGTTGACCAGCGCCGGAACCGCACCAAGTCGCGCAAGCGCCGACGCGTGCAGCAGGGTGTCGATCCGGTTGTCGATCGCGATCAACACTCGGTCTCCCTCGACCCGGCCGAGCGCCGCGTGCGCCGCTGCGAAGATCGCGACGGCCGACTCGAGGTCAGCGAATGTGCGGATCCCACCCGGGTGCAGGCCGGGCGTCGCGCCGTCGTCGCGCACGGCAGGTCGGGTGCCGTGCTTGATGGCCAGCGGAGCCGTGAACGTTCCGAGATGGTCGCGGAGCTTGTAGCTAGCCATGGCGGTGTCCCTCTGGCGGCGCGAGCGCGCGCAGGCACCCCGACGGGGCCAGCCTCGCGAAGAAGAACGCTACCGGTGCAACTCCGGAACTCTGCCACCACGGCGGCCCGCTGACGTAGGCTGCCACACATGTCTACTTACCCCGAACGCCTGCTCACGGCCGACGAGACGCTTCTCGTCGAGCTCCGTCCGCACTGGCGCGTCCTCATCCCGACTTTCATGTGGTTCGTGCTCGGCATCGGCGCCGTCGCCGCCGCGTACCTCGCGTACACCGACGGCCCGGAGTGGCTCCCCCCGGTGGTCGCGCTGCTGTCGCTGCTGTTCGTGCTGGGGCTCGGCTTGCCGCCGTTGCTGCGCTGGTGGTTCACGAACTACGTGCTGACAACCGAACGCATCGTGGTGCGGACCGGGATGATCGCCCGCTCTGGCACCGAGATCCCGCTCGAGTCCATCAGCAACGTCGCGTTCAAGCAGTCAGTTCTTGAGCGGATGCTCGGCTACGGCGACGTGCTGCTCGAGTCCGCCGGCGAGTCCGGCCAGTCGCGTCTGCGCGATGTGCCGAAGCCGGAGGACTTCCAGTCCAAGGTGTACGAGGCGCGCGAGAAGCGGGCGATGTACTTCAGCGGTGGCGGGCAGCCGGCGCCGCGTGATGCCATCGCACAGCTCGAGGCGCTTGCCGGGCTGCACGAGCGGGGCAAGATCACCGACGACGAGTACGCCACCCAAAAGGCGTCACTGCTCGGACCGAGCACCCCACCCGGCGACATCGCCGACACCCGCCCTCTGGGTCCCCCGACCAGCTAAGGCTGACAGCTGGGCTGGTGATCCCACGCAGTGCCGAGGTAGCTCGGCCACTCTGTCGCGATCGCGAAGCTGCCGTGCAGCGAGAGCGGGTTCGACGCAGCCGCGACGAACAGCAGCTGGGTGTCGGTCGACGCCGCCGCGACGCACCGCTCGGCGAGCCGACGGCTGCGAGTCACATGAACGTCCGACGTGACGACCACAACCCGGTGCCAGCCCCGCTCGGCAACGAGCGCACCGAGCTTCGCCATCTCGCCGGCCGTCGTAAACGGGACAGGCTCGAAGCACTCGACCTCGACCCGCGGCAGGTCCGGGGCGCTGCCGCACGTGACGAGCGGCCACCCGTACGGCACTGACAGCAGCAGTGTCGGCGGCGGCTCCGGCAGGTACGAGACCAGCTCCAGCGCGGTCTCGATACGGCCCGAGCCCCCGCCCAGCACGAGCACTGCGTCCACGGCGCCGCCGGCCCGCACATCCTCAAGCGATGCCGTGGACGGGAACACGAACAGCGGCACCGTGATCACCAGCACGGTCACGATGATCCCACCGGCCGCCAGCAGCGCAGCGCGCAGCGCCGAGGCGCGCGGCCCGGCCGCGGACCCACCGTCGAAGCTCGGCGTGCCCTTCTGCTTCGCCGCGGGCTTGCGCTTGGGTTCCTTCATGCGGCTACCACCGGGATGTGAATCGTTGTGGCCCAGCTGGGCGGCGTGGGTGCGGGCGCCTGCACCGGGCTGTCGAGCACAACCACCACGAAGCGCGTGCCGCGTGCGGGGCGATCTGACGGCCACGGGGTCCAACCGTCCGTCAGCACGACCACGACGTGGGGCGCCGGGCGGGCACGGACGGCCGCGATGATGCCAGGTCCGAGGTTGGTCCCGCCCCCACCGCGCAGCAGCACCTCGGACGCGCGCCGGACCGTGCCGGCCTCGTGCACCTGGCTGTCGACCGCCAGCACCCGGACATGGTCACCGGCCGCACCGACAGCGCGCGCGATTCCCTCGACCTCTGCGAGCGCCGCCGCAAGCAGCTCATCATCCATGGAGGCCGAGGTGTCCACGACGATCGCGACGGACGGGAGCGGCCGACGGCTGCCCGGCAGCACCACACCGGGGACGCGACGCCGGGAGGGACGCGAGTAGGTGGTGTCTACGGCGCCAGCGGCGTACGCGACACCGCTGCGGACGGCACCTCGCAGCTGCTGCTGCCACGACACCACGGGAGGCGCAAGCTCGGCCGCGGCCCATCGTCGCAGCCCCGCGGGCGCGCGGCCACGGCCTTGAGATCCGGCGGCCGCAACCGCCGCGGCTACCGCGTGGCGCGTGAGCCGCTGTTCCACCGCACTCACGCCCATATCGGACGCCGGCGCCTCCACGTCAGCTGCATCCCCGCCCGCCACCTCGCCGCACGATGCGCCAGGAGCCGCCGCTCGGCCGGGCACACGGGTGACGCTCAGTCCAAGTCCAGGGTGCTCGCCCGGCGACCGATCGTCCGGGGCGTCGATGTCCCCGGCGACGTCCTCCGCGGGTAGCAGTGCCTCGGGCAACAGGGCGTAGTACTCGTGCGCGGTGCGGCCGTCGGGCATCGGTCGGCCGTCTCGGTCGGCCAGGGTGGACGGCAGCACCGGTCCGCCGGGCAGCGGCACGTCCGCGGCGACCAAGTCGTCGTTGATCGCCGCGTCACCGCAGATGTTCCATGCGTAGCGGTCGATGCTGTCGCCCATCCGCTCGGCGTGGCCGGCGTGATCGCGCAGCGCGTGCCCGACCTCGTGCAGCAGCACCCCGGCGGACGCGGGCACGCCCCACGACTCCATCACCTCTGGATCGAGGTACAGCCGCCAGCGGGCGTCGACGGCAAACGTTCCGAGCCCGTCCACGGCCCATGGGCGCAGCCGGAACACGGCGGTGGCCAGATAGGGCATCAGCGCGTGCACGGCGTGCAGCCGAGCCGCGGCGTACGTCTGCTGCTCGGCTGGCGTCAGCGGCCGAGCAGCGAGCAAGGCGCTCATGCCGGGACCAGGCCGGCCCGTTGCAACAGCGGCCGGAACGCCGCGACCGCTGCGGCTGGGACCGGAGCCCCACCGGGACGCACCCGCATCAGGTCGGCCACGTACGGCGCGGCGAGGTCGCCACGGTCTGCCTCGGCGGCGGCCTGGACCACCTCCATCGCGCGCACCCACGTGTCGACATCGGCGGCCGCGACGGCGTGGGCCGTGACCGCTCCGAGCACCGCGTACAGACGGTCGGCGCGACCCGCCCAGTCCACGCTCGACGGGTCGGCGAGCACGGCAGCCGGGTCGGGGAGGTCGCCGTTGTGCCACCACGTCAGCAGCTCGACGGCCGCGCCGTCGCCGACCAGCCCGCCGGCCAGCACCTGCTGCGCGTCCACGTCCTGGTCTTCGAGGTACGCCATCGCGTCGGCGGTGTACTCCCACGTGCGTGGGCTGGGCCACGGGCCCGCGGCCTGGCTGGCGTCCAGCGGGCAGGCGTGCAGCAGCGCCGGGCGGTGGCGAATAAACGACGCTACGCGGGCGCGGATCGTGCGGCGGCGGGTCTCGTCCACGGTCACGGCCGCAGTGCTCGCGGTCGGTGCCACCGCGTCCCACCCGACCGTCATACCCGTCAGCCATGCTGCGACGTCAGGCGTCCAGTCGACGTGGCAGAAGCGGTTGGCGGTGGCGGGCGCGAGCTGCCACCCGTCGGCAGCGGTGCGTAGGTCGTTGGCCGCTGCGATCCGCACGATGGTGTCGGGCAGCTCAAGGTCGCCGACCCAGCCCTCCTTGCAGACCCGCAGCATCGCGGCCTGCACTGCGGGCGGCGCGGTCGACAGCTCATCGAGGAACAGGTAGCCGGCGCCCGCTGCGGCCAACCGCTTCGCCCACGCTGGCGGGGCCAGCACGACGTCGCCGTCCGCGGTCACCACCGGCAGCCCGTTGAGGTCGCTGGGCTCTCGGATCGAGCCGATGACCACCTCAAGCGCGACGCCGTCGGCCGCAGCCAGCGACTGCACGAACGCGGTCTTGCCGATGCCCGGCTCGCCCCACAGCAGCACAGGCACGCCCGCGTGCGCGGCGGCCCGGACGGCGCGGAAGCGCGCTTCGTGGATCACGTCATCCCCTGCAGGTCTGGTCGTCACTCGCCCACAGGACGGTAGGCGGTCCGTGCGACGTCACAGCGCAGGCGTACGGTCACCCCATGACCCGCCCCACTGTGAGCAGCTTCGACCCGGACGCCCCTGACGAGGGGTGGGCCGGCCATGAGGGCTGGGACATGACGGGCGCGGGCGAGGTTGACCCGTCGATGCATCCGGGCGCCGACGGCACCTGGGTTGATCCTGACCCGTTCATCGATCCGACGTGGGCTGGCGAGGAGGACACGTGGGCCGAGCCGACCGATGACATGGCGCTGGACACCCCGATGGCCCGTGCGGACTGGGCGTACGGCGCGGTCGTCGACCAGACCAGCCCGTCCGAGCTGCTGGCCAGGGTCGCCGCCGACATCGCTGCGTGGGATGTCGAAGGGCTGATGGCCGAGGCAGCGATCAACGCCGTGCCGCTGGACGGACCCGAGCCCGAGCCGCAGATGTCGGACCGGCCTGAGGTCGTGGTGCTGCGCGGGATGCTGCGTCACCCCAACGCACCCGACGACCTCGGGTCGATCTTGCTGCGCGGCTGGCTCGAAGACACCGTCGAACGCTCTCCCTGGACCGCGCTGGTGGCCATGGCCCACGGCGGGCCGATGGACGAGGACGCGCTCGCGACCGTCGTGTCCGAAGCGCTCGACGCGTGCCGCGGCGAGGTCGTCACGCCGTGGGCGATGCTGCTGGTCGCGGCGGCTGCCGGCCGCCCCGAGGGCACGACCCATGACCTGATCGCCCTGATGGGATTCCCGCAGGAGCAGCCCGAGCGGCTGTGGACCGATATCGAGAAGCACGCCAAGGGCTTTCCCGGCGGCGTCCGGACACGTGCCCGGGCCGGTGCCGAGGCCCTCGGCTGGGACGGCACCCGCCACCGCGACCTCGTCGACGAGCTGGTGACCGAGCTGCGCGGCATCGACAAACGCCAACGTCGCGACTCGTTCGCCGACCAGATCACGGTGTGCTCACACGGCCCCGTGGTCGTCACGCCTGGCACGATCGCGCTGCCCGTCACGGCCCAAGGCGACAAGCCGTACGTCGCGCTGATCGTCGGTTCGCACCCGGTGTTCCGGCTGAAGCGTGACTGGCCCGACCGCAACGATGGTGCGGGCGGCACGTCGTGGTCGTGGGACGGCCCGCGCGTGCTCGAGTCGCGCGACCTCGGCTGCGTTGCGTGCCGGATGGACCCCGACGGCGGCAAGCGCTACTTCGTCAGCACCGGCACCCACATCGCGCCCGTCCGGCTGAAGGTGCTGCGCTCCGTGCTCGATCGTCTTGACGAGGGCCCCACCCGGTAGGGACCCAGAGAGCGGCGTCGCCCCACACGAGTGCATCTGCCTACGGGCGACCAGGCTGGGGCTCGACGTTGTCGACCATCGTGTCGCAGTCGAGGCACTCCGGGTCGCCTTCGACCGACGGCCGCTCGACCTTCACCGGATCCGGCCCCGGGAAGGTGAGGGTGCCCAGCGGCGCGAAGCTGGTGGCGTCCCATGTGAGCACGCCACCGTCAGCGATCGTGACGAGCGTCCCCTGCATGATCAAGCTGCGGCGCGGCGCGAGCTGCCAGTCTGTGCCTGCGTCGAGGATGCCGCGACGGGTGAGCGTGCCGTCGGCCGCCACCTCGTACACCAACGCGCCGACGCGGGACTCACGGCTCGAGTGTTGCTCGAGCGGGATGATGATCAGGCCCGCATCGGTGACCGTCACCGCGTGGTGGTCCCACTCGGCCTGGCTCGAGCTGTCAGGCGTCACGTCAACGTCGATGCGCGTCGGCTTGGTCATGTCCGACACGTCAAACGTCGAGAGCTGCACCCCGCGGGTCTGGCCTGTCTCCGGGTCCGCGTCCTGACCGATGCCCAGCAGCTGGCCTGGTGCGAGCGGGTGCAGGTACGCGCTGTAGCCATCCACCTTCAGCTCGCCGAGCGTCCTGGGTGCCGCCGGGTCGGTGAGATCCACGACGTACAGCGGGTCGGTCCGACGGAAGGTCACGACGTACGCCGTGGTGCCCATGAACCGAACAGCCTGGATGTCCTCGTTCGGTCCGAGATCACCGACCTGACCGAGCTGCAGGAGGGTGTCGCCCTCGACCCGCAACGTGGTGACGTAGGACTCGCTCCCGTCCTCGGTCCAACCGGTCGTAGCGGTCCGTAGCACGTTGTCGTGGATTGAGATCGAGAACTGGTTCAGCAGCGTCCCGTCGACCGTGCCGGAGGCGACGTGGCTCACGACGGTGCCGTCAACGTCGAACACGTGCAGGTCGGTGGTGCTACCCCCACCGCCACGACCGGGCCACGGCATGGTGGTCATGGGCAGCACCTCGGAGGTGGCCTCGGGGCTGGACTCGTTCTCCTCGAAGAACGGCTCCTCGACAGCCGGCTCAGGCTGCGGCGCTGGGGTGTCGTCAAACACCGGCGCCTCCCAGCGGGTGCTGGCGATGACGACGCGGTCCGGTGTGGAGTACAGGTTCTGGCCGGACGTCACGACCGCAGTCGCGTCGTCGATGGCCAGGGTGTCACCGGTGGCGTCGATCGATGCAACGGTCAGCATGCCGATGCCGGCGAACGCGGTCGGGAAGCCGACGCGGTCACAGCCGACCATCGGCTCGACGCGGATGCCTGCGGCGTCGGTGACACGCACGTGCGGCTGCCAGTCCGAGGCGTTGAGCTGGTCCATCGCCTCGTCCGTACGCTGCTGATACTCGGCCTGGAACTCACGCTCGTAGCGCTGGTAGTCCTCGTCGGTGGCGCGTTCCCAATCCATCGCACGATCAGCCTCGAACTCGCCCGGTGCGTACACGTCGATCTGCGGGCCCTCGCTGCGCACGGCGACGCGCAGCACGCCGTCCACGGCGCGGCTGTCGACCAGCCATCCCTCGAGGTCGAGGCGCGACAGCTCGCGCGGGTTGTCCGGGTCGGACAGGTCGATGAGCGCGACAGTCGTGCTTTCGAATCCGCCCGGCCGAATCATCGAACGTGCACGGTCGTCAATCCCACGCACCGGGTCGACATCGCCGCTGATCGAGATGACTGCGACGCGGTCGTCCCCGATCGCGAACAGACCGAGATCGCTCCACTGGCCGATCTGCAGCTCGCCGCGCGCGACCGGCTCGCCATCGACGATTCCAACGATGCGGACCATGCCCTGTGTCCCGACGACCAGCAGGTCGCCGACTCGCTCGACGATGTCCTGCTCATCAACGCCGAGCTCCTGCACGTTCGTGCCGTCCGTGTCGACGACGCCAGCATCAGGGGCCATCGGGTCCGCCCCCGTCTCGGACGTGGTGGCGAGATCGTCCATGGCCTCCCTCCCCGAGAAGACCGCAACCGGGCCGAAGCCGCCGAACCCCTCGCGGCCGTGCTCATCAACCAGCGCGCGCATCGTGGCGCCGAGGTCGTCACAGCTGGCCGGCGACACGAGCCCAGCCGCGAGGATGCTGCCATCCGGCGCGCCGAGGATCGACGGCGCGATCGACGAGCCACCGTCGCCGCCACCGTCGTACGACACCACGGCCGCACCTGCAACCCCCATGACGGTCGCGATGGCGGTAGCGGTCAAGATTCGTCGGCTCATGGCGACCCCTAAGCGGCGTGTATCCGGCGTTCGACCGGGCCGGACACTCCGGCATGGTGTCGGACGCCGTCCATGCCGTCACGGTTCCGTCTTACAACGATTGCGTGCGCGACGCAAGCAGCCGTGCTCGATTTAGCCGTAGCCAAGCAGCTTGCTGGCAAGGTCGGTCAGCACCTCGGTGGCGCCGCCACCGATGCCCAACAGGCGGACATCGCGGTAATGCCGCTCGACCTCGGTTCCGGTCATGTAACCCATGCCGCCGTGCAGCTGGACGGCCTGGCTGCACACCCACTCGGCCGTCTCGACTGCGTGGTTCTTCGCGAGGCACGCCTCGGCGATCGCCATCTCGCCCGCAACCGCGCGCAGCACGACGCTGCGTGAGAGCGCCTTGGACGCCTCGATGCGGGTCTTCATCTCGACCAGCCGGTGACGTACGACCTGCCGTCCGACCAGCGGCCGTCCGAACGTCTCGCGGTCGCGGCACCACGCAACGGTCAGGTCGAGCGATCGCTGCGCGACGGAGTAGCCATGGATCGCGAGCCCGATGCGCTCACCGACGAAGTTCTGGCCGATGTAACCGAACCCTGCGTTCTCGTCCCCGACCATGTTCCCGAGCGGCACATGCACGTCCACGTACGACAGCTCGGCGGTGTCAGACGACCGCCATCCCATCTTCTGCAGCGGGGCGCTGCGCGTGAAGCCCGGCGTGTCGGTCGGCACCACGATGAGGCTGATGCCGCCCGCGCCGGCGCCCCCGGTGCGGACTGCGGTCGTGATGAAGTCGGCCCGGATGCCCGATGTGATGTAGGTCTTGGCGCCGTTGATGACCCAGTGGTCCCCGTCACGCACGGCTGTGGCAGCGAGGTTGTTCACGTCCGAGCCGGCGCCCGGCTCGGTGATGGCGAGCGACCCGATCAGCGTGCCGGCCATCGTGGGCCGCACCCACGTGTCGATCAGCGCGTCGGAGCCGTGCTGGATGATGTGCGGCGTCGCGATGCCGTGCGTGAACAGCGCACTCATCAGCCCGCTCGAGGCACCGGCCTCCATCATCGCCTCGTCGCGCACGGTGACGTCGATCAGCGAACCACCGCTGCCTCCGACGTCCTCTGGGAACCCCAGACCGAGCAGGCCCGCCTCGGCCGCGGCGACGTGCAACGAGCGCGGCAGCTGCCCCGCGTCTTCGAAGCTTTGGTGCTGCTCGACGATGTGCGCCTGCGTGAACCGCGTCGCCATCTCGCGCAACGCCAGCCGCTCCTCAGTGAGGTACGGGTCGTGGTAGGGCTCGGTCGCGGTGAGATTCATGCGGCGCTCCTGGCGGTCGTGCCCGGTCGTGCCCGGTCGTGATCGGTCGAGTGCGTACGCGAGCCCGTGTCCGGGCCCACGTACGCGCTGCACGGTTTAGGCGGGCAGGGTGGGACGGGGGATGGCTGGACGGGGGATGGCGGGACGGGGGACGCGGGCGTGCGGGTCGGCTAGCAGCACGTCGGGGACGTCAACGTGGCGGGCGCGCAGCCACTCGCCGAGGCCCTTGCCCTGCGGGTCGATGCGCGTGCCCGACGACACGCCCTCCCCCAGCAGCCCGGTCACGACGATGTTCACAGCGCGCAGGTTGGGCAGCGCGTGCACGGTGACAGGCATCTTTGCGGTCTCGG
>JBLFZR010000034.1:0-13074 GCA_047610595.1 Nitriliruptoraceae bacterium | reverse complement strand
GCAACGTGCCCGTCGACCAGAAGGTCGTAGCCAACAAGCCGGCCGGCGCGGTCGATCGCTGTGAGACCCCAGAACGGTCCAGCTGCGACTTTGTGTTCGGTTCTGCTGGCAACATCCGCTGGGCTGCAGGCGCTCCGACGCTGGCCAACGATGTCATCAAGTGCCAGCTCAAGCCGTTGCAGCGCAACAGCTTCGCCCCCGTGCTGTTCACCGACGCAGACTGGGTGGCGTTGCAGGGCGCGTTCCCGAATGGCGTATGTGACTGGACGAAGCCGGGTGTCGAGCAGCAGGGTTCGGTGGCGTGGCAGGACTACTCCGACGGGCCCGGCGGCATCGCGATGGACCCGGTGCCAACATCCGTCGCGTTCAGCCCCGGTGCCAGTGTTCTGTCGCAGGACGCAACCCGGTCAGGGCGTGTGGGCCTGCCCGCGACGGGTGGCGGCCTTGCGGTGATGGCGCTCATGCTCACCGGCGCGGGCGCGATGCTGTCGTGGCGCCGCCGGCGCGCTGCCTGAGCAACGGGTTCGTGCGTTGCCCGGGGTCAGTCAACAGTGAGCACCGTGTCAATCGGGACGTCGGTGTGGCGCTCGCGTCGACCGTCGGGCCAGCGCACGTCAACCGTGACAGACGGGGCAGCCGTGTCGACACCGACGTGGACCCGCGGGTCATGCGACGACAGCCAGCTTGTGCCGGCGGACGCAGCTCGGTGGATCATGACGCCTTCGGCTGTTGTCACGGTGACCGTCAAGCCGGGAGCTGGGCCTCCGGGGTCCACGGTCACATGATGGCCGCCGTGGCCGGTGTTCTCCAACAGCAGGAGCCCCTCGCCGACAGCGCTTACTGCGATGTCGAGGTCCCCGTCGTTGTCGAAGTCGGCCAGCGCTACGGCACGACCGTTGCGCGGCTCGAGTGCAGCGATGCCGACCTCAGCCGACACATCGGAAAAAACGCCGTCGTCGCCTCGTAAGACGACCAGCTGCTGGGCTTGTCCGCGTGCGCTCAGCATCGGAACGTGCCCGTGGGCGATGACGGCGTCCAGCTGACCGTCCAGATCGAGGTCGCCGAACGCGGCGCCCCACCCGGTCATCGTCTGACCGAGCACCCGCAGCGCTGTGTCGCCCGCGACGAATCGGCCGGCGACGTTGCTCAACGACGCGTGGCCTTGACCGGCGAGGTTCGTCACGAGCAGGTCGTCGCGACCGTCGTTGTCGACGTCGCCTGCCGCGATTCCCATGCCGCTTCCGCTGTCGTCAAACCCGAGCTGCGAGCCCCGTTCGGTGAACCGACCGCTGCCGTCGTTGATGAGCAGCCGGTTCGGTTTGGTGTCGACCGCAACCACTACGTCGAGGTCGGTGTCCCCATCGACGTCGAGCATCGTGACGCCGAGCGAGTACGTCGCAGCGAGCTCCGTCGTGGCCGCGGTGGCGCTGGCGTCCACGAACGCGGGTGCTCCTGGCTGACCGACGTTGCGAAGCACCACGTCGGGGATCGGCTCATGCGTGTTGGGGAAGCCCGTATCGGCGTCATCACGGGGTCGGTTCAGGTCGGCGTACCCGGCGACGTACAGGTCGATGCGGCCGTCGCCGTCAAGGTCGCCTGCTGCCACGCCGGTGTGCCAGCCGTACAGGTCAGCACCCGCCTGCGCCGCAACCTCGCGAAACCTCGCGCCGCGTTGGTTGTGTAGCAACAGGTTTCCCCGTGACGTTGTGACGTACAGGTCGGTCCAACCGTCACCGTCGAGGTCCGCAGCGACGCAGCCGAGGGCGCGGGCCGCGATGCCGGCGCCGAAGGCCTCGGTCTGGTCGACGAAGCGACCACCAACGTTGCGCAGCAACCGAGTTGTGGGCAACGACCCGGCCGCGTTCCAGATGCCCCATTCCCCGTCTGACCAGGTGCTGGTGACAAACAGGTCTTGCCAACCGTCCCCGTCTACGTCAAGCCAACACAGGCCCCCGGACATCATCGCGACCGGGTCACCCGTCACCGAGAACCGGAAGGCAGCGTGACGTACGTCGACGCCCATGGCTGCCGTGACATCTCGAAACGACATCGTCGGCGTCCCCGCGGTGGACCGCTCGGCGACTGTCCTGCTGGCGGCCGGTACCGCATCCGGTGCAGGCGCGGCTATCGCCAGGGGTGCCCCGACGAGCTGCGCCAGCACCATGGGAACCGCGAATCCGGCCACGGTTGCCGCGACGATGGGGGAGCGGCCTCGAGGGTCGCGGGCCCACCACTGCCGGGAGTGACCTGCGCGGTTTGCGGTTCGATAGCGCTGCACCGCGATGACTGCCAGCGCGGTTGCCGCGGTGTTGATGAGCATGTGCCACCACAGGCGATGCACCGTCATCCGTGTCCCGTCAAGGGCGCCGAACAGCGTCGAAAAGGCCAGGGCCCGGCCGGTCATCTGGAACGTCACGGTCAGCAGCACGTGCTCAGCGAAGTGCAGGCTCTGGACGATCAAAGCAGCCGTGGCCGCACGGCCAGCCGATGTGCGCCGTTCAGTCAGCCGCCACAAGGCCATCGTCGCACCGAGGAAGATCAGGTTGCCGTGCAGATGGAGCAGCTCAACCCCCTGTGCGGAGGCCTGCGAGGCCTGCACCTCACCGCTGCGGCCCAGCCACTGGCTGAGCCCGGTCGCCCAGGGGGTCAGCCACGGCGCACGCGTCGGATAGCGCAGCCACACACTCAGCTGCAGCGTGTGCTCCAGCAGGTGCACAAGTTGGAACGTGAGCCCCACCGCCACCGTCCAGGTCGCGGCCCGCCGCTCCAGCGAGACCGACGGGCGTTGCGATGCCAAGGCGGCGGTCACGAACGGCCGGAGCTCTGGCGCGTTCGACGTGTCACGGTGTCAATCGTCACAGCCAGCAGCAGGATGCCACCAGTCACCATGAACTTTCGGTCCGACGGCCAGCCGAGCAGACCCATCCCACTTTCGACGGCGGCGATGACGATGGCGCCGTTGATGGCGCTGCTGACCTTTCCGCGACCACCAAACAGCGAGGTGCCACCGATCACGGCTGCCGCGATGGAGTTCAGCAGGAGGTTGCCGCCGACGTTGTTGTCGACGGAACGCAACCGCGACGCCAGCACCAGACCACCCAACGTCGACATGACCGACGCGATGACGAAGCAGGCGATCTTGATGCGATCGACGTTGATCCCAGCACGTCGGGCAGCCTCGGCGTTGCCGCCGACGGCGTAGACGTGGCGACCGAAGCGAGTCCGTTCGGCGACCACGGTCCAGCCGACGACCATGACGCCAAGCAGCACCCCGACGAGCGGGAAGCCGCGGTCGGCGTTTGTGACCGCGATGGCACCGGCGCCGACGAGAGCTGCGATGCCGACCTTGGTGCCGAGCGACGCCCAAGACTGTGCGTGCAGGCCCTGCGCGAGGTTGGACCTGTCGACGCTGATCTGCGCGAACGCGTACATGGCGACCGCGACGACCGCGAGCACAATCCCGGTGCCGCTGGGCAGGAAGTTGTTGGCGATGCCGATGACCGCGGTGTTCTGGACCCGGATCAGCCCCTGGTCCCCGGCCAAGGCCAGCACGATGCCGGTGCCGATGAACAGCGTCGCAAGCGTGACGATCAGCGATGGGACACCCAGCTTGGCGACGAACCAGCCATGAAAGATTCCGACCCCGACGGCGACCGCGAGCGCGACTCCGACGGCGACCAGCCAGGGCAGCTCGCTGCCATCTGGCACGATCAGCTTGGCGATGATGATCCCGCCAACGCCGGACGTGACGCCCACCGACAGGTCGATCTCGCCGATGAGGAGCACGAACACGATGCCGGTCGCAATCACCGCGATGGGCGCCAGTTGCACCACCAGATTCGTCAGGTTCTGCGGGGTGAGGAAGCGATCGTTCTGCGCTTGGAAGATGATCGCGATGACGACCAACGCCAACACGACGGGCAGTGAACCGATCTCACCGGAGCGCAGGTTGCTGGTCCATGTGGCGATCCCGTCGCGAAAGCTGAGGCGCTGCCCGCGGACGGTCGCGTGATCAACCGGGGTCGTGATGCTCATGCGGACACCTCGTTGGATGAGTCGCCGGGCTGACCGGGGACATGGCTGAGCTCGCCCGCCGTGATGGCCTCGACGATCTGCTGCTGGTTGGTGTCCTCGCGGCGGAACGTGCCGATGCTCTGCCCGAGGCGCAGCACCAGGAACCGATCTGCGACCTCGAACAGGTCGTGGAGGTTGTGCGAGATGACCAACACTCCGAGGCCGCGGTCCGCGAGCCGGCGCACGAGGTCAAGCACTTGACGGGTCTGCGCCACACCGAGCGCTGCGGTGGGCTCGTCGAGGATGACAGCGCGCGAGTTCCACATCACGGCGCGGGCGACGGCCACGGACTGACGCTGACCGCCGGACAGCTGCGCCACGTTCTGGTTCACCGACGACAGCGTGGTGACCGAAAGGCTGCGCATCGTGTCGGCGGCGAGGCGCTGCATCTCTGGCTCTGAGAGCAGGCCGAACGGTCCGAGCTTCTCGCGGCCGAGGAACATGTTCTGCGTGACTGTGAGATTGTCGCACAGCGCGAGGTCTTGGTAGACGATCTCGATCCCGAGCTCCGCCGCATCGTTCGGGCCGTGGATCGCGACCGACTCGTTCTCGAAGAAGAACTCTCCCTCGTCAGCGCGATAGGTCCCGGCGATGGCTTTGATAAGCGTCGACTTACCGGCTCCGTTGTCGCCGACCAACGCCAGCACCTCGCCGGCATACAGCTGCAGGTCAACCTTGTGCAAGGCTTTGACCGCACCGAATGACTTGGAGATGCCCCGCGCTTCGAGCAGTGGTGTGCGCTCGGTGGTGGCCGACGACGACGCGGGATGGGGATGTACGTCTGGCATGGCGTTCGCTTTCTTCGTCGGGTGCTGCGAGGGGAGGCGTGCGATGCACGCCTCCCCTCGCGCATCGTGATCAGGCGTTGTCCTGGCAGAACTGCGTGTCGGCGACCTCGCCGACGCAGATGTCTCCGACCGCGCGGAACGCGTCCGCGACGATCGTCTCCTGGATGTTGTCAACCGTCACAGTGACCGGCTCCAGCAGCACCGATGCGATGTCGTTGGTGCCGTTGTTGGTCACGCTGGTGGCGTTGGTCGGCGTCCCGCAGTCACGCAATGTCAGCGCCAGCTCGGCTGCCGCGAACGCTTCGGCCTTGACCGCCTTGTAGACAGTCATGAACTGGTCACCCGCGAGGATGTTCTGGATGCCACCAACGGTCGCGTCCTGGCCGGTCACGGGGATTCCGTTGATGCCTTGGGCACGGAGCGCTGCGACGACGCCGCCCGCCATGCCGTCGTTGGCGACGACCACCGCGTCAACCTCGTTGCTGTTGGCGGTGAGGATCTGCTCGAAGATGGTCTGCGCCTGCACGTTGTCCCAGTCCGGGACTGCCTGTCGGTCAACCAGGTTCCAGGTGCCAGCGTCGATGAGCGGCTGAATCTCGCCCATGTAGCCGTTGCCGAACAGCGTGGCGTTGTTGTCGGTCGGACCACCGTCGAGCACGACGATGTTGGTGCCGTCGACGTCGCCGAGCTCTGCGACCATCGCCTCACCCATCAAGCGGCCGACAGCGACGTTGTCGAAGCTGACGTAGTAGTCCGCGCCAGGGCCCTCGATCGTGAGGCGGTCGTAGTCGATGACCTGCACGCCTTGGGTTCGGGCGTTGTCGATGATCGCAGCGCCGGATCCAGAGTCGAGGTTCACCATCATGATCACGGACGCGCCGTCGGTGATGGCCTGCTCGGCCTGCGTCTGCTGTGTCGAGGCATCGCCTTCAGCGTTGAGAATCAAGAAGTCATCGTCGGCGAGGCCGGCGTCAACGAAGGCTTCGCTGAGGAACCGACGGTCGTCGTTCTCCCAGCGTGCGGAGGTCGCGGAGTCGGGGAGCAGCACGGCGATCTTGCCGCCGGGGGTGCAGTCGGCGGCACTGGTGTCGTCGGTGCCGTCAGCCGCGCACGCGGTGGTGAGCATCGCAAGGGCGAGCAAGCTGGCAGCGGTTCGAGATCGCGTGATCATTGTTTGGCTCTCCTGGCGCGGCGTGAGATTAGGGACCGCGGCCTGTCGTTCGACCCTACGAGCGGGGTTGTAAACCATGCCGAAACAAACCGACGAGACTGCGTAACAAACTGTTAACAGAGCTGTCCGACTACGCGTTGGTTGGCACGACAATGCGGTAACCCGCCCGTGGCTCGGTGACGATGAGAGAGGACACGCCTGCGCCTTCGAGCTTCGCCCGGAGTCGCCCGACGTAGACACGCACGTACTCGCGCTGGTTCTCGTAGCCCCGACCCCAGACGGTGCGAAGCAGGTGCTCGTAGCTCATGAGATGTCCGGGCTCGGCGACCAAAGCCTCCAGCAGCGAGAACTCCGTCGGTGTCATCGAAAGGCGGACGCCGCCCACGTGCACGGCGCGGGCAGCAAGGTCCACCTCGACTGGTCCGAGGGCGACGCGTGCGTGTGTTGGCGGGGTTTGCACCGCACGCGATCGACGCAGCGTTGCGCTCATGCGCGCCAACAGCTCGTCGACCCCGAACGGCTTGGTCAGGTAGTCGTCGGCACCGAGGTTGAGCGCGCGAACCTTGTCGTGCTCTTGGGTGCGGGCTGACACGATGATGAGTCCGACGGAGGAGATCTCGCGGATCTGCCGACACAGATCATGCCCTGCGTGCTTGGGCAGGTTGAGGTCAAGTAGGACGATGTCTATGGCGTCGTCGCGCACCAGCTGCACCGCGTCCTCACCGTCGGACACGAGGACCTCGAACCCACGCACGAGCAGGTTCGACCGAACAAGGTCGACGATGTTTGGGTCATCCTCGATGACGAGCACACGGGTGGCGTTCACGGGCGTTCTCCTTCCAACGGCAGTCGGACCTCTACGGTTGTCCCGGCGGGAACGCGTGCTTCGGCCCAGATCGTGCCGCCATGGGCTCGGATCAAGCCACGGGTCACGCGCAGGCCTAGTCCGCGGTCGCGCGGCAGCTGCCGGTCGGGCTCACACAGCGACGCGAGAACCTCGGGCGGCATGCCTGCGCCATCGTCGGTGACTGTCAGCACGGCGTCGGTCCCGTCCTGCCGAAGAGCGACGGTGACCGTCGTCGAATCGGGGTTGTGACGGTGCGCGTTGCCGACGAGGTTCACGATCACCTGCGTGAGGCGGTCGGCATCAGCGTGTATCGCCAGCTGCGTGGGCACCGAGAGCTGCACGAACTGGGCCGGCGCGGCGACCTCGGTGCCGCGCCGGACGATCGCGGTGAGGTCGGCCCATGCGAACGACAGGCGTAGCGTCCCAGCCTCGATTGATGTGTCGTCGAACAGGTGGTCTACGAGCCGTGACATGCGGCCGGCCTCACCTTCGATGGTGCGCAGGAACCGGTCGCGGTCGTGCTCGGACCACACGACATCGGGTTGGAGCAGCGTTGACGCGAAGCCTTTTATCGCGGTGAGGGGCGTGCGAAGCTCGTGCCCGAGTCGCAGCGTCAGCTCGCGCTCGTAGTCACGTGTCCGCTGCAGCGACTGCGCCTCGCGCTCGGCATCCAGCGCCAGCCCGCGCTCGAGCGCCAGCCGGATGGATCCGGCGCCACCCAGCAGCACCTCGATGCCTTCGTCCTCGGCTGTGCTGTCGATGAGACATCCGATCGCCGCCACCCCACGCGACCAGCGAAACGGCGCCAGCAGTGTCCAGCTGCCGTCGGTGTTGCGGTGCGACACGGCGGACAGGTCGTGGTCGTCGCTGATCTTGGTCAGAGCCAGCCGGTCAAGGACCGAGGCCTGGACGCGAGCCATCGCCTGCGTATCTGCCGCCGCGGCTGCGTGGATCGCCCATACACCGGTGCGATCCTGCATCAGGAGGATGGCCGCGGCGCCGTGGACGGCGCCGCGCAGCGCCTCCATGACGGGTGTCATGTCCTGGCCGACTGCATCGGGGCCGGCCAGCGACTGCAACACCTGTTGGAGCCCATGGAGCGCCGCGTTGCGAACGCGTAAGTCGCGCAGCAGCCGTCCTCGCTCGATGGCGGTGCCAGCCATCGACGAGAACAGCTCCAGCAGCTGCCACTGCTCGGGTTGAAGCACCGCCGTGGTCTCGGTCCAGCCGACGATCACGGCGACGCTTCCGTCCTTCCCCGAGATCGGCGAGGCCCAGGCGCCCACGAGATGCTCGCGCAGTGCGGCCGGCGCCAGCGTGTCGTGCGATGCACTGAAGCTCGCGACCACTGCGACTTTCTGCTCGCGCGCGGCCCGCGCCACGAAGCAGCTGTCGCTCAATAAGACCGGTGGCGCGCCGACCCCGAGCCCGTCCGGTACGTGTAAGGCGGCCGACACCATCAGTGAGGCATCAGGGTTGCCAGCGCGCAGGTGGTAGATCGACATCCGCGGCGTGCTAAGCGCGGCCGAGAGCGACGCCACGGTAAGCGGCAGCACGCTCGCGTGGTCAGCCTCGACCAGCTGCTCGGCGAGGCTGTGCACTCGGCGCAGCTGCTGACCGGCCGTCGTCTCGACGTCTGCGCCTGTGATGAGCGCCACGATGTCATCGGGGTGTGTTTCGCTGCGATGCAGATCAGCGATCGCCGAACCGTGCCGAAGGACGCAGATGCGGTCCGCGACGCGGAACACCTCATCGAGCTTGTGCGACACCAGCATGATGGCGACGCCCTGCGCTCGTAGTCGCTCGATGACCCGCAACACCGTGGCTGCCTCGGCGACCCCGAGGGCCGCAGTGGGCTCGTCGAGCACCAGCACTCGTGGCATATGGCGTGTCGCACGCGCGATGGCAACCAGCTGACGTTGTCCGCGACTCATCCGTCCAACCGGCCGATCGAGCTCCGGGATCCGTTCGACCCCGAGCCGTTCGAACACCTGCTTGGCGCCGCGACGCATCGTCGGTTGGTCCAGCTGGCCGTTTCGGGTCGGCTCGCGACCGAGGTACAGATTCGCGCTGACGTCAAGGTTCGCGCACAGCGCGAGGTCCTGCCACACGACCGCGACGCCTTGGGCCAGCGCGCCGCGCGGACTGCTACCGATCGGAGCGCCGTCGAGGGTGACCGTCCCGGCGTCCGGCGTGAGGTCGCCACCGATGCAACGCACGAGCGTTGACTTGCCGGCACCGTTCTCGCCGACGACAGCGAGGACCTCGCCAGGAGCGACGGTGAGCTTTACGTCCTGCAGCGCGACGACGGCTGCGAACCGACGCGAGAGCCCTTCGACCTGCAGCACAACGGTCTCCCGGTAGCAAGCTGACATGGGCTGTGGTGGCATGTAGGGCCCGGCTATGCACTCTAGACAGATGACAGCGCGGGCGGCGTGCCGGTCGGCCGGGCCCTCGTGGCGTCGTGCTGTGTCGCACCGCGCCACCGTCATCGTTCGCCCGCAGCCTCCTCGCCTCCCCGCTGTGATCCGGGCAGGAGCATGCCTGCGACCGGCCAGATGGCCGTAATTCAGTGCCGAGAGCAGTTGTTCGGCACTCGCCGTGGCCGGTCGACGACATGCGTCGTGCACCCAAACGCCAACGGTGAGCGATATGTCATGTCGCCTGCGCGGCTGACACCGATTCTGGCAGGGTGGCTGACGCGTCGAGTGCGGGGAGCACCATGCGGATCGTCATGTCGTCGGGTAACGAGTCAGGTATCGATTCGGGGTCGACGATCGTCGACCGCCGCGCTGCCGGCCCGCTGGTGCGCCTTCGGCGCTCGTGGGCAACGGTCGTGGTCGCCGTCGCGCTGACGGTCAGCGTGGTCTCCCCAGACCCCTCCGGCGCTGTCGTCGACCCGTCGCAGGGCACCCTCGACGATGTCCCCGGCACGTCGCCATCATCGCTCGGCGACCTTGACCTGTCCGAGCGGCAGTACGGGGATCCGACCGAGGCGCTGGCGATGATCCAGCCGCCTGAGGTGAACAACGACGGAGCGGCGCGGCTGGAGTATCCGCTGCTCGTCCCGGCAGGTCGCGCCGGTGTCCAGCCCGACCTTGCGCTGACGTACGACTCTGGTGGCGGCGCGAGCTGGGCCGGCTGGGGGTGGGACCTCTCGGTCGGCGCCGTCAGCGTCGACACGACCTACGGCGCACCCCGTTACCTCAACGCCCTCGAGTCAGAGACGTACGAGCTTGACGGTGATCGGCTGTTCCCCAACGCCATCCGCAGCTCGCTGGTGGCTCGCAACACGACCGGCGTGAAGGACGACTTCGTCCGCCAGGTCGAGGGCGAGCACGAGCGCATCATCCGCCACGGCGCGGCGCCCGATGCGTACTGGTGGCAGGTCACCGACAAGGACGGAACCAGCAGGTGGTACGGCGGCACACCGGCCGGCCGAGATGACACCGCGGTGCTCACCGCGCAGCCGACCGTCGCGGGGGAGAGCGCCGGCGACTTTCATTGGGGGCTCAGCTACGTCGAGGACATCAGCGGCAACGTCATGCGCTTCCGCTACGACGAGCTCACGAACGTCGCGATCGGTCGCGGCGCGTCCGGGCCGACGCACCCGGGTGTGAGCCTGTATCTGGACTCGATCACGTACACAGGGTCGGTCGCTGATGCGCTGTTTGGCAACGGGGCGCTCGACACCCCGCCGTACAAGGTGAACTTCCTGCGCGACGCGGACATCGCGCCGATCCCCACCACGCGCCAGGACATCAGCGTCGACGCGCGCGGGGGCATCCCGGTCGTGACGCGGGATCTGCTGCGTCGCGTCGAGGTGCGTCACTACGCCCCTGGCGAGGCCCTCGCCGGGCCCGGGACGCTCGCGGCGGGCTACCGGCTCGAGTACGACACCGAGGCGGCGTTCGACAAGACGTTGCTGATGCGGGTTGGCCAGTACGGCTCCGACGGCCCCAGCGCCGTCGAGGCCTGGCACGACTTCGAGTGGTTCGACGACGTGCGTGACGGCACCGGCGCGTACGACGGGTTCGCCGACCCGGTCCAGTGGGACAGCTGGGACGGGGTGTACGACCTCAACATCGCCGCGACGAGCGCGCTGGGCAGCGGCGGTCGGGGCGGCGGCGACGGCGGTGCGTACATCGGCTTCAACCCGGTCGCCCCGAGCAAGATCGGCTCGTTCGGAGGCTCGTTCGGCATCGCCGGTGGGCAGGCGGACGACCTCAGCGAGCTCGCGGACCTCGATGGCGACGGCCTGCCGGACAAGGTGTGGGTGTCGGGCAACCAGCTGATGTGGGGGCGCAACATCACCACCCCGCAGACGGCGCTCACCGACGGGATGCGGTTCGCCGCCGGCGAGCCGCTGCAGAACATCGACAGCCTCGGCCGGTCGCGCGACATCCGGATCGACCTGCACTTTGAGGCTTATCCCGTCGCTTCGATCCAGGTCGGTGGCGGGTTCGGCTTCACGATCACCGAGCGCTACTTCGAGGATGTCAACAGCGATGGGCGACCGGACTTCATCCGTCCGGATATGGATAACCCGCCACACCAGATCGTGTACTTCAACACGCTGGTCAACGGCGTACCGTCGTTCCTCGACCGGTCCATCACGACACCGGTTCCGCTCGAGCAGTTCGACTCCACGATCGTCTACACGGGCGACGAGGACATCGACGAGATCATCATCGGGTCCAGCCCCCGTATCGACACCGTCCGGCGGTGGGTCGCACCGTTTGACGGCACGGTCCGGGTCCGCGGGAGCGCCGCCTACGCCGGGGCGACCGGCAGCGCCGGGGATGGCCTGCGCGTGTTCATCGAGCACGCCGGCGCGCAGCTGTTCGACGAGGTCGTCACGGCTGGTTCGCCGCCCGTGAACCACGACGTCACCCGCGCGGTCAGCGCGGGCGACGCGATGTACTTCCGCGTCCATGTCATCGAGAACGGCAACGACGACACGGTCGCCTGGGCGCCAAGCATCGACTACGTCGACGGCGGCGGCACGACTATCTCGGCGGCGCTCGACGCGAACGGGCGGAGCCAGGTCTCGTACGACGCCGAGCAGGACTTCACGCTGTTTGGGCGCGACGGGGCACGGACCGGGCTGCCCGACGCGGGTCCGGCCACGCTGTCGGTCCAACTCGACCGCACCGGGGGGCTCAGCGACGACGTCCAGATCGTCGTCCGCCACGGCCGTGGCGCCGGGCCCGGGACCGTGCTCGCGCCGAGCGCCGGGACCGGCGCGCTGCCGGCGGGCGCTGTCGGCGCCGCACCGACCAGCGCAACCGCGACCTACGACTTCACCGTGCTCGCACCAGAGGAGTCCGGCGACAGCACCATCACCGACTGGATCGAGGTCGACGTCGTCACCGACTCGCCGGTTGACCCACGCTCGCTCAGCGTGGACGTCGCGCTCGTGACCGCGACGACCGGCGCACCACCGGACACGACCAACCCGGGCGGCGTCGACGTCCCCGGCGCCATGGGTCCGATCGTCATCCCCAACGTGCGCGTGTTCGCGCGGACCGACCGCACGTCCCCGTTCACGCCGTACACGGCGAGCGAGACGGGCGAGGTCTCGGTCAACGTGAACCTGAGCGGCATCGCCCCACGCGCGGTCTCCACGCCCGCGGTCGTCACTGTCAAGACGGCGACTGGTGGCGTCATCGAGCGCGCCGCGTTCACCGTCAACTCGACGCCTGTCCCGCCGAGCCCGTTCACGATCCACCACGCGCTCAACGGCGGCGCCTCGGTGACGTTTGACGCGGTCTCTGGCACGACGTACTGGGTCGAGGTGTCGGCGCACGATGCCGGTGTTGCCGAGCTGCTGTCCTTGTCCTCGAGCGCGTCGATCACGGTGGGGACCGACGAGCCTGCCTCGGTCAACGTCCCGACGCAGCTGCACCGGCCCGCAGTCCAGGGGATCTTCCCGTCCGAGAACCGCGGCTGGGGGGTCGCGGGATACAACGCAGATCACCCCGACGCGTCCACGTCCGGACCGATCAACGCGAGCCTGTTTGACGAGGTCGCCAACACCTCCGGCTTCGACGAGGACACGGTGGTGCCCGACGCGAACGCCGCCCCGTCACCCGGCGAGGTGACGGGGTCGCCGTCCGAGCAGTTCCCCGGCTCCTACGCGTACATCGCGTGGGCGGGGCCGGCGGGTGGCCCAGCCGACCGCTGGCGCGCCG